>CAZVYI010000086.1:0-6829 GCA_964631755.1 uncultured Sphingobacterium sp. | reverse complement strand
AGCGACTTTCATTTACAGTGGCAGAAGGTCCTGAAATTGAAGACGACTGGCACAACTTTACTGCATTGAACCTGGATGAAAATCATCCAGCGAGAGATATGCAGGATACTTTTTATTTATCGACTGACCCAGCTATATTGTTAAGGACGCATACCAGCAATGTTCAGATCAGGGAAATGGAAAGAAATAAGCCACCCATCAGGATCATTTGTCCGGGTAGGGTTTATAGAAACGAAACCATCAGTGCCCGATCACATTGTTTCTTTCACCAGGTTGAAGGTTTATATATAGACGAAAATGTTTCCTTCGCAGATCTCAAACAAACCCTGTACTTTTTTGTAAAAGAAATGTTTGGTGAAGATGTTAAAGTAAGGTTCAGACCAAGCTACTTTCCATTCACTGAACCCAGTGCTGAGATGGATATCAGTTGTTTGCTTTGCAAAGGCAATGGTTGTTCAGTTTGTAAAAGAACTGGTTGGCTTGAAATTCTTGGATGTGGAATGGTGCACCCTAATGTTTTAAAAAATTGCGGAATTGATCCGGAGAAATACACTGGATTTGCATTTGGAATGGGTGTGGAAAGGCCAGCATTATTGAAGTATGGTATTACCGATATCCGCCTGTTTAGCGAGAACGATGTAAGGTTCCTTGAACAGTTCAGCGGTATTTGATCATGAATAAAAAAACCCTTGTTACAGGTGCTGCAGGTTTACTGGGTGTTTATCTCATCCGTGAATTGCTCAAAACAAATGAGCCTGTAATTGCTATTTACCGTTCGAAAATCCCGCCACAGTTAAATCCAGAAGAACAAGCTCAGGTTACCTGGGTGAAAGGTGATATTCTTGATGTTGTGTTTTTAGAAGAGGTTATGCAGGATTGTGATAAAGTATATCACTGTGCAGGCCTGGTCTCATTCAGTCCAAAACGCATAAAAGATCTTTTCAAGATCAACGTTGATGGAACGGCTAATGTTGTGAATGCATGTCTTGCTGCAGGAGTTGAAAAATTGATTCATGTAAGTTCAGTAGCTTCTCTGGGTAGAAAGCGCAACGGGCAAACCGTGACTGAAAACGTGAAATGGGATGATAACGCTAATCCATCAGTGTATGGTAAAACCAAATACTTAGGAGAGCTTGAAGTGTGGCGTGGAATTGCTGAAGGATTGGATGCGGTTATTGTAAATCCAGTTATTATTCTTGGAAAAGGTGATTGGCATACAGGTTCTGGCGCTACATTTAAAAACGCATACAATGAATTCCCCTGGTATACAGAAGGTAGCAGTGGTTTTGTTGATGGTGAGGATGTGGCAAAGGCAATGGTAATGTTGATGGATAGTGATATTACTGCCGAGCGGTTTATTTTGTCTGCTGAAAACTGGACATACCGCGGACTGTTTACAGCGATGGCCAAAGGATTTGGAAAAAAGCCACCAAGCAGAAAGGTTACACCCTGGCTGGCAGCATTGGTCTGGAGATTGGAAGCCATAAAGGGTTGGGTAACCGGGCAAGATCCATTGCTGACCAAAGAGACAGCAGAGACAGCTCAGCAGACTGTGAAGTTTGATAATACCAAGATTTTAAAAGCACTCCCTGGGTTTTCATTTAAATCACTACAACAAACAATTGAAGAATCTTGCTCCTATTATTTAAGTAAAATGTAGTTGTATTGTGATTCAACTTTTCCTGGATCTTAATTGCTATTCTTTAGCATTTCCTTTTTTGAGCATTTCCCACATTTCAGGAATTCTCTTGATCCAAACCAGCTCTCTTTTTTTAGCAACAGCTTCTTCAGCTGGATAGCCAAAATATACTTTACCACCTGCTAGACTAGAAGGTACACCTGTTTGTGCCATCACCACTGCATTAGCACCAATGGTGAGTGTTTTACTAACACCAACTTGTCCCCACAAAATTACTCCATCTTCAATTACTGTTGCACCACCGATACCCACTTGTGCAGCAAATAAACAATTTTTACCAACCACAACATCATGACCAATATGAACCATGTTATCCATTTTTGTTCCTTCTCCAATAATGGTATCATGTGTTACTCCTCTGTCAATTGTGCACCCTGCACCTACCTCAACGTAGTTCTGCAAAACAACTCTTCCGCAACTTTTCATTTTTTTATACCAAACCGACCTGTCCTTTTTTGAGTTGTAATAAAACGCATCAGAACCAATTATTGTGCCTGCCTGAATGATTACTTCATCTCCAATAATACAATGAGAAGCGATGGTAACATTTGGATGAATGATACAATTTTTTCCAATCACAACATCTTCGCCGATATAAACATTTGGTGCAACCATTGTACCTTCTCCAATGCTTGCAGATGCATGAATCATACTTGTCTGCAGATGAAAAGGTCGGAAGTGAGAAACGATTTTCTGATAGGCTTCAAATGGTTCGTCTACAATCAGCAAAGCCTTATGTGGCGGGCATTCTGTGCTTTGGTTGATGATGATAAATGTTGCTTCAGAATCAATACATTTTTTGTAGTATTTAGGATGATCAACAAAAACAAGATCACCTTCTTCAACCTTATGAATTTCATTTATACCCAGACAATTTCCATTTGTATTGCCTTCTATTTTTGCATTGATTAATGATGCAATCCATGATACAGAAACAGGTGAAGGAAATTTCATTTTAGTTGATTTGATACAAAGATACTGCTATGTCAACTTAGTATTTTCAATGCATGATTTTCAAAAACAGATAGAGGTAATTCACAAATGTGTTTGAAAGTGTGAATAAAATAATCAATAAAATATTTTCTGTTGATAAAATATATTTATAATATTGTGAAGGGAATTTATTCCCGGTACTTATTAACCCATCTATATATCAGCGTCCGGTTTCAACCGGACGCTGTTTTTTTATACTTACATTGCACTAAATTTTATTTATGTTAAGATCGATGACAGGTTATGGAAGGTCTGAACGCACCATTAATGAGAAGAATTTTATCATTGAAATTCGATCGCTGAATGGCAAGCAATTTGAACTCTTGTTGAAATTGCCGGTTCAGTTGAAGCCTTATGAATTCGAGATCAGAAGCCTGCTTGCAGAGAAATTAATCAGAGGTTCTGTTGAGTGTACAGTTGCTATCAAACAAAATGGCGCTTCAAAACCATCTTCAATCAATCTTGATCTTGCGGCATCTTATTTTCAACAATTAAAGACTTTGGCTGATCAGTTAAATGCAGATGATAGTCAGCTACTCTCTTCAATACTTCGTCTTCCTGAGGTAGTTGCCAACTCAACTGATGTGCTCACTGAATCAGAATGGGATGTGTTTAAAGCAGCACTGCAAGATGCCATTATCATGATCAATAAACACAGAATGGATGAAGGGACTGTTTTGGAACAGGAACTTCTGGGAAGGATTTCAAATATCGAAAAGAGTCAGCAAAAAGTACTGGAACTAGATCCTGCACGCAAAGTTAAAATCCGCGAGTCCATTTTAAAGTTGCTGGATGAGCAGGTGGGAAAAGAAAATGTCGATATGAACAGGTTTGAACAGGAGCTTATCTATTATATTGAAAAAATCGACCTCACCGAAGAGCAGGTAAGGCTAACCAATCATTGTAATTATTTTAGAACGCTTCTGCAAGAGGAAGAGGTATCAAAAGGTAGAAAACTCTCTTTCCTTTTACAGGAAATTGGAAGAGAAATCAATACAACAGGTTCAAAAGCATATGATGCTACTATTCAAAAAGCCGTAGTTGAGATGAAAGATGAACTGGAAAAGGCCAAAGAGCAAGTACTGAATATTCTTTGATCCATTTGTTTTGATTCCTATAACTAAATGATGCATAACTTTGCCTCATGCTGATCAGGTCATTTCAGATCATTATCCTTGCTTTGTTTTTTTCTGCGTGCAGTGAAACGGGACTGTACGAAAAGGTATATTTCATGGAAGGTAATGCCTGGTCTGCTAACCAGCAACCAGCATTTGTTTTTGAAGTAAAGGATACAGTTTCAAGCTATCAGGTCTATTTTTTAATCAGACATGGAGATGCTTATGAATTCAATAATGTATGGATCAGGCTCAATAGTAAGTTACCCGGGGATAGTGTAGTGAGAAAAGATAGATTTGATATTCCATTGGCAAATCAAAACAAGTGGCTGGGATCTGGAATGGATGATATCTTTGATCATCGTGTTTTGTTGTACAGGGAGCCGGTGAGATTTAGGAAAACCGGACAGTATACCATTAGTATTGGACATGACATGAGGGTAGAACCGCTGGATCATGTATATAATGTTGGTCTCAGGATTGAAAAAGTCAAATGAGATGAAAAACTTATTCGACCGTATTCCGCTTAAAATAATCATTTATGTATACTGGTTGCTACTGGTGTATTTAATTGCAGCACTGGGATGGTGGTATTATGAACTCGACCAGCAAAATGACCAGATGCTGGCTTTTCAGCAAGAACAAATTCAGAAAGGATATGGAGGTGAGATTTCATTAGATGAGGTTCAAGATGCTCACGACAGGAATGCGAAACAGTTTATAGGAGAAGGTATGACCTTTCTGATATTCACAGCCTTTGGCGCCATCTTTGTTTATGGGGCCGTAAGAAGACAAATCCGTTATCATCTGCAGCAAAAGAATTTTATGCTGGCTGTAACACATGAACTCAAAACTCCAATAGCCGTAACCAAACTCAGCCTTGAGACCATGAAAAGACACCAGCTGAGTGAAGAAAAACAGCAAAAGCTGTTAGGAGATGCCATTAATGAGACCGAGCGGCTGGATATGCTCTGTAATAATATTTTGTTGAGTTCTCAAATGGAATCTGGCGGATATCAATCCAATAAACAAGATTTCAATTGTTCAAATATGATAATGATGGCAGTTGGGTCTTTCACAAAAAGATATCCATCGCGTAAATTTGACATTGAAGTACCTGATGAAGTTGAATGTTTTGGTGAGGAGTTTCTCATTCGTCTTGTTTTGAACAACCTTATTGAAAATGCTATAAAATATACACCCAATACTACCCCAATTAAGGTTACACTCAACGATACCAATGACGAGGTTACAATTGCCGTTACTGATTTTGGTGTTGGGATAACGGATAAGGATAAGTCGAAAGTCTTTGAAAAATTTTACCGTTTGGAAGATGAGCAGATTAGAAAAACGAAGGGAACTGGACTAGGACTTTACCTCAGTACAAAAATTATAGAAGACCATAAAGGTCAACTCATGTTAAGTGATAATCAACCGCAAGGTTGTATTTTTAAAATTGTATTACCAAAACACGAATCCTAATGGGGGAATCCAAAGCTGCTATTTTAATTGTAGAAGATGAAGAAAATCTGCAAGAGGCACTTAAACTCAACCTTGAACTTGAAGGTTACGATATTACTTGTGCTGAAAATGGTGCCATCGCATTAAAAAAAGTAGAGGAAGGGTATTTTGACCTTATTATACTGGATGTGATGCTGCCTGAAATTGATGGTTTTGATGTCTGTGAAAGTATTCGTTTGCAAAATATAGATTCTCCAATCCTTATGCTCAGTGCAAGGTCTGGTAGTACAGATAGAGTTACCGGTCTTAAAAGAGGAGCAGACGACTACCTTACAAAACCCTTCAATCTTGAGGAACTGTTGTTGAGAATAGAGAAGCTCATTGAAAAAAACAGAAAGTTGCAAGTAAGTTCAACTATCGGAGATCAATTTTCCTTTGGAGGAAATTCAATTGATTTTAAAGCACAGACTGCAGTCAATACCCGAGGTGAGAACTTAAGTTTAAGTAAGAAAGAAGTGATGTTGTTAAAGCTATTGATTGAATATAAGAACGAAGTAGTTTCCCGTGAGAAAATTCTTCAGTCCGTTTGGGGCTATCAGGTTTTTCCAACAACCAGGACAATCGACAATTTCATTCTTAGTTTTAGGAAATACTTCGAACCCGATCCTCGTGAGCCCAAACATTTTCATTCTGTTAGGGGTGTTGGATATAAGTTTAGTGAAGAATAATGCTAGATGATGTCCCCTAGCTGCGGTCGCATGATGATTTCTTCAACGCATGCCTGATCTGATAATTTGCAAGAAGTAAGTACCATTTGTGCAACATCGTCAGGAGTCATGAATCGCTTTGGGTCTATACCCGACTGTTCCCATGATGGGGTATAGGTTGCCCCGGGATGAATCATGCTGACTTTTATGTTATGAGGCTTCATCTCTTCTCTTAAATTCTTTGTATAACCAGTAAGCGCCCATTTGCTTATGCTATAAGCCCCACCATTATCGTAAGCTTTTAATGCTGCAATAGAGCACATGTTAAAGATGTGTCCCTTTTTTCTTTTTATCATACCAGGTAGTAAAGCTCGCGTTAGGTGATATGCTGAAAATAGATTCAAGTCCATTACCTTTTTCAATTGCCCATCTGGCTCATTATAGGTGCTTCCTGGTTCATAAGTTCCAGCATTGTTGATGAGAATATCTACATGATCGGTCGCTTTCAAAACCTGTTCAGCAAAGTGTTTTACTGCTGTCTCTGTTGATAGATCAACATTGAAACTGGTAATTTGTACACCATGATCAGACATCAGTTTTGATTGCCAAGACTGTAATTTGTCCATGTTCCTGGAACATAAAAACAGGTCGTGTCCGTCCTTTGCAAAATGCTCAGCCATGCATTTTCCTAATCCTTGTGAAGCACCAGTAATGACTACTTTCATGGAGTAATTTTTTTCGAAGTTAAGAACTCTTCCTTGCTTAGCTTTGCAAAGCATGAAACAGAATAAATACGATCAGCTTTTTTTTGATTTGGATCATACGATTTGGGATTTTGATACCAATTCTGAGGC
>CAZVYI010000085.1:0-6894 GCA_964631755.1 uncultured Sphingobacterium sp. | reverse complement strand
CATGAGAATCCATAACTTAAATTTGTAAAAAAATTGTCATGAAGGTTTTGATGGTATGCTTGGGTAATATTTGCAGAAGCCCTATTGCTGAAGGTATTTTGGCCGGCAAATGCAAAGAAATGGGACTCAATTGGAAAGTGGACAGCGCAGGAACCAATGGACTTCATAATGGTGAGCCTCCACATCCGTCATCCCAATCGGTGTGTAAATTAAACGGGATTGATATCTCTTATCAAAAATCAAGACCATTTAAGGCAGAAGACATGGACAACTTTGACTTAATCATTCCAATGGCGGCTGATGTAATGAGAGATATGCGGTACATCGCAGGGAAAAAATACAATCCTGAAAAAGTAAAACTCTTACTTAACTACGCCTTCCCTTCTGCAGATATGGATGTGCCAGATCCCTGGTCGAAATCTATGGGTGCTTACCATGAAGTTTACGAATTAATAGATGACGCATGCAATAAATTGATTGAGTTCCACACATCCACAAAACAACATTAACTTTGCAGCCATGAAGCCATCTATTCCACAAGGCACCCGTGATTTTTCCGCTGCAATTTTGCGCAAACGGAATTATATTTTACAAACCATCAAATCAACTTTTGAATTGTATGGCTTTGAGCCTTTGGAAACACCGGCAATGGAAAATACGGAAACCTTACTTGGAAAGTATGGTGAAGAAGGCGACAAACTGATCTTTAAAGTCCTGAATAACGGATTGAATAATCCTGAAAAAAGAGAAGCAGCAACAAGAGATTTTCAAAGTGTTTTAGAAGGCAAGACCAATAAAGGTATTACGGAAAGAGCTCTGCGTTACGACCTAACAATTCCCTTCGCACGATATGTAGCCATGAACCATGGCCAGCTTGCTCTGCCATTTAAAAGATACCAGATGCAACCGGTATGGAGAGCCGACAGGCCTCAAAGGGGCAGATACCGTGAGTTCTGGCAATGTGATGCTGATATTGCTGGAAGCAGTTCATTACTGCATGAATCCGAATTAGCATTGATATACAGTCACGTTTTTTCAAAACTCAATGTGCCAGTTAGCATACACATCAATAACAGAAAAATATTAACTGCCCTATCTGCCTTATGTGGTGGAGAAGAGTTGATGATGGACATTACCATTGCTATTGATAAACTGGATAAAATTGGCATTGAAAAAGTAAAAGACGAATTGACGGGAAAAGGCCTTTCCATGGAGCAAATTGCTTCAGTTGAATCTTATATTTCGATTGCAGGAAATAATGATGAAAAAATTCAACAGCTGGAGAATCTTTTCAGTACAATTCCGATTGGCGTAGAAGGCATATCAGAACTTAAAAGTTTACTGTCCATTTGCAACAACAGCAAACAAAAACCCAACTTGGTTATTGACCCTTCATTGGCCAGGGGATTGAATTATTATACCGGTACCATTTTTGAAGTAAAAGCGAATGACGTTCAAATGGGAAGCATTGGTGGCGGTGGCAGGTACGATGATCTTACCGGATTGTTTGGCGTGAAAGGAATTGCAGGCGTTGGTATTTCATTTGGCGTTGATCGCATTTACGATGTAATGGAAGAACTCAAAGTGTTTCCAGAAAATATTCAAAGGGGAACTACTGCACTTCTGTTTAATACAGGAGATGCACAACAACAAGCCTTGCTTTCTTTGGCTGAAGAATTGAGAAGTGAAGGAATTGCCTGTGAACTCTATCATGAGCAAGTGAAGTTTGATAAGCAATTCAAATACGCTGAAAAAAAATCAATTCCTTATATAATAATCTTGGGGAGTGATGAAATGCTAAAAGGAACAATCATTGTAAAGCATCTTGAATCTGGAAAACAAGATGAACTTAACTTCCAGCAGTTGGTCCAATTGCTTAAAGCTTAGCCCACTTCCTCATTTGTTTTAGGCATGCTTCCATGTCTTTGGAAAGCGGAGCAGTCAATGTGATTTCAGCACCTTGTCTGTCCACAAACGATAAGCTGTATGCATGCAATGCAAGTCTGGCCAACAAAGGCCTTTCTTCTTCATCTTTTTTAGAGAGGTTGAACTTCTTTTTAAATGATGAAAGTTTAATAAAATCACCTGATCCATACAAAGGATCGCATGCAAGTGGATGACCAATATTTTGCATGTGTACTCGAATCTGATGTGTTCTTCCGGTTTCAATCACAAAACGCATCAAGCTATAACCTTTGAATTGCTCCTCCACAAAATAATGCGTTAATGCCGACTTCCCTTTTCTCCCAACACGCATTTTGCCTGCAACTACAGGATGTTCTTCAATAGGCTGATCACATAAACCCTGTTCATGGTTAAAGGTGCCTGCGGCAAGGCCAAAATATGTTTTCTCTAAATTTCTGTTTTGAAAAAGAGTATTGTAATACTTGTGTGCTTCAGCATGCTTTGCAAACACAATCAATCCACTGGTATCCTTATCAATACGGTGAATGATGAAGACTTTATCCCCTTTGGCTTCTAGCCATGTTTTCACCGAGATCAATTCATGATCATGCCTATCAGGAATAGAAAGCCATCCTGAAGGTTTATTCACTGCTATCAAATCGTCATTAGCAAATACTATTTCAGGAAAACCGTGGCTCACACTTTCTGTTTTTTGATGAATGAGCTGTTCATGAATTTCAACAACCTGATTTCTTTCTCATTCAGGTATCTCCATTTTCCACGTTCAACATTCTTTTTCGTGAGGTTTCCAAACATTACACGATCGAGGTTTCTAACATCATAACCCAGAAACTCAAACATTCTTCTCACGACCCTGTTTCTGCCACTGTGCAATTCAATTCCGATCACGGCCTTGTCTTTAGGATCAGTATAAGCCAATGAGTCAGCTCTCACAAAACCATCATCCAGTTGTAACCCATTCAATATTTTTTCAAAATCCACCTTTCCCAATGGCTTATCCAGTTTCACTTCGTAGATCTTCTTTACTTCATGAGAAGGATGAGATAATTTTTGAGTGAGATCGCCATCATTCGTCAGCAACAATACACCAGTTGTATTTCTGTCCAATCTACCCACTGGGAAAATTCTTTCATTGGTTGCACCTCTCAACAAGTCCAACACTGTTTTCCTTCCTTCAGGATCTTCGAGTGTAGTGATATAATCCTTCGGCTTGTTGAGTAAAATATAAACCAGGTTTTTTTCAGGTATAATTTTTTTACCCGCAAAGAAGACTTCGTCTTCTGGGGTTACTTTGTAACCTGGTTCAGTAATTACTGTTGTATTGACTTTGATTTTTCCCTCTTTGATCATCGGGACAGCATCTCTGCGTGAACAGATGCCACAATGTGCCACATATTTATTCAGCGGCATTGATTTATCAACTTTCCGGATAGTGAGTACAGGCTGGTGATCACTGGATTCAGAACGGTTATCTGGTTTAGCTTTCTTATCGATTGAAAGTGCACGTTTTTCAATCTTTTTTTTCTCAATGGCTTCAGACCTTTCTTTTTTAAACTTTTTCTTTTCCTGTCTGAACTCTTCTTTTATTGCACTGTTCTTTTTCTTCGCTGCAAATTTTGAAAAATTGTCTGTTCTTTTCATGATTGTTGATTTGCTGTTTTTCAACAGTAGTATTAAAAATTATTTATTCGCTAATTGTCCGCACGCTGCATCAATATCTTTACCGCGACTCCTTCTCAATCTTGCATTTACTCTGTTCTTTTCTAGAATTTGCATAAATGCCATTGTTTTCTCTTCGGTCGGCTTTTTAAATCTTGCAAAGTCGATTGGATTGTATTCAATGATGTTCACCAAATCAGCTGGAACCTGGCGATACACTTTGATCAACTCAGCTGCATCTTCTGGCGAATCGTTAAATCCATCAAACAAAATATACTCCAGCGTGATTTCATTTTTTGTTTTCTTGTGAAAATAGTTCAGCGCATCAACCAGAGAACTCAAATCATTCGTCTCGTTGATAGGCATGATTTCATTTCTTTTTCTATCATTTGCTGCATGCAATGAAAGTGCAAGTTTGAATTTGACTTGGTCATCTCCCAACTGCTTGATCATTTTGGCAACACCTGCAGTGGAAACTGTTATTCGTCGTGGACTCATCGCCATTCCATCTGGAGCAGTGATTCTTTCGATAGCCTTTAAAACATGCTTATAATTCAACAGCGGTTCACCCATTCCCATGAAAACGATATTGGTGAGTTTTTTATCCCTCATTTCCATGGCCTGTTGATTAATTAAAACAACCTCATCGTATATTTCATCAAAATTGAGGTTCCTTTTTCGATCAAGATAACCCGTAGCGCAAAACTTACATGATAAGCTGCATCCAATCTGTGAGGACACACATGCAGTGAGACGCTCTTCAGTCGGGATAAGAACTCCTTCAACTTTATGACCATCATATGTTTTAAAACGCGACTTCACCGTACCGTCTTCACTGTATTGGGTTGTATCAACGGAAAGTGATGGAAAAGAGAATTTTTCTTCCAGTTTGGTACGCAAATCTTTAGAAAGATTGGACATTGATTGAAAATCAAAGGCATGTTTCTCCCATAACCATTCCCATATTTGTTGCAAACGGAATTTCTTTTCCCCTATGGATTCGAGATACTCTCCAATTTCTTCCTTACTGAATGTCCTGATATTTGGTTTTGTTGTCGGCAACATCATACAAAGATAACGATTCCTTGAGGGTTTCAGCAGAGTAAGCTGTTAAAGATGTTATTTACCTCTACCCAGTGATTTTTTTCCAAATCGGTTTTTTACCTGATCAATGGCGTCATAGAGATTGGCTTTTTTGATTTTGTTGTCGAAGAGATTGGTTTGCACTGAAGCTGCAGTGAGATCAGTAAACCTTACCCCTATAAGTCGAATAGATTGTTTTGTGTCGTATAACTGTTTGAATAAATCTTTGACTATCGCATAGAGTTCATCATCATAAGAGCTAGGATTGATAGCTATTTGCTTGGTGTGTGTTTGGAAGTCGGGGTACCTGATTTTTACCGCCACACACTTAGTCATTTTTTGTTCTTCCCGAAGTTCGTGGGACAGTTTTTCGGTCATCCGCAACAACTCCCCTAATAAGGATTGCTCATCATTGATATTCTCAAAGAAAGTATGTTCTGTAGAAATTGATTTTGCTTCATGGTAATTGTCTACAGTTCCTTGATAAATTCCATTCGCTTTTTGAGATAGCACTGCACCATATTTCCCAAAGTATTGTTCAAGGAGGTGAACAGGATACTCAGCCAGTTGATGAATGTAGAGTATTCCAAGGCTATTTAAAGTTTTGAGTCCCTGCTCACCTACACCAGGAATTTCACCAACTGAAAGTGGACCAAGAAATTCTTTTTCTTTACCAGGCAGCACTTGCAAATACCCATTGGGCTTTGCAGCATTGGTGGCCATTTTTGCCACCATCTTATTAGAAGCGAGTCCAAATGAAATAGGCAGTTTAGTTGTTTCAATGATCTCATTTCTCAAGTCAACAGTCCATTGCAATGGATCAAAAAATTTATCCATTCCCGTCAGGTCGATATAAAATTCATCTATTGAGGCCTTTTCATAAACAGGTGCCTTTGCAGCAATGATATCAGTTACCCATTGTGAGAACTTACTGTATTGACCCTTTGAGCCTTTCATGACGATAGCATGTGGACAAAGTGCAACTGCTCTTGACATTGGCATTGCAGAGTGAACTCCATATTTTCGGGTTTCATAACTACATGTGCTAACCACCCCTCTATCTTTGGATCCTCCAAGAATAAGAGGTTTTCCAACAAGTGAAGGGTCCAGGATGCGTTCAACAGAAACAAAAAATGCATCCAGATCAAAGTGCGCTATATAGTTTTGATGTGCTGTCACGTTGCAGTAAAGACAACATCAAGTTAGATAAATATCAAGCAGACCCTCAGGTAAAACAACAAATATTTTCTGATTTTTATGATCAATCTTTTCAAGTGTGGTTTCGTTGATGGGGACCAGCACTTCTTTCTCATTCACCATGATACACAATAACAATTGGGTAGGTTGCTCAATTACCTCCACAACTTTTCCCAACAGCTTTTTCTTTTCAAACATAGAAAATCCCAGCAAAGATATTGGAGCAGAGGTAGATGCTGACTTTTTTACATCAGCTTCTCTGAGCCATACTTTCTTTTTTACAAATTTCTTGGCCTTCTCAGGTGTATCAAACCCTTCCAAGACAACCAACATTTCTTCTTCAGTACGTGGTTTTGCAGATACCAGAAAATAAGGAATGAATTTGCCCATTGATTCCTCAATAAATAAGGCAGAGACTCCCTCCAGTGAGGCGTCTTCTCCAAGATGATGGGCAAGTACGAGCTCGCCTTTAACGCCAAAAGTGGCTGCAATTTTTCCTATCGTCAGGTAATTTTCCATACATAAAAAAGCCCCGTAAGATACGAGGCTTTCTGAAATATTGTTGAGTGAACTTATTCAGCTGAAGGCTCTTCTGAAGCAGCAGGCTGAGCAGGTCTTGCAGCAGCTGGTCTTGGAGCATTACGTCTTTGACGGCGCTCACGCATAGCAGCTTCCTGGCGTGCTTTGCTTTTAGCTTCTTGTTCCTGATGCCATGCTTCGAACTTGTTCATTGCAGTTGCATGATCAAACAAGCCCAAGTCAACACCACGTAAAAGGTGCTTGAGGAACAAAACGCCTTTTGAAGAAAGGATTTTGCGAACAGTGTCAGTTGGTTGTGCACCATTACCTAACCATTCCAATGATTTTTGACGATCAATCAATACTGTTGCGGGATGAGTCAACGGATTGTAAGTACCAATCTTTTGAATGAATTTACCATCGCGGGGAGCACGTGCGTCAGCAACAACGATAAAATAAAATGGTCTTTTCTTGCTTCCGTGACGCTGGAGTCGAATTTTAACAGCCATA
>CAZVYI010000084.1:0-6933 GCA_964631755.1 uncultured Sphingobacterium sp. | reverse complement strand
ATTTTTGGCACAGGTGCACATACTGTCAGTGGTACTTCGGTTACCTCTTTTGTGAATTTGACAGTTAATTCCGGATCAAATATTACACTTAATCAATCCATAGAGGTTACAAATAATCTTACACTCACTTCAGGCTATCTTCTTCCTGCAACCGATAAGTTTGTCAGTATAGGCAATGGTGCAACAGTCACTGGTGCGTCCAATGCTTCATATATAAGAGGTGCTGTTAAAAAAGTTGGGACTAACGGAAATACAAATTACATATTTAGTTATCCTATTGGAAAACCTTCGGTTGCATTGTATGATCCAGTGGCTATAACATTCCCAGTTGCATCAACTACTGATGATGTGATGGTTTCCTATCATGAAACTGCTTTCAATACAACACAGAAAAACAATAACATCAGAGAAGTAGCACCTGAATACTGGAATATAACGCCCGGTTCATTGGTGGCTAATGCTTCAGGATTGAATGTAAAACTGCATTACAAAAGTGCTGGTGGAGGAAATTATTTTGCAAATGCAACAAATGTCAGTTATTATAAAGTGGGACATTATAATGGGAGTACCTGGGAAGTGGCTGTTGGATTAGATGCAGCACAAAACAGTACTGATGCAGGAAGCACACTGGCAGAAGGCTTTGGTATAGCCAATGGGGTGACCACTTTTAGTCGATTTACCATGCTTGAAATTGTGGCATCAGTCTTGCCAGTGAAACTGACTCAATTTAATGCCCGTCACTTGCCTGAACAAAGGGTACTGTTGAATTGGTCAACTGAATTTGAGCAACAAAACAAAGGTTTTATCATTCAAAGAGCAGGCATGTCCTCCCAGGGGAAGTTCCAAAAAATTGGATATGTGTATTCAAAAGCAGTAAATGGATATTCTTCTGCCCCCTTAAACTACAGCTTTACCGAAAGTGTTCCCTCAGAAACATATGCTTATTACCGTATTGTTCAAGAGGACCTCGATGGTAAACTCAGTTCTAGTGAAATCAGGCTGCTTAAATTCAATACAGGCACTCCAATTGAAATTGATGTACAATCCACAACTGGGAGGGTTACAATCAGCAGAAATCCAGGAGCTAAAAAGATGAATTATAGAGTTACTGACCAGTTGGGCAGGATTGTAAATGAAGGGAAAGGTATTACAGATCAAGTATTTATGCTCCATTTATCTGGTAATGGCATTTACAATGTCCACCTGCTTGTACCTGAAACAGGAGAACAACTGATTAAGCGGGTGATGGTTCAGAAATAGTCCGTTTTTTACTACCTTTGCACCCAAATTCTAGAAACCCATGGCTGGTCAGTTGAAAGAAGTCAGGAACAGGATAAAATCGGTTCAATCCACACAGCAAATTACCAAAGCGATGAAAATGGTGAGTGCGGCAAAATTACGTCGTGCTCAGGATGCAATTATCCAGATGCGTCCTTATGCATCTAAGTTACAGGAGATGTTGAGTAATATTGTTAGCAACACAGAAGGTGGAAGTAACATGACACTTGCAGAGGAAAGGCAAGTGAAAAAAGTTTTGATGATCGTCATTACCAGCGATCGTGGTTTGTGTGGTGCATATAACGCCAATATTCAGAAAATGGCTTTGGCAACCATCAAAGAAAAATATGCAGCACAACATGCTTCCGGTAACCTAACCATATGGGCTATTGGCAAAAAGGGTGCAGAGTTTTTTCAGAAGAGAGGTTATACCGTGGATGTAAGGTTTAAAGATATCTTCATGAAACTTTCATTTGGAGCAGTCCAGTTATGTGCTCAAGCTGCTGTTCAGGCATTTGCTCAAAAAGAGTTCGATGCTGTTGAAATTGTGTACAGTGAATTCAAAAATGCAGCAACTCAGGTTTACATATCCGAACCTTTTTTACCTATTCCAAAGAATAAAGCTGAGAAGGGAAGCCAATCAAAAAAGTCTGATTTTATTTTTGAACCAGAAAAAAATCAGTTGATTGCAGAGTTGATGCCTAAAATTTTAAATACACAGCTGTATAAAGCAGTATTGGATTGTAATGCTTCAGAGCATGGTGCAAGAATGACCGCAATGGATAAAGCATCGGAAAATGCGAATGAGTTGCTTAAGAGTCTGAAGATTTCATATAACCGTGCTCGTCAGGCTGCTATTACAACAGAGCTTACTGAGATTGTGAGTGGTGCTGCTGCTTTACAAGGTTAAAAAAAATTGACTTACATTTATTTGATCTTCAACCGGAGTAATCCGATAATTTATAGACTTAGCAATGGAAATAGCCAACCTTATTAACCACATCGAAGCTTTGATCTTCGCAAGTGAAAAGCCATTAACGGCAATTGAACTTACCGAATTGGTTAATAATGCTTTTGGTTTTTTAGATGATAAAGTTGGAATTGATCAGGTTGAAACTTCTATCGAAGGAATTAAAGAAAAATATGCCTCTGAGTTTTTTCCTTTTGAGTTGAGAGAAAGTGGCGGAGGATTACAATTCCTTACAAAAAAAGAATTTCATCAGACCATTGTTCAATTGAACGGAGATAAGTTCTTAAAGCGACTTTCAACAGCTGCTTTAGAGACTTTGGCCATTATTGCATACAAGCAACCCATCACCAAGTCTGAAATTGAAGCCATCAGAGGGGTTAATTGCGATTACTCCATTCAGAAATTACTTGAGAAAGAACTCATCGTTATTGCTGGTAGAAATGAACAAATGGTGGGCAAGCCTTTGATTTATACAACATCAAGGCATTTTATGGATTATTTTGGCATCAACAGTTCGGAGGAGTTACCCAAAATAAGTGAAGTGCTGGCAGAGCAAGTGGTTATGCCAACCTTGGTTAATGCAGAACATTTTGAAGTTGATGCAGACCAATCACCAGAAGTTATTGTTCAAAATGAAGACACAGCAAATGAGCTTCAAGTTGATGGTGATGAAAATATTGACTCTACTGAATCCTAAAGCATTAAAATGGATTCTATTCTTACAAACGAATTATTGTTGAAAGCTGTTGAGCAATTTGAAACACCATTGTATGTTTACGATGCTCAAAGGATTCGAGATCAATACAATAAATTGGTAAATGCTTTTGGGAAAAGTGATGTTCAGGTTTTTTACGCTTGTAAAGCACTGACCAATGTTAATGTGTTAAAAGTTCTAAATGCCCTTGGATCTGGTGTAGACTGTGTAAGCATCAATGAAGTAAAAATGGCATTGACTGCCGGTGTTCCTTCTGATAAAATAATTTTTACACCAAACAGTGTTGCGCTGGAAGAATATCTGGAGGCGACAGCCTTGAAGGTCAATATCAATATTGATAATTTGAATTTGCTTGAGTCATTTGGCAAGCATTTTGGACCTGCTTATCCAGTCATTGTTAGGTTGAATCCACATATCATGGCCGGTGGAAATCTTAAAATTTCAACTGGACATATTGATTCTAAATTTGGCATTTCAGTTAATCATGTGGATCAAATTATAGCGATAAGAAAATCGACTGGGATTCAGATCAAAGGGTTGCATTTGCATACTGGAAGTGAGATCAAGGATGCCGAAATTTTTATCAAAGGTTTAGATTTATTACTAGGGTTATCTGAACATTTCCCTGAAATGTCAATTGTTGATTTAGGAGGTGGGTTCAAGGTGACTTATAAAGAAGGAGAAGTTACGACTGACATGCAATTGTTAGGAGAAAAAATGGCTGAAACACTTCAAGCGCATACATTGAAAACAGGCAAGACTTTCAAAGTATGGTTTGAGCCTGGCAAATATCTTGTAAGTGAATGTGGTTACTTTCTGGTGAAAGCAAATATTTTGAAGCAGGGTCCTTCACGAACATTTGTTGGTGTCAATAGTGGATTCAATCACTTGATAAGACCTATGTTCTATGACGCTTATCACAAAATCTCAAATATTTCTAATCCTGACGGTGAGATAAAAACCTATAATGTTGTGGGGAATATTTGTGAAACTGATACGTTTGCCTGGGATAGAGAATTGAATGAAGTACGTCCCAATGATATTTTGTTATTCAATAATGCAGGTGCCTACGGGTTTGAAATGAGCAGCAGATTCAATTCCAGAGCAAGGCCAGCAGAGGTTTTAGCTGATCAACACAACTTAAGATTGATTAGAAAACGTGAGACCTTTGAAGATGTATTGGCTGGTCAAATAATCGATTAATATTTGAATCTAGTCTATCGCTTGTTGTATTTTCCATCAAAACTGCATCTAACACCTCTGTGGTTTCCACATGCTTCGAGTTCACGGACTTGTAATCTTTTTCCACTAAAACTAAATTCAAGAACACAATGGTCATCTGCTTTGCTGTAATGAAATACTTTCGGTTTGATTTGTATTAAATCCCCGCGAAGACTTCCGCTGCATTTTCCCCCAGTTTTTTCAATGTGAATGAAGAACTGAAGTTTTCCTGCTTTAGCGCCATCTCTGATAGAGACAAAGTTGTTCTCATCTATTTTATAGTCTCCAGACAATTGGTTTTTCTTGCTTAAAGTGTCTATGGGGTTGAAAACAATTCCTTTTTCCAAAGGGGCATTGCTTTCAGTGAGGATTAGCGTGAATAGCCCCTCAGTGTTGTACACAAAAGCACTTTTTTCGTAGTAAGATTTTTTTTCTACAGTCTCTTTATATTTTGTTTTGATAATAGTGAGTCTTTTGTCAATTCCACCTTCCATTGTAGTCCCTGCCTCATTTGTTTTTTCTATCAATTTCATTGCCGTTGCAAATTCATTTTTTTCATTAAAGCATAACAGATACAACTTTTTGTTATTTTTTTCTTCAGCAGTTAAAAAAAGATAGGTTTCATTTGTTTCATCTGCTTTATACCTTGCTTTTCTAAAAAAACGGGTCTTCTTTAATTGAGAAAAATCTTTCTTGAAAACTGAATCTGGAATAAACTTTGTAACAACAGAAGTTTTGATGTAAAAACTGTCTGATTCCTTTTTATTCAACTCCTTTGTATTGTATTGTATGGGTAGGGGCTTATCTGGAAAAGAAAAAATGAAATCAGTTGCTTCAAGATCTTCAGCAGTGTTGATATCTTTTTCTGCTTGATTACAAGCAGCAAACACCAAGGCAATGGCTATCAAAATTGCGAATTTGCGCATAGGTTGTTTTTTACAAAGTAATTGAATTTATTGGTGCAAAAGTGGATTTCCCATCTGTAGATGTGTATAAAATACACTTTAAATCAGCGTTTATGCAAAAATTTGCGGTATCTTGCAGATTCATAAAATGTTCTAAGGATGACAGATTTTAGAAATTACTCGCTCCCTTACGCTATTGATTCAAAATACAATAAAAAAGTAGCTTACTTCTCTATGGAGTTTGCTATTCATCAGCCTTTAAAGATTTACAGTGGTGGATTGGGCTTCCTCTCTGGTTCTCATTTGAGAAGTGCTTATGAGTTGCGTCAGAATTTAATTGGTGTGGGTATCCTTTGGAAGTATGGCTATTACGATCAAGCAAGAAACCAGGATCAAACCTTGCAGGTGCAATGGAATGAAAAAATCTATAATTTCCTCGAAGATACTGGTATCAAGTTTCAGATAATGATTCACGATGCACCTGTTTGGGTGAAAGCTTTTTACCTCAATCCATCAACATTTAATTCAGCTCCTCTTTTCTTGTTGAGTACAGATTGTCCGGAAAATGATTATGTATCTCAGACCATCACCCACCGTCTCTATGATGCAAATGTGGCGACTAAAGTTGCTCAGTTTATACTGTTGGGTGTTGGAGGTGCTAAGCTTGTTGAGGAATTGGGTTTCAAACCAGATGTCTATCATTTAAACGAGGCACATGCCATCTCTTCAGCCTTCTATTTGTTGAACAAGAATGGGGGTGACCTGGCTGACTTGAAAAAGAAACTAGTTTTTACTACACATACACCTGAAGAAGCAGGTAATGAAAAGCACGATATCTATTTGTGTAATAAAATGTCTTATTTCTGTGGAATGCCATTGGAAAAGGTGAGAGAGATTACCGGAATGGAAGACGATCAGTTTAATCATTCTTTGGTGGCATTGCGTTTTGCACGTCTGTCAAATGCTGTATCAGAATTACACGGGCATGTGAGTCGCAAAATGTGGAACAAGCACGAAGGTGTTTGTCCCATTATTCACATTACCAATTCTCAAAACTGGAGATACTGGGCAGATAAGCAATTGTATTTTTCCATGGACGAGCAGAACGATGAAAGATTCATTGATCGTAAACGTTACTTGAAAAAACGAGCTTTTGATTTGGTTGCAGATCAAACAGGCAAATTAATGGACCCTGATGTTTTCACTATAGTTTGGGCACGTCGTTTTGCGGGTTACAAAAGAGCAGACATGCTTACAAGGGACCGTGAAAGATTTGAAGCTTTGCTGAGTAATAAAAAATATCCTGTTCAAATGATCTGGGCAGGAAAACCTTATCCTGTTGATTATCCAGCTATTTCTGAGTTCAATCACTTGGTCCATTTGAGTAAAGGCTATAGCAATATGGCTGTGTGTACAGGATATGAATTGGGCTTGAGTAAAAGATTAAAACAGGCTGCTGATGCCTGGTTGAACAATCCTCGTGTTCCTCGTGAGGCTTCTGGTACAAGTGGTATGACAGCTGCAATGAATGGAGCTGTAAACGTTTCAACCAACGATGGATGGATAGTTGAATTCATCAACCATGGCAACAACGGATTTATTGTGCCGCCTGTTGATTATGAGAACATGCACGTACAAGATCAGGACCAATATGATCTTGATGAAATGTATCGCATACTACAAGAAGAAGTACTACCATTGTATTATGATGCACCTCATACCTGGAGAGAAGTAGTTCAAAATGGAATGAAAGATGTTCGTTTTAGGTTTGATTCCAACAGGATGGCTGCTGAGTACTACGACTTACTCTATAATGGATAGATACAGTATCTTTGTAATATGAT
>CAZVYI010000083.1:0-7058 GCA_964631755.1 uncultured Sphingobacterium sp. | reverse complement strand
TCACTTTCATTGCAGCAGTTCACTATTACTACATGAGAGGCTACAACCTCGAAACAGGTGGTGATTCTCCAACCTTCTTCCGTTATGTAGACTGGTTGTTGACTGTTCCTTTGATGTGCGTTGAATTCTACTTGATTACCAAAAAATCTGGTGGTACAACCTCATTGTTGTGGAAACTCATTTTTGCTTCAGTTGTAATGTTGGTTACCGGTTACTTCGGTGAAACAATTTACAGCGACCAGAGTGTACTTTGGGGTGTAATCAGCGGTGCTGCTTACTTCTACATCGTATACCTTGTATGGTTTGGCGAAGTTGCAAAACTTGCTACTGCTGCATCTCCAGCCGTTGCTAAAGCAAACAAAACACTTGGATGGTTTGTACTTGTAGGATGGGCTATCTATCCTTTGGGTTACATTGTTGGTACACCAGGTGGTCTTTTCGGTATGTCTGCTGAATCATTAGGAATTGGCGGGTTGAACATGGACATCATCTACAACATTGGTGATGCTGTAAACAAGATTGGTTTTGGTCTTGTTATCTATGCACTAAGCCGCTCTGAATCTAAATAAGAGAGACACGCATATTAAATGTAAAGGCCTATGTTAACACATGGGCCTTTCATTTATATTTTCATCTTTAAATCAACTGCCTTGAACCGCTCCTCCACTTTTTCCAAGCTTACCTGGCTAAATGCAATCCTTGGATTGGCATTGGTATGCTGGCAAGAATGGAATGGTTCAATACCTTTTGAGATGCAGCTTGTGTATTTCGTAGCCATGATCGCACTTACTGGTATACCACATGGTGCGCTAGACCATATAGTTGCCAAAGTGAACGATACCAAAAATGGCAAACAGTTTCAGTTTACCCATTTTCTCTTCAAGTATCTTGTCGCCATTGTTTTTTATGCAGCCTGCTGGGTTTTTCTTCCAGCATTGAGCCTTTTGTTGTTCCTCGTGATTTCTGCATGGCATTTTGGAGAAACAGACATACCCAACATGAAAAAGGAGTGGATCTGGAACATCAACCGTATCCTTTGGGGGAGTTTTGTTTTGTTGTTGATTTTACTCACCCACCAAAAAGAAACCGAATCCATTCTTTTCCGAATCACCCAAAACTCAACAGTGGTAGTAGAGATTTGGAATTACCTATGCGGACAAAAACCTTTTGTCCTTTTTGGCTTTGGTACTGTAGTTTTCACACTGAATAGTTTCCGTTATTTCAGAAATGAAAAACAGTTTTCTCCTGTGATGCTACTGAACCTGATTGTCATCCTCATTATCAGTGTTTACCTACCTCTATTACCTTCCTTTGCATTGTATTTTGGCGGATGGCATGCCATTCGTTCGTTTGAAATGATTTTCTCGTACTTAAAATCGCAACAGTACAATGAACAAATGAATGCGATTGGTATGTGGAAAAGAACAATGCCCATGACAATTATGGCAGGACTATTTTTTGTTCTTGCCTCTTATGTTTGGTCATATGCAGGTATTTCATCAGATCCATTGCCTGTCATCTTCATCTTCCTTTCTGTAATTACACTGCCGCATCTGGACGTGATGAATCAGATGATCAAAAACACCGAATAGTTTTCATTGTGCTTTTGCTGATCTTCAATTAATTTTGTGGGCATGGACAACCAAATGCCAAAACAGCAAATAACCATAAGGCCAATTGCTCCACAAGACAACCCCACTATTGCAAAAATCATCAGATCTACATTAGAGGAGTTTGGCGCCAATAAGCCAGGCACTGTTTATTATGATGCTTCCACAGATCATTTATTTGAATTGTTTCAAACCAAAGGAGCAGGATATTTTATAGCAGAAGTAAATGGTGAAATGATGGGCGGCGGTGGCTATTTCCATAGTGATGGTTTACCAGAAGATACCTGTGAACTGGTAAAAATGTATTTAAAGCCTCAAAGCAGAGGCAAAGGCGTTGGCGCAGCGATTATTTTAAAATCAATGGAAGATGCAAAGAAAAATGGCTTCACCAAAATGTATCTGGAAACCATGCCTGAATTGAAACAGGCGATTGCAGCTTATGAAAAATTTGGATTTGAATACCTAAACGGACCAATGGGAAATACCGGTCACCATGGTTGCTCAGTTTGGATGTCTAAGCTACTCTAATCAGGAAATCAACTTTACTTCATAAACTGGACTAAACAGATAAATTTTACCAGTTGATACTTCTGTTGCCTTGATTCTTTTTCTTACTCTTTCACCACACTCAAAGATGCGGTTTCCCTTTATTGCAAACTTTGCTCCGATGCTGAGCTCCTCTACCAAACAATGCCCTTCTTTTACAGGATCATACTTCCTCAATACACGCATTAAATTTACGTCAGCACATGAACTTGCCGCAGGATTGGTCAATGATTGCTCCAATTGAATTTTTATATCTCTTGGAAAAAAAGATGCCCCAACAAAATGTTTCAGCAATTCCGAAAACTGTTGCTTCCATTCTTTTCCATGTGCCTCTACCCTATGACCAAATCTAATAAACGTTATGAGATGCGCAAGTTCGTGTAAAAGTGTAACCAAAAAAGCATAAGGATTTAAATTACCATTCACACTAATGCGATGCGCTTTGCCTGAATGAGCATTGCGGTAATCACCCAGCACAGATGAACGGGAACGTGTAATGGTAAGATGAACTTTATAATGGAGCAAGAAAGGCTCTATCATAGGATAAGCGCCTTCGGGTAAAAAATCGACTAACGACTGAAGCGGTGCCTGTGACTTTGACATGTTTATTTCTGCTTCAATAATTCCAGTAATCCCTTAATCTCTAAAAATGTATAAAACAAATACAAAAACATTGAAGCAAATACGGCTGGGAGATTTTTTTGCTCGCCAGCGTATAACACATACAAAACCACAGCACCAGCACCTACAACCAGCTTCATCAAGAATGAACCATACACGGCTGACATGAAATTAAAAGTTGTCTTGGCGTTTAAACCACGGTTCAACATATAAAACGAAACAATCGTCAGCGTAAATACAAAGATGTTTCCTGTAATCAATACATCCGCATCAATACCAGCAGTTTTGAGTTGTTTGTAAAACAGCAACCCTATAAAATTTACAACAATAAAAAGTAACCAAATTGGACGAAGTGCTTTCCTAAGGTTCATTTGTTTTTCCTGTTTGTGTCAATGATGATTTTGATGAGCGAAGATACCACAATCAATAGAGGTAAAACCCAAATAAACACCGGTGTTTTAATCGAGAAATAATCGTCAACTTTAGCACCAAGCCATAAGCCAACAGCAATAGAAATAAAAAACTGAGTTGCAAGTCCCATGTAACGCATAAGCGGTTGACTCGACTTTTTAGCATCCGTATTTGTTGGAGGTTTGACCGACATCAATCAAAAACTATTCAAGGGTTTCTTCCAGATCTGGTATGGAAATGACTGCAGTGTCTAAAACAAGTTCTGCTTTTCCAGACAAGACATTTTTAACATTTTCCCAGTAAGCTTCTCGGTATTGGATCTGCTTTTCAAGTGAATCAGTGCGGAGTTTTAACCTGGTTAATTCGCGGCGTTCCGACTGACTACCATATCCAGGAATATAATATTTGAGAGGAGTAAAACTGATCAATGCAGTAGTTAATCCTACCAAAACAACAAATACAAAACAAGCAGCGATATAAACCCCTAGTCTCGTAATTTTAAAGGTGACTACTTCCTCATAAGAATGATCATTCATCACCACCAGTCTGTAACGATTGGTAAGACGCTTGAAGCTGCTCTGCTTTAGGGTTTCATTCATGATGTACACTTTGAAAACTTCTATAAAGTTACTGTTAATTCACAAATCCACCCCTTTTAAAATAGCAGGATTAAGCGTAGTTTTACAACCCGTGCAAAAACCTGTTGTTCATATCGCCTGGTGTTTACGTATCGCTTCAGTCCTTGTACTGGTACTAAGCAGCAACTTTAATTTATTTGCTCAACTTAACCTCACCTACGACCTCAAAAAGCCAAAGGCTTATGAAAACAGAAAGTTAAAATCAGAACTAACCCCTGATAAAAAAATCAATCCTGTAAAGCGCATGAAAGAAAATGTAGTGGCACACTACAATTTCTATTTTAATGCAAACAATAAATTACAAGATGTCATCGTATCAGCAAAACAATCGTATAAGGATAGTTTCACCAATCAGCTTGCTTTCTACAATTACACCCTCGAACAAACAGCTGCTCAACAACAAGAACTGGATTCTGTAATCCATAAAGCCAATAATGGTATACTCTTGCACGACTTAAGAAACGACTGGGTTGATGACTTGTATCTGTTGATGGGACAAGCATATTTCTATCAAAAGAAATTTGACTCAGCTTACGATGTATTCCAATACATCAACTACACTTTTCAACCCAGAACAAAAGATGAATTAGGCTTAGAAAAAACCATAGGTTCTAACCTGAATACCGAAGGGAATATCTATACCATATCAACTAAAGAGTCAGGCATCTCATCTCACCCCGCTGCCAGAAATGATGCCTTGGTCTGGATTGTACGAACCTTACTGGCACAGGATAACAATGATGAAGCTAAAAGTTTGATAGAGACCTTACAACGGGACCGCAATTTTCCAAAGCGACTCAATGACCAATTGGCAGAACAAAAAGCCTATTTATTTTTTAAATACAACCAGCCAGACTCCTGTGCCTATTATCTTGAAAAATCAATTGATGCCACATCAGGAAACTTAGAAAAAGCACGCAGGTATTTTCTGATTGCACAATTGAAAAATAAATCAGGACAAAAAGAATCTGCCAGTAAATTTTTTGATAAGTCTATCTCCATTACCACAGATCCGGTCATGGAAGCATATGCACGCATCTATCAGGTAGCCCTAAGTGCCAACGATGAAGATCTTGAAAAAAGAACAAACGAACAAGTGGAATTACTTCTGCGTATGGCTAAAAGAGAAAAATATCTCTCATACCAATCTATCATTTATAACGCGGCTGCAGAAATGGAGATGGGAAGAAACAAACCAAAGGCAGCTATCGATTTGTTATTGAAGAGCAATGAAGCTAACTCAAATGATCCAACAGGACGATCATACAACAACCTAAAAATTGCTACACTCGCTTTTAATGAAAAAAATTACAAATTAGCCAAGATATATTACGATAGCCTTGGATTGATACCAAAGGAAATGGAGAAAGAGGTTGATATTAAGAAAAAAGTATCCAATGAATTGGTCGCTTTACTAAGTGTAATTGAAAAAGAGGACAGTCTTGCAATGGTTGCAAAAATGCCTGAAAAAGAAAGAGACGCATATTTGAAATCAGTATTGAAAAAACTAAAAAAAGAACAGGGACTAGAAGAAGAAGAAGTTGATGCTACAGCTCAAAATCCAAGTGCAGTAGGAGGAAGAGGGCAAAGAAATAATATTCTGGATAACAATACAGGAAACATCTTTAACAATACAGAACAAAAAGGAGAATGGTATTTCTATAACCCTTCACTTATTGCACAAGGTAAAACTACGTTTAAAAACAAATGGGGCGCCAGACCTAACTCAGATAACTGGAGAAGACTAACTGCAATTAATGGAACCAGAATGGTTTCACAAAGAGGAACAGAAGGTGGAAGACGTGTTGTTGCGCAGCAAGAAACAAAAGAAGCACTATCCATAGAAGGCTTGATGGCAAATCTTCCCATCACTAAAGCACAGCAAGAAGTATCACTTCTGAAAAAAACATCCACCTATGTTCAGCTGGGTATGATATTTCAGGAAAAATTAGGCGATTGGCTCAATGCAATCGAATGGTACGAAAAAAGCGTAAACCAAGGAGTTGACAGTTCCCTCCGTGCAACTGTGTATTATAACCTCGCTTTTTGTTTTGCACAACTAAAAAATAATCAACAATCTACTTATTACAAAAACCTATTGTCTGCCAACTACCCTTCAAATGAACTCACTTTAAAACTGGTTGATCCAATAGCAGCACTTCAGCAACAAGAATCAAAAGCCAATGAGATAGACAAAACATACAACGGAATTTATAATCTGTTTCTTGCTGGAAAATTTGAAACTGCACTGGATGCAAAAAAACTAGCAGATCAAAAATTCGGATCCAATAACTGGAGTGCACAGTTGTTGTACATTGAGTCCATTTATCATATCAGTAAAAGAAATGACAAAGAAGGCATAGCTGCCCTGAACAAGGTCACTGAATTATATCCGCAATCCCCATTGGCAGAAAAAGCAAAATCAATTATTGAAGTTGTTTCTAGAAGAGCAGAAATTGAAAGTGAACTAACCGCATTGCAGGTAACGCGATTAAAAGAGGATAGTCTGGTATGGATCGATGACCGTCCAGCTCCAAAGCCACAACAAACTTTGGTCAAAAAAGAAGATACTAAAGTAGCCCCCCAACAACCCATCACCGCAAAAGCAAAAGTCGATTCCAGCCAGTTCAAAGCCCCCGTTACCGTCCAGCAGACTGCTGCACGCTATCAATTTAACCCAAGTGACCCTTATGCCGTAATGATGATTTTAAAGGATGTAGATATTGTTTATATCAACGAAGCAAAACGAGCATTATCGAGATACCATGCAGAACGATACGCTACGAACGGCCTGAATATTCAAAACAATGCTATAGGCTCAACCTCTTATATCCTTATCAGTGTATTCACCAATGCAGCTGACGCATTGAGCTATGTTGAAAAAACTGCACCTATTGGGTCAAAAGAAATTTTTCCATGGCTTCAAGCAGATAAATACAAGTTCATCATTGTATCGCCTGAGAATTTGAAAAAAATAACTGAGGACAAATCTACAGAAGAATACATTCGCTTTTTGCAACAGCAATTACCTGGAAAATTTTAAGGTTTTCTTTTCCCTTTAAGACAGCGCTTTTCTTTAGTTTTACCTTATGAGCTTGAATCCTAAAAAGACCAGCGAAACCAAGAAATCTATCCGCATCTTTTGGAAGATTTTTCTTTATGGATGGGGGGCAGCCTTGTTCCTTATTTTGATCATTTATTTAGGTGCATTTGGAAAGCTTCCATCTATTGA
>CAZVYI010000082.1:0-7112 GCA_964631755.1 uncultured Sphingobacterium sp. | reverse complement strand
AAGTGGTAGTCCCGCCCAGAATCGAACTGGGATCTAAAGTTTAGGAAACTTCTATTCTATCCGTTGAACTACGGGACCAGCTTATATCTGAATAAACAGGGAGCAAATTTACTTATTAAATTAGTTTGTAGGAAGACTTGAGGAAATTAGTTTGGATAATTCTAAGCCCTAGACTGTTTTCTTGATTCTGATCAGCTCTATCCTGGTTGCAGTTACTTCTAAAATCTCAAATTCAAACTTTCCTATTACAATCTTCTGCTTCACCTTGGGGATACCTTCGTTGTATTGAATGATATAACCGGAAAGGGTTTCAGAATGATTTAAAGTCCAACCCAGATTGTATTTTTCATTGAGATAATCCATTTCCAACCTACCTGAAAATTCATACTCATCTTCACCTAATTCTCTCTCATACAATTCTTCTGTGTCATATTCATCCTTGATCTCACCAAACAACTCTTCCAGCAAATCTTCCATGGTAATGATTCCGGAAGTCCCACCAAATTCATCTACCACCCAAGCCATGCTTTTTCGCTCTTTGATCAACATGTTCATGAGGTCGGTTGCAGTCATTGTTTCCGGGACTGCTAAAATAGGGTGCATGACAGATTGAATGGATGTCGGATTTTTAAACAAAGCAATCTGGTGAACATACCCAACAATATTATCGATGTTCTTTTCATAAACCACCAGTTTACTCAGGTTGGTATCAATGAACCTTTGTTTTAAGGTTGAAATTGATTCATGAATGCTTATCGCTTCAATTTCTTTTCTGGGAACCAGGCATTGTCGGATTTTTACATAAGGAAGTGTAAGCGCGGCTTCAAATAACTCAGTATTCAAATCCTGTTCAACTTCCCTCTCGTCTTTCTGTTGGATGAATTGCTCCAGTTCCAGACGTGTAAAATTATTCCTGTTCTTTTTAACCCTTACATTTAAAATGTTTTTTAAAATCCACTCAGACAATTGAAAGAAATACTCTGCAATAGGATAGAACAACTTGTAAAAAAATGAAAGAACAGGAGCTAAAAAATACATCAGTGTATCGCTTTTAGAGCTGAAAATAGCACGACAAAAAAAGAAATAAACTAGAAAAGCTGCTGTTGCAATGATCAGATCAAATAGTATACGGATGTATTGAAAGTAAGGGATGAAGTCTGAAGAGAGGTGAGATTCAGTTTGTTTCCAAAGGGGTACAAGCAACTCATCTATCAGTAAACCATAAATAGTTAAACTGATGATGATACCTACAATCATCGCGCTGATGAATTTGGCAGGCTCATCTAAATAACCTGATAATAAAATAGCACTCTTTGATTTTTGTTTTTTTCTGAGTTCAACACTGAGTCGGTTTAAGGATACAAATCCAACTTCAACACCAGCAAAAAAGCCTGCCAGTAAAAATGCAATAATGATACCAAGTAATACCAGGGTTCCCATTCAGTATGCCAAATTAAGCTATAAATGATGTCACCAATTCTTTTACGACTGCAGATGCTTTGTCTAATTCATCATTTAAAACGATATGATCAAAATTATTGCTAAAAGCTATTTCTTCCGCAGCCTTGTCTATTCTCGTTTTGATTTGTTCTTCTGTATCTGTACCTCTTTTCTGTAAACGTTCTTTTAAAACTTCCAATGAAGGAGGTTTGATGAAAATAGTCATTGCACGATCTCCATAAATTTCTTTTACATGCAGCGCCCCTTGCACATCGATGTCTAAGATGGGAGTTTTGTTTTCGTTCCAGATTCTTTCTATTTCTTCTACAGTTGTTCCATAATAAGAACCTGGGTAAACCATTTCCCACTCTACAAATTGATTGTTATCGATTTTGTTTTTAAACTCCTCAACATCAATAAAAAAATAATCTACGCCATGCTGTTCTCCAGCTCTGATCTTTCTGGTTGCTGCAGAGATGCTGAAAGATAATTTACTGGGCATAGCAGCAAGTAACCTCGATTTAATTGTTGTTTTGCCTGCACCAGATGGAGCAGCCAGAATGATAATTTTATGTTTATCACTGTCGCCCATTAGGAATCAATTCTTTTGATCTCTGCACCCAAAGCGGATAATCGTTTATCAATGTATTGGTAACCTCTATCGATCTGCTCAATATTTTGAATAATACTTTTCCCTTCTGCACTCAAAGCAGCGATAAGAAGGGCTACACCTGCGCGGATATCCGGACTACTCATGGTAATGCCACGAAGTGCTTGTTCTCTTTCCAAACCAATTACAGCCGCACGGTGTGGGTCGCACAGAATTATTCTTGCTCCCATATCGATGAGCTTATCTACGAAGAACAAACGACTCTCAAACATTTTCTGGTGAATAAGCACACTGCCCTTTGCTTGTGTTGAAACAACCAATAAAATGCTCAACAGATCTGGTGTCATACCAGGCCATGGATGGTCGTATATGGTAAGAACCGAACCGTCAATGAATTTTTGTATTTCGTAAACCTCTTGTTGGTTAACAATGATATCATCGTTCTTGAATTCAAGATCTATGCCCAATTGCTGAAACTTCTGTGGAATAACACCCAGGTGTTCGATACCTGCATTTTTAATGGTAATCTGGCTTTGGGTCATGGCTGCCAAACCAATAAATGATCCCACTTCAATCATGTCTGGCAACATGCTGTGCGTTGTGCCACCCAATGCATCTACTCCATCAATGGTGAGCAAATTTGAACTGATGCCAGAAATTTTGGCACCCATGCGGTTCAGCATTTTGCAGAGTTGCTGAATGTAAGGTTCACAAGCTGCATTGTAAATTGTCGTTCTGCCCTTGGCCATGACTGCTGCAAACAAAATATTGGCAGTCCCGGTTACCGAAGGTTCATCCAACAAAAGGTCGGTGCCTTTTAATTCATCCGCACTCAATCTGAAAAAACCTTGTCCCTGTTCGTATTCAAACTTCACGCCCAGTTTTTCAAATCCGATGATATGGGTATCCAGTCTTCTTCTTCCAATCTTATCACCACCCGGTTTTGGAATAAATGCTTTTTTAAAACGAGCAAGCAGCGGACCTGCTATCATTACTGATCCTCTCAGCCTGGAACTGTTTTTTTGAAATGCCGGATCTTCTAGTTTATCCAACTGAACATCCTTTGCCTCAAATACACAAGTATGCCTGTCGATTCTGTTGATTTTTACGCCAAGATCTTCTAATAAGTCAATCAGCAAATTGACATCCAGGATATCTGGAATATTGTTGATGGTTATCGGCTCTGGTGTAAGTAAAACTGCACTTAGGATTTGAAGTGCTTCGTTTTTTGCACCTTGTGGAACGATTTCACCATGTAGTCTTTTTCCACCGATTACTTCGAAAGCTTTCATGAAAATTGGATTGAAAGTAGGGGATTATTTGAATCGCTTCTTGCCGAACTTTTGCTGTGGTCTGTTTTTTCCACCACCAACACCATTTCTGTTGTTGCGTTGTTGGAAACCACCTTTACCACGCTTTTGGAAGCGGTCATCTTGTTCCCTGTATGCCCTAACAAATGGCGTACTTGTGAATTCAAGTTGTCCCTTTGTAATGGTGTTGAGTTCGCTTCTGATACTTTCGTCTGGTATCAATTCCTTATGCCAGGTATTGTATGCCAGTTTCATGTAATAAGCAATGATGTGTGCAAACCCAGAGCGTTTTTCCTCGTTTTCCTCTGCCATGGCTTTGGCGATAATCAACTCCAGATGTTTACCAAGATGCGAGTAGCGAGGGTATCTTTTTGGATAGGGTAAAGCGGCTGGCTTTGCTTTAAGCGATTCTCTGGTGGGGATGGGATATGGGCTTTCAACTTCCAAGTTGAAATCAGAAATTAGGAAAAGGTGATCCCATAATTTATGCCTGTAATCCTCCACGTTTTTCAGGTGGGGGTTTAAAAATCCCATCAGCTCAATTACTGCCTGAGCATTTTTCTGTCTTCTTTCTTTATCCTCGATTGTAAGGAGGTGGCCAACCATTCCTTGTACATGCCTGCCATACTCCCTCATTACCAGATGGCTTCTTGTAGTATTGTATTCCATTATAATTTCTTGCGAATACCAAAAATAGTGATTTAAGGTCGAAAAAGCCCAAATCTCTATACCCTAACGTACCATTTCTTTTTATCCATCAGGTAGCCAATAAGCCAACAAAGGAGCATAAAGCTGACTGAAAAGAGGAAGGTGCCTAGGGCGCCGGGACTAATTCCCTGGAAAAAGCCCATTGCAAGGGCATCACCTAAAGATTGATCGGCTCCCACTTTGATCATCCCAAATAAATCCGGGAAAATGCCAGACAGGATATAAATGAACAAAGGGTTCTTTCCAAATACTTCAAAGAAATAGGTCCAGCTCTTATTATAACTGGTTTTATCCAATAAAAACACCAGAAACCCAATCAACAACAAATCAAGTCCGCATGTGTACAAAACAAAAGAGCCGGTCCACAATTTTTTATTGATGGGCAGACAATAATTCCAGCAATAAGCTAAGGCAATCATCACGGCACCTGCAATCAGAATCTTGGTGATGGTCTCGTATTCTTTTCCTTTATCGCGCAATGCAACTCCGGCATAATAACCAATAATCACATTGACCATAGATGGGAAAGTGCTGAGAAATCCTTCAGGATCAAATGCAACACCTTCGCCTTTGTACATGTGGTTTGGACCAACCATCCACAAATCGATTTTTGTGCCGATGTTTCCCAACATGGTGTAGTCGCCACCCCAATACAACAAGCCCCAGTATCCCAATAATACAAGTGTACTAATGGCGTAAATGGTGCGATTTGAACAGTACACAATCAGCAAAGCAGCCATACCATAACAGAGTGCAATTCTTTGTAAAACCCCGAAAATTCTGGTATTTTCAATGGGTTTGAAGATCCATTCACCTGCATCGTTCTGGTTGAAAAAAGGGAACCAGGAAAGGAGGTAGCCGATTAAAAAAATGAGTAGAGTTCTTTTCAATATTTTTTTCAGAACCGCTGCATTCCCCATGGCTTGTAAACGAGGGATGGTGAAAGCCATGGCGTTGCCGACTGCAAAAAGGAAGGAAGGAAACACAAGGTCTGTCGGTGTAAAACCGTCCCATTCAGCATGTTCAAGAGGAGCAAAAGCAGCGGGTCCATATTGGTTGTTGACAATGATCATGAAGCAGAGTGTCATTCCTCTGAATACATCAAGGGCTGTAAATCTTTGTGTTGTTGACATAAGACTGTTCGTTGGTTGATTGAATTTATATCACTAAATTGATAATCCCAAAAAACAACCATGCAAATCAAATTAGGAATGAATCTTTTGCTCTGGGGTACAGAAATCGATCAAAGTTTGTTTCCCGTAATTGAGCAAATCAAATCGGTTGGATATGCTGGTGTAGAAATTCCCATCTTCAATACAGATCCTCATGCATGGGAGCCATGGAGGATTAAATTGGATGAATTGTCTTTAGATAGAGTGGCTGTCACCATCAATGGTTCAGATCACCACCAGATCAGCGCCGATGCCTCCATGAGAAATTCAACATTGGAAAGAAACAAGAGAGCGATTGACTGTGCGGCAGTTATCGGCTCGAATTTATTAACAGGACCATTTCACTCTGCATTGGGCGTATTTACTGGAAAGGCTTCAACTGAACAAGAAAGAGCTTGGGCAAAGGAAAATTTATTTGCGTTAGCAGCATATGCGCAACAATATGATATTGTATTGGGATTAGAATATTTGAATCGTTTTGAAAGTTATTTGGTTACAACAACTGATGAACTGATTCAATTGGTAGATGAAATCAACCATCCCAATTGCAAATTGATGTTCGATAGTTTCCATGCCAATATTGAAGAACAAAATATTCCTGCTGCCATAAAAAAGATGGCACATAGATTGGTGCATGTGCAACTCTCGGAAAACGACAGAGGAATATTGGGAAGAGGACATCTGGATTTTAAATCGATTCTTCTTGCATTAGAGGAAATCGACTACAAAGGAATGATTAGTGTGGAAGCCTTCAGCACCAAACTCAGTGCTGCGAACATCTGGAGAAAAATGTTCGACAGTGAGATGCAATTGGTTAAAGAAAGTTATCAATATTTAAATAGTATATAGCATGAAGATCAACATTGCCATTGTGGGATTGGGATTTGGAGCAGAGTTCATTCCCATTTACCAAAGACATCCCAACGCCAACATGTATGCGATTTGTCAGCGTACTGAAGCCAAGCTCAATGCCATTGGTGATGCATTCGGCATTGAAAAAAGATATACCAATTACGATGAGTTATTGAAAGACCCTAATGTAGATGCGGTACACATCAACTCACCCATCCCCAATCATGCGGAACAATCACTAAAAGCTTTGTATGCGGGTAAGCATGTGGCATGTACCGTACCCATGGCAACCAGTGTGGAGGATTGTATGAAAATTGTCAAGGCCTGCAAAGAGACTGGCAAGAAATACATGATGATGGAAACCGTGGTGTATGCACGTGAGTTTCTATATGTAAAAGAATTATATGAGAAAGGTGAGTTGGGTAAAGTGCAGTTTTTAAAAGCATCGCACCAGCAAGACATGGATGGATGGCCGGATTATTGGCCAGGTCTTCCGCCGATGCATTATGCAACACATTGTGTGGGCCCCGTTGCAGGATTATTAAAACTTGAAGCAGAATATGTTTCTTGTTTTGGTTCAGGAACTATTCGAGAAGAACTGGCTAAGATTCACAATTCACCTTTTGCTGTAGAATCGGCACACATCAAGTTTAAAAACTCTGATCTCAGCGCATATGTTTATAGATCTTTGTTTGATGTAGCACGTCAGTACCGCGAAAGTTTTGAAGTCTATGGTTCAAAGAAATCTTTTGAATGGAGTTTGATTGAAGACGAAGAGCATGTATTGCACACAGCGAAATTACCTGAACATGAAATTCCAAAGAAGGTTAGGGTGCCCGACTATGCACACTTGCTTCCAGAAGGCATCAGAGATTTCACTACAAAAGGCGTGTATGATATTGCAGAGAATACACACTTGAGTTTCACACAAGGTGCGGGACATGGTGGTTCTCATCCTCATTTGGCACATGAATTTTTATCTGCATTGGTTGAGGATCGCGATCCATTCCCAAATGCGGC
>CAZVYI010000081.1:0-7120 GCA_964631755.1 uncultured Sphingobacterium sp. | reverse complement strand
AATAGGTTTCCAATGCACCTGCAAATCTTTCATTAGGTGTTTTAACTCCTTTCATGACAGGCAATGCCATGTAGTTCTCAACAAAATCGGCATATACATGCAACATTTTTTCAGCTTCTTCAATTGCCTCTTCCGCTGTTGCATGTGCAGTGTGCCCTTCTTGCCATAAAAATTCTGCAGTTCTTAAAAACAATCTTGTTCTCATTTCCCAGCGTACCACATTCGCCCATTGGTTGATCAGTAATGGAAGATCACGATACGACTGAATCCAGTCTTTGTAGGCATTCCAGATGATGGCTTCACTGGTAGGTCGAACAATGAGTTCTTCTTCCAGTCGCGCCTCAGGATCAACCATCAACTTTCCTTTATTATTGGGATCCCCTTTCAGTCTATAATGTGTAACAACTGCACATTCTTTGGCAAAGCCCTCAGCATGACCTTCCTCTTTTTCTAAAAATGATTTTGGAACGAATAAGGGGAAATACGCATTTACGTGGCCCGTCTCTTTGAACATTTTATCGAGCACATCACGCATATTTTCCCAAAGCGTGTAACCATAGGGTTTGATCACCATACAACCACGTACAGCAGAGTAGTCGGCAAGCCCGCCTTTCAGCACCAAATCATTGTACCACTGTGAATAATCTTTCTCCCTCGAAGTCAGTTCGTTGCCCATATTATAGATTTAACATTTTTTAAGATTTGAATTGCAACTTTTAATGATTTCAGTCGTCTAATTATAAAGCTGCGTTAGCGCAAAAGTAGTAACTTCGGGTTAATCTTTAAATCACGTTGTATGAAGAGGATCATTCTTGTATTTTCGCTCGCTTCCATCATGATGGGTTGCAGCACTGCTTACAGGAGCGGACAGACACCTGACGATGTGTATTTTTCACCTGTTCGTGAAGAAACTGGCTACGTATATGTAGACGATGACAGAAACTATGGTGAATCAGATGTTCCCTTGAATGATCGTTATTTAAGAATGAAATCCAGGGGAGGTTCCAGATGGAGATCATTTGATGATGATTTTGGCTATTGGAACAATCCATATTGGAACAATTCAGCTTTTCTAGACTTCTACCCTTCTTTCAGAGGTGGTATGGGTATGGGAATGGGATTTTCTCCATTCATGGGTAATCCGTTTTTCGGTCCCACATTTGGAACAGGACTTTACTACAATCCTTTCTCACCATACTATTTTGGAAGACCAGTCGTGGTGTTTAATAACGTAAAATTCACCAACCCAAGGGCAAATGGTCCGAGAATGGTTAACCTGAATAACTATACCCCACCTCAGAACTATGGTTCTAAATACGGAAACAACAGTTCTCGTTTTGGAGGTTCATACATCAACAATGGCGGAAGCAGTACCCCAAGAGGTGGCTACAATCCACGTGGTAATGGCGGAAGCAGCAATCCTTCAAGAACCTTCAGCAACAGTGGTTCAGGATCAGGATTCAACAACAGCTCTAACAGTTCATCTTCCGGAAGCAGCAGCAGTGGTTCTGCTCCAGTAAGATCATTTGGACGTGGAGGCAATTAAACTTTCAAATCCTTCTTATTTCATGAGGAAAATATTTTTGATTGTCCTCACCTTTTTATCGGGTGCGACAATGGCGCAAGAACCTGCGGATGCATTGCGTTATTCAATGATGGGCCATGGTGGTAGTGCCAGAACAAGAGCAATTGGTGGCGCTGTGGTTTCATTAGGCGGTGATATCACTGCAGCAGCGGTCAACCCAGCTGGATTGGCTTTTTTCAAAACAAGTGAATTTGTATTTACTCCAACCCTTGGCTTCAACAATACAAGAATCAATTACTTATCAGAGGAAAGTACAAAAAGCAAAAAAACAGCTTTTGACATCAGTAATTTTGGTTTCATCTTGCCTAAAGAAGGTTCTGTAAATGGCAACTGGAGAAACTTTACAGTGGGATTGGGTATGAATAGAAGAGCCAATTTCAACAACCAGACTTTACTGCTAGGGATAAACAATGAAAGCTCTTACTCAGAGAAATACCTGGAGGAGTTAATCAATAAAAACGTAACCAACCCCAATGATGCGGCTAATAATTTTCCATATGGAGCGAGTCTTGCGTTGAATACTTATTTGATTGATACCATATCAGGACCAAACGGGACTATTGCGGGATACAGAAGTTTAGCAACACCACAATCGGGTGTTATACAGCAACAAAAGATTGTCACAAGAGGCGGCATCAACGATTATTTTATTGCTGCAAGTGGCAATTTTATGGATAGGCTTTTTGTGGGTGGAGGGGTCACCTTCAGTCAACTTAAATTTGACAGAACCAGCACCTATAGAGAGACAGATGCAACCAAGATGGCCAACAACTTCAACTATTTTGAAACACAGGAAACGCTTCTCACAGAGGGAATTGGCATTGGACTCAATCTTGGTATTATCGTAAGACCAATAGATCAAATCAGAATTGGTGCAGCTTTTCATTCACCAGTTTTGTACAACATGGATGATTTGTACACCACAACCATCACAACTGATGTAGAAGGATATCAAGGACAATCAGTCCTTACGCAAAGTTCAAGAGATTTCAACAATGGTGAAGCCGGAGAGTTTCAATACGATTTCACCAATCCAATGCGCTTCATGTTTGGCATTTCTTACATCTTCCAGGAAGTTGAGGACGTAAAAAAACAACGTGGATTCATCAGCGCCGATGTAGAGTTTTTAAACTACGGGAAGGCTAAATTCAATACTGGAAGTCTGACCAATGGCATCAATTATTTACAGGAAGTAAATGATGCCATCAGAGATCAATACAGATCAGCTGTAAATTTTAGAATCGGTGGCGAACTGAAGTTCAACACCATCATGGCTCGCTTGGGTTACAACTACATGGGCAACGCATATCAATCTACCATACTCAAAGGAACGCAATCCAGCATCAGTGGTGGATTGGGATATCGCAATAAGGGATATTTCCTTGATCTGACTTATGTACACCGTATGATCAAAGATGCTACTTTTCCGTACCGACTTGATAATGGATTTTTTGCACCTGGTTTTGTGAAAGGAACCAATGGTAATGTTGTAGTGACAGTCGGTATGAAATTCTAATCACTCTGAGGACTACCAATAAGGTTGTTATCACTTTGCCTCCTTGTCTTTTTTTATTAACTTGCCTGCATGGCCGTTCTAAAATTTCGCGTCTTCTTCGAAGAAGACGACACCATATACAGGGACATAGTAATTAAGCACAACCAATCTTTTTTTGAGCTGCATACGGCTATTCTTGCATCTTATGAATTTGATAGCATCCACCAGGCAACATTTTATAGAAGTAATGATAACTGGCAAAGAGGTCGAGCAATCAGTCTGGAAAAATATGATGATGTAGACTATCCTGTAGATCCATTGGACATGTTTGACACCAATATTGGTTCAGAAATCAGAGATACAGAACAGAAGTTCGTTTATGTTTATGATTTTAAGAAAAACTGGACTTTCCAGATCCAATTAATTGGTGTATCTAAAGAAGAGAACAGTAAAATGATCTACCCCACTACCACTCGGAAAGAAGGGATAGGACCAAGTCAATACGGTATTAAAAGTATCCTCGGAGATCGCTTTGCTGATGTTGAAGAAAAATACGATCTCAGTTCTTTAGGTGAAGGTTTCTCTGATGAAGGAGAAGAAGGAACAGGAGATTCAGATGAACTTGGAGAAGACAATGCTTCTGAAGAAGACAATGCATTCTAAGCAATTCAATAAGACAGTTGTTGTAGTAGCAGGACCAACAGCAGTTGGCAAAACAGCCGAAGCCATCCGATTGGCAAAATCGCTGAATACAGAAATCATATCGGCAGATTCCAGACAATGTTTCAAAGAACTTGAAATAGGCGTAGCTCGTCCAACTGCACAAGAACTTGCCGAGGTAAAACATTATTTCATCGCCAACCATTCCATCCACGAAAACATCACTGCTGGCAGTTTCGCAAGAGAAGCCAAACAATATCTTGAAGAAATTTTTAAAACCAGAGATACTGCTGTAATCTGCGGTGGCACTGGTCTCTACATTAAAGCATTGGTAGAAGGCTTGGATGAAATACCAACCATACCTGAAGAGGTACGAGACGAAGTAATTCAACTCTTTGAAACAAAAGGCGTAGATGGATTGAGAAATGCATTACTCGAAAAAGATCCTGCTTTTGAAACGCATGGAGACACAAACAATCCCAACCGCATGATGCGTGCTTTGGAAGTCGTTTTACACACTGGCATTCCTTTGCACCAATTTCACATACAAGCTGAAAACAGAGGGATAAACAGCCTCTACAATATTGAATACAGGATTATTTCATTGCCAAGAGAAGTGCTTTACCAGCGTATCAATGAGCGGGTGGATAAAATGATGGCGGATGGTTTGGAAGAAGAAGCAAGAGCAGTATATCCATTTAAAGAATTGACTGCTTTACAAACTGTGGGATACAAAGAGTTGTTTGATTATTTTGATGGTGTTTGCAGCAGAGAAGAGGCTGTCGAAAAAATAAAACAACATACGCGCAATTACGCAAAGCGACAAATTACTTGGTTCAAACGATACGAGGATTAAGCCCTAACTTCTTTCCTTCCTCCAACATCATTGCAAAGGCAGCATCATAATTATTTTCAATGATTCCATCCAGCATTGCTTCTCTGATGGCAGTTTTAATTACGCCCACTTCTCTGCAAGGTGTGAGTTTAAAAGTTTCCATGATCAACTCACCTGTGATTGGCGGCTGCCAGTTTCTTATTTTGTCCTTCTCTTCTACTTCTTTCAAACGCTGACGAACCAATTCAAAATTGGCCCTGAAGCGCTTTACTTTATTTTCATTTTTTGAAGTGATGTCTGCATCGCATAAGGTCATCAGATCTTCAATATCATCTCCAGCATCAAACAACAATCTGCGAATAGCAGAATCGGTAATGTTTTCTTTTGTAAGACTGATGGGTCGCAAATGCAGTTCTACCAATTTTCTCACGTACCGCATGTTTTCGTTCATGGGCAATTTAAATTTGGTAAAAATCTTAGGGACCATCCTGCCACCAACAACTTCATGCCCGTGGAAAGTCCATCCAATACCCTGCTCAAATCTTTTTGTCGCGGGTTTTGCAATATCATGCAACAAAGCCGCCCAACGCAACCAAAGATTATCGGTATGCAAACATATATTATCCAATACCTGCAGTGTATGATAGAAATTGTCTTTGTGTCCTCTTCCGTCGATGTACTCAGCCCCAGCTAAATCAACCATCGCAGGGAAAATTTCTTTCAACAGACCTGTTTTAAACAGCAGATCCCAACCGATAGAAGGTTTAGGAGATAGCATGATTTTATTCAACTCATCGGTAATTCGTTCCTGACTGATGATGGAAATGCGATGAGCAGTATCTGCAATACCAAGTAAGGTATTTGACTCTATAACAAATCCCAATTGCGTTGCAAAGCGAATGGCACGCAACATGCGGAGGGGATCATCACTGAATGTTTTATCCGGCGATAAAGGAGTTTTGATAATTTTATCTTCTAAATCTTGTATACCATTGAAAGGGTCGACCAATTTGATTTCATCAGACAATGCTTCTTGTAAATCTATAGCTAAAGCATTGATGGTAAAATCTCTTCTTTCCTGATCGTCCTTTATGGTGCCCGGCTCGACTGTAGGGTTTCTGGAATGTTGCTGGTAGCTTTCTTTTCTGGCACCAACGAACTCTACATCATATCCTTGAATATTGATATGAGCTGTTCCAAAATTTTTAAACCAGGAAACTTTAGGTTGAGGTTGAAACTGTTCGCTCACTTTATTGGCCAATTCAATTGCATCACCCAAACAAACCACATCAATATCTTTACATGGTCGGCCTAACAATTTATCACGCACGAAGCCACCCACTACAAAAGCAGGCAATTGAAGTTGGCTTGCAGCTTGAGCTACTTTACCAATGATCAACGTCTCTAATTTTTCCAGCTTCACTTGCATTGGTCAAAGTTAATCAAAACAAATAAGGGTAAACTTAAACCGATACGTTGAAATCGCGCAAAGCATCATTGAGACTGGTCTTGAGATCAGTACTGGCTTTACGCTGACCAATGATGAGGGCACATCCGACTTCATATTTACCAGCTGGAAATTCTTTAGTATATGAACCAGGGATTACAACTGATCTGGCTGGAACACGTCCTTTGTACTCAATCGGTTCAGGGCCACTAACATCAATGATTTTTGTTGATTTTGTCAGCACCACATTCGCGCCCAATACAGCTTCTTTTTCAACTACAACACCTTCAACTACAATACAGCGACTACCGATGAAACAACCATCTTCAATGATTACTGGAGTAGCTTGCAATGGTTCCAATACACCTCCAATACCAACACCACCACTCAAGTGTACACCTTTTCCAATTTGAGCGCAGCTTCCTACTGTCGCCCAAGTATCCACCATTGTCCCTTCATCTACATAAGCACCAATATTTACATACGAGGGCATCAACACCACATTCTTTGCCAGATATGCACCATAACGAGCAACAGCATGTGGCACAGCACGAACACCTAAAGATTTATAATCTTTTTTCAAGAGCATTTTATCATAAAACTCAAACGGCGCCAATTCCCAGGTCTGCATTTGCTGAATTCCGAAATACATCAAGATGGCCTGCTTCACCCACTCGTTCACTATCCAGTCCTCATTGATTTTTTCAGCCACACGCAAACGACCTTTGTCCACTTCTTCAATAACCGCACGAACTGCATCCGCATATTGCGCATCTTTCAATAATTCACGATCACTCCAGGCAGCCAGTATCTTTTCTTTAAGTTCCATTATTTTAAATTTCCGCGAAGTTAAGGAAAGTTGTGAGTTGTGAGTTGTGGGTTGTGGGTTAGGGGTTAGGGGTTAGGGGTTAGGGGTTAGGGTTGTGGGTTAAATAATTTAAAATTAATGGATAACACATAACCCACAACTCATAACTTCTAACTGATTTCACTAAATTGAACCCACAAATAACTCACCTTGACATCCCCCATCAAAACCGCCATCATCAGTTACGGCATTTCTGCAAAGACATTTCATTTGCCTTTTATCACAACAAA
>CAZVYI010000080.1:0-7140 GCA_964631755.1 uncultured Sphingobacterium sp. | reverse complement strand
TCATCAGAAGACAACAAGATCTAAAAGATATTTTACAACTCAGTGAAATCATGCTTACCCACCAACATGATCTGATGCATAAAGCTACAGGATGGATGTTGCGTGAAGGATGGAAAAAAGATGCAAAACAAATTGAAAAATTTTTAGACCGTTTTGCAACACAAATGCCACGAACCATGTTGCGTTATGCCATTGAAAAAATGGATGAAACAAAAAGAAAAGGTTATCTGAATCTCAGATAACCCCTACCCCAAAAGAAGAGCACTTGCTGCTAAAAGAACCCCATTCGTTGCCACGGACGGAGTCGAACCGCCATTGGAGGTTTTGTGGACCTCTGCCTATCCCCTCGGCCACGTGACCATTTGTTATTAGTCCACCAAATTTATAGACTTTTATAATACCAACAAAATTTTATCAATAAAAAAGGGACATGCTCATGTCCCGCTACATATTTCATCCTAATCTTTATCGTAAAATTTGTGCAAGTGCTAAGGGAAGGTACGCACCTGGATTTGAAATGGCCAATTGCTTTGAAGGAGCAAATTCCACCAATGTAGAAAGCCTATCAACACCCATTGCATTCAAATCTTTGATAGGAAGAGTGGTTTCACCAGAAATAGTATAAACTTTTACACTATGCTTTCGAGCAATTTCAATAAGTCGTGAAATGACTTTCCCCTGAAAAGTTGATTCATCCAATCTGCCCTCACCTGTAATCAGGATATCTGCCTCAGCGAGTGATTTTTCCAGCTCAATTGCTTCAATGAAATAATCAATACCTGAAAGCAATCTTGCGCCTAAAAAAATATCACATCCTCCGCCAAGTCCACCTGCAGCGCCAGCAAATGGCTCCTCGGCTACTGATCTGCCCATAAATTTGATAAAAACATCATCCAAATGCTTTAACCCATCTTCCAGTAGATCGATTTCTTCAGCGTTAGCTCCTTTTTGCTTCGCAAAAACATGAGCAGCTCCTTCAGCACCAACAAAAGTGCTCTTAACATCGCAGACCACTGTAAACTGTATATCTTCCAGTAAATCACTTTCTGGTAAAACCAATTCATTGATAAGACTGAGGTTTTCACCGCATGGTTCTATCGGATCTTCATTCTTATCCAAGAACATATAGCCCAATGCATCTGCCATTCCAATACCACCATCATGTGTAGCACTACCGCCAATACCCAATACAATATGCTGTGCACCTTTAGTGATGGCATCGCGAATCATCAATCCTGTTCCATAGGTTGAAGAACGCATCACATTATATTCCTTTTCAGCTAACAAAGCCAAACCACTGGCCGAAGCCATTTCAATATAGGCGGTAAGTGTATCTTCTGCAAATTGATACTTTGCAACAATAGGTCTGCCTAATGGATCAACAGTTTGTGTGGCGACTGTTCGGGTATGAAAATAATGCTGCACGATTTGCGTAAAGCCATCACCACCATCAGATAATGGAAACTCCAATACTTCTGCATCAGGATATAATGCAACAATCTCCTTGTGCAACAATGCACACAAGGAGATTGAATCTATACTTCCTTTAAACTTATCGGGAGCAATAACTATTCTCATCCTAAGTTGGGATAAACTGCATTCACACCCAATTCCTCTTCAATACGAATCAGCTGATTGTATTTTGCCAAACGATCTGTTCTTGATGCAGAACCAGTTTTGATTTGACCGCAATTCAATGCAACAGCAAGATCTGCAATAGTAGTATCTTCTGTCTCACCACTACGGTGACTCATGATAGATGTATAACCGTTTGTCTGTGCAAGACGAACAGCATTAATGGTTTCAGTCACGGTACCAATCTGGTTAACCTTCACCAAAATACTGTTTGCAATTCCTTTGTCGATACCTTCTTGCAAACGCAACACGTTGGTTACAAAAAGATCATCACCCACCAACTGACATCTGTTACCAACAGATTCTGTCAACTTTTTCCATCCATTCCAATCATCTTCTGACATACCATCTTCAATAGAAATGATTGGATATTTATTTACCCACTCAGTCCAGTAAGCAACCATCTCATCAGAGCTGATTACCTTTCCTGAACTCTTGTAAAACTTATATGTTTTGTCCTCTTCGTTGTACATTTCTGTAGCTGCAGCATCCATAGCGATGTTAACCTGACTTCCTGCTTTGTAACCAGCTGCTTCAATTGCTTCAAGTACAGTCTCAATCGCTTCTTCATTGCTCTGAATATCAGGAGCAAATCCTCCTTCATCACCAACGTTGGTGCTGTATCCTTTTTTCTTTAAAACAGTTTTCAAAGCATGGAAGATTTCCACTCCCCAACGCAAACCTTCACTGAATGAAGATGCACCAGTTGGAACAACCATGAATTCCTGAAAATCAATCTTATTATCAGCGTGCGCACCACCATTCAAAATGTTCATCAATGGAACAGGAAGTGTTACAGCATTTACACCACCCAAATATCTGTACAAATTAAGATTACTTTCCTGTGCAGCAGCTTTTGCAACAGCCATCGAAACAGCTAAGGTTGCGTTTGCACCAAGCTTTGCTTTATTTGGAGTACCATCAATTTCAATCAACATTTTATCGATCAAAGCCTGCTCAGTTGCAGGAACACCAATGAGCTTATTGGCGATGATGCTGTTGATGTTATCAACTGCCTTCAATACACCTTTACCAACATAAACCTTTTTATCTCCATCACGCAATTCTACTGCTTCATGTTTACCGGTAGATGCTCCAGATGGAACTGCTGCTCTTCCTAAAAAACCATTTTGTGTGATTACATCTACTTCAACAGTAGGATTTCCTCTGCTATCAAGGATCTGTCTTGCATGAATGTTGGCAATGAGGCTCATAATTATTGTTTTGTGTGGTTGTTGAATGTATGGCAGGCAATCAATTGGCTTGGCCAGTCAATGCTCTAAAGACATTTTCGAGACTTTTGACTTGCGGTTGCAAAGAAACGATATTCGTCGTTTCTGGCAAAGGAGAATCCAATAATTCCTGCAAGGGAGCATCTGCTACTATTTTTCCCTTGTTAATTATTATTACTTTATCGCAAAGGGCCTCGACTTCTTGCAGAATATGGGTTGAAAATAAAATTGTTTTTTGCTTGCCCAAGTTGCGGATCACTTCCCTGATTTCAATGATCTGGTTAGGATCCAATCCGGTTGTTGGTTCGTCCAATATCAAGACCTCAGGATCGTGAATCAAAGCGGCTGCTAACCCTACTCTTTGTTTATACCCCTTCGATAATTGCTCAATCAATTTATTGGCCTCTGGTGTGAGTCCTGTTAGCTGAATCACCTCCTCAATTCTTTGTTTTGGTAAAGCAACCTGATGCATGCCAGCAACAAATTCCAGGTACTCCCTAACATACATATCCTGGTACAAAGGATTCAGTTCAGGTAAATAACCAATCTTCTTTTTGGTAGATAATCCCTCGCCCTCTACAAGTATTCCGCAAACTTCAATTTTACCGCTATCCGCCTGAAGATAGCCAGTAATCATTTTCATGGTGGTGGATTTCCCAGCACCATTGGGACCAAGAAAGCCAACTATCTCACCTTGCTTTACTTCGAAGCTAATGTGATCGACAGCTTTCTGGGCACCATAAACCTTCAATAGATAATCAACTTTGATTGACATATGCTTTTTTAATCTTTCACCTCTTCACTTGAAATGGGAAGTTGCTCATACGCATCCTTCCAGGCAAGCCATCCAAAAATGACCATACCAAAAGCAATGGGCAAAAAGATGATAGCAAATATACTCCATTGAATAATGGTATCTGCTGTTGGCTTCGCGTTGATCTGCGCAATACTTGTTTTTAACAAAATGCTATAAGTAGCCACTGCAACTACAATCCACAACAAGCCTAAATATTTTTTGAGGGTATTCATACAATTGATTTAATCATTTACATCAGGATCAATTCGGTTGGATAAATAAATAGTACCGATGACCAAACACACTGCAGCAACAGCAATCGGATACCAGAGGCCAACCAATATATCATTCGTATAGATGGTCCCCAATAAGACTGCTATGAAAGGTGTCATACCACCAAATACACCATTGCCGAGATGATAAGGTAAGCTCATTGAGGTATACCTGATTTTTGTTGGGAAGATTTCAACTAAAAAGGCAGCAATAGGTCCGTACACCATCGTTACAAAAACAATTTGAACAAAGATGAGGGCGACAAGCGACCAGTAAATATTATCCGGGATAATCCGCGCAGATTTCACCTTTGTCTGCACTTTTTCAATTCCATTGTTATACAAGGTATCGGTTACAGCTAGTTTTTCAGTAATTCCATTTTGAAAATAATGATAGGTTGTAGTCGATTGTAAACTATAATTCTTGCCTTCAGTAGGCGAAATTACTCGCTCAATTTTTGTTCTGCTTTCATCCATCACCACACCTTCCGTTTTTGTTAGCTCTAGCATTTTCTGATAAATAGGCCTATATGCAACAACGGCCAATAATAATCCAGCCATGATGATCCACTTTCTTCCCACCGTATCACTCCAGGCACCAAATAATATAAATAAAGGTGTTGCAAATACAATCGCCCAAATGAGAATCGTTCTTGTCTGTTCGAAATCTATTTTGCATACATTTTCTAAAAATGTCTGCGCATAAAATTGACCAGTATACCAAACCACTCCTTGTCCCATTGTTGCCCCAAACAAAGCCAGCAAGACCATCTTCAGGTTGGAGCGCTTCATCAGACTCTCTTTGATTGGATTGACAGATGTCTTTCCCTCTGCTTTCAGTTTTGAAAACAAAGGTGACTCATGCATTTTCAATCTGATATAAATACTCATCCCTACCAAAAGGATAGAAAGCCAAAACGGGATTCTCCATCCCCAGTTTTCAAAAGCGCGAATAGAGTCCACCTCATCAGCTGCCAGACTTTTTCTGGTAATCAAAATCACCCCCAAGGAAAGTAATAACCCCAACGTAGCCGTAGTTTGTATCCAGCTGGTGTAAAAACCTCTTTTATTGGTTGGCGAATGTTCGGCTACATAAGTAGCTGCACCTCCATATTCTCCACCTAAGGCCAAACCTTGAATCAGTCGCAGCAATAAAACAATCAATGGTGCTGCAAAACCAATGGTTTCATAGCCCGGGACTAAGCCAATGGCAAAAGTTGAGCCGCCCATCAGCACCAAGGTGAGCAAGAAAGTATATTTCCTACCCACTTTATCACCAAGCCTTCCAAATACCAATGCACCAAAGGGTCTTACAATAAAACCAGCAGCAAAAGTGGCGAGGGTTGAAAGTAAAGCTGCTGTTGGATTGCCTTTGGGAAAAAATTGGGCAGCGATAATAGGCGCAAGACTTCCGAAAATATAGAAATCATACCATTCAATGAGGGTGCCGACAGAAGAAGCAAAAATGACCTTCCTGATTGGATTTGAAGTAGCAGTTAGTTTCATGAAAGCATCGTTTAAAACACTAACTCTATCAATAATTGATCGAGTATAGCAGATTTGTACGTCAATTTATAAAATACTTCACCAACAACGCGATATTTTTTATCTTACCATTCTAAGAAATTGCACGCAATATGAATTACCCTTACCAAATCAACTCATTAGAAGAGTACCATCAAGCCTGGAAGAAAAGTATTGAGGATCCAGCAGGCTTTTGGAGTGAAATAGCCGAACAGTTTGTTTGGAAAAAGAAATGGGATAATGTCCTTGAATGGAATTTTAAAGAACCATCAGCAAAATGGTTTCAAGGTGCACAATTAAACATTACGGAAAATTGTTTGGATAGACATTTAGCTGATAAAGCAAATCAACCTGCTATCATTTGGGAACCGAACAATCCAAATGATCCACATCGTTTAATTACTTACGCTGAATTACATGAGATGGTAAATCAGTTTGCTCATGTATTACAAAACAATGGCGTTAAAAAAGGCGACCGGGTTTGTATCTACATGGGAATGATTCCTGAATTGGCTGTCGCGGTCCTTGCCTGTGCAAGAATAGGTGCAATACACTCTGTCATCTTTGGAGGCTTTAGTGCTCAAAGTATTTCAGATCGATTGCAGGATGCACAAGCTGAATTTGTAATTACATGTGATGGTGCATTTCGCGGCCCAAAAGATATTCCTTTGAAAAGTGTAATTGATGATGCATTAATCAGTTGTCCATTTGTAAAGTGTGTCATTGTTTACATGCATACCAAAACACCTGTCAGCATGATCAAAGGACGTGATGTATGGTGGCAAGAAGAAATTGGAAAAATAGAAACATCATTTTTCCCGGCAGTCAGCATGGAAGCAGAAGATCCCTTGTTCATTCTCTATACATCTGGATCGACAGGAAAACCAAAAGGTGTAGTGCACTCTTGTGCAGGTTACATGTTGTATACCAACTATACTTTCGTCAATGTCTTTCAATACCAGCCTGAAGAAATTCATTTCTGTACTGCTGATATTGGATGGATAACCGGACACTCTTATATTGTATATGGTCCGTTGAGTGCCGGCGCGACTTCCCTCATGTTTGAAGGTATTCCAACATTCCCTGATGCAGGTAGGTTTTGGGATATCATCGATAAATACAAAGTGAATATTTTGTATACGGCACCGACAGCCATCAGAAGTTTGATGGCATTTGGTTTGGGACCCATTCAAGGGAAAGATTTGAGTTCTTTGCGTATGCTCGGGACTGTCGGCGAACCGATTAACGAAGAAGCATGGCATTGGTACGATGAACACATCGGAAAGAAAAAATGTCCGATTGTTGATACCTGGTGGCAAACCGAAACCGGTGGTATCATGATCAGCAACATGGCTGGTGTAACTCCTGCCAAACCAAGTTTTGCAACACTCCCCATGCCTGGTGTTGAACCATTGCTGGTTGATGATAAAGGAAATGAAATCAGAGAAAACAATGTAACTGGAAATCTTTGTATTCGTTCGGCATGGCCTTCAGTTATCAGAACGACTTACGGTGATCATGAAAGATGCAGAACAAATTATTTCGCGACTTACGATAATTTGTACTTCACTGGTGATGGTGCTTACAGAGACGATAATGGTTTTTACAGAATAACGGGACGCGTTGATGATGTATTGAATGTAAGTGGACACCGCATCGGGACTGCCGAAGTGGAGAATGC
>CAZVYI010000079.1:0-7188 GCA_964631755.1 uncultured Sphingobacterium sp. | reverse complement strand
TCAGTTTCTATCCAAAGTTCTGGTTCATTGATGTATTTCTGTCCCAATTTAGCAGGATCGTGTAAACTGAGTCGCATTACATATTTATCTATACCAAATATGTTGAAATACTTGATATACATGTCATTTACAGCTCTGAACTCATTGGCAAAATCTTCTTTGGAACAATAGATATGGGCATCGTTCATGTGTAAACAACGCACTCTCATTAAACCAAATAATTCACCACTTTGCTCATAACGGTAACAGGTTCCGTATTCGGCCAATCTAAGAGGCAGGTCCTTGTAACTTCTGCTTTCTGCAGAGAAAATTTTATGGTGGTGGGGACAGTTCATGGCCTTCAGGTAGTACTTTACACCTTCAAGTTCCATGGGAGGATACATACTATCCTGGTAATAGGGCAAGTGTCCACTCGTCAGGTACATGCTTTCTTTAGCAATATGCGGAGTTACCACACGTTTGTACCCTGCAGCGGTTTCCGTTTCCTTTGCCAGTTTTTCCAGTTCTTCAATTACAATCGTACCATTGGGCATCCATAAAGGAAGTCCTGGGCCTACGTCATCATCAAATGTGAAAATTCCCAATTCTTTACCCAACTTACGATGATCCCTTTTTTTAGCTTCTTCCAGCATTTGAAGATGCTCGTCAAGTTCTTTTTGATTTGGGAAGGTTACACCATATACACGGGTAAGTTGTTTATTTTTTTCATCGCCTTTCCAATAAGCGCCTGCAATGGAAGTAAGTTTGATGGCTTTGATTAAACCTGTATGAGGAATATGAGGTCCGCGACAGAGATCAGTAAATTCACCTTGGGTGTAAAAAGTAATTTCTCCGTCTTGCAAACCGGCTAAAAGATCGAGCTTGTATTCATCGCCTTTATCAGTAAAATAAGAGATGGCATCTGACTTGCTGATTTCTTTTTTGATAAAGGGATTGTTTTTAGCAGCCAACTCTACCATTCTTTTCTCAAGGGTATGAAGGTCTTCCTCAGCAATATATCGACCGCCTAAATCCATATCATAATAGAAACCTCTATCTACAGCAGGTCCTACCCAAAACTTAACACCTGGAAACAAAGATTCGACAGCTTCAGCCAATAAGTGAGCAGATGAATGCCAGAATGTTGATTTGCCCTCAGTATCGTCCCAGGTATGCAATTTTAAGGCAACATTTGTGTTTAAAGGAGTTGTGGCATCACAAACTGCTCCATCTACTGAAGCTGCAATTACTTTTTTAGCTAACCCTTCGGAAATTGACTTTGCAATAGCCATGGGGGTGATACCCTTTTCATATGTCCTAACCGCACCATCTGGAAATCTAACATTAATCATCTTGAAGGCCAATTATTTAATTATACTACAAATGCAAATTTAACGAACTATTGGGTAAGCCCCTCTTGATTTCGCAATAATTTAGCCAGTTGATAAAAAAAAAGGATTTGATTAGAACTTTACCCCATTTTTTATTTATTCCACCATTTGCCTTCCGAAAGTATTGGAGTAGAATGCTCATTGTTATATGCTTGCTTGGAAGCCAACTTTCAAATATAACTGCACAGAACATAAGCGGACAATGGATTGGCAAATTTACTTCTGAAGATGATCCAGATGGTAGTGGCACCGACTATGTTCTAGAAATTGAATCCAATGGCAGCCAGCTTTCTGGTTATTCTTATACCTATTTCTCTTTAGCTGGTAAGAGATACTTTGTAATTTGTCGGTTAAAAGGGACGTACGACAAGGGAAGTAAATCAATGGAGATTAAAGAAATTGAAACCATCAAAACAAATACACCTCCTGATTTTGAAAATTGTCACCAATCGCATCAACTCACCTATTTAAAGCAAAAAGATAAAGAAACCCTGATTGGTAAATGGAAGCCTACAGAAAAAGGAAGTACTTGCGGAAAAGGATTTACCGAACTGGAAAGAAAAGCTCTAATTAGAGAAAACAGTAGTAAATCATCAACTGAAAATAAACCCACTGATTCAAAATTAACAACTCCGTCAAAAAAGCCATCAAACACGACCACAACAAAATCCAAAAATAGTCCTTCAGCTCCTCCGGTAAAATCAGTACCAAATACCAAACAACAGCCAGCAAAACCCACAATTCAATCTACAAAACCTGTTGCTAAAAATCCTCCTGTAAAAACTATACCTCAAGAAATAAAAACTGAAGAAATTACAGATCCAGGACCTCCTAAAGTGGCGCAACAAAGTGTTAGGGACAACCTGAATGAGAAAAAAAACAGCGAAAAATCTGCTTTGCCGATAGAGAGTGGAAAGGCTAAAAATATGCCTGATAACACAAAAGATAAATTATCTAAACGTACATATCAGGTAATCAAGGTGATTGAAGTTTCTCAATCTAATATCAAAGTTGATATTTACGATAACGGTCAGGTAGACGGAGATGTAGTCTCCATATATCTCAATGAGAAACAACTTGTTTCATCAAAAATGTTAACGGCACAACCTATTACACTTCAGATTAAAGTCGATGAAAATGAAGATGTATACGACCTCATTATGTATGCAGAAAGTCTTGGATCAATTCCTCCCAATACAGCATTGATGATTGTAACAACTGGCACTCAACGTTATGAAATCAATATATCCTCCAATGAACAGACCAGTGGGGCGATTAGATTCAAGTTTAAAAAATAATTGATTAGAATTTGAAATTGTAAGTGACAGATGGAATAACCGGGAATAAAGAAACCTGTTTAGCTTGTACTTGTAAAGATCCGTCAAATGCACTTCCCGTTTGGTCAAAATAGAAGAAGTAAGGATTTCTTCTGCTGTAAGCATTGTAGATACTGAAATTCCAGCTACTTGAAACTTTTCTTTGTTTCTTAGGAACAGGTGTGTAAGTGGCTGATATATCTAAACGATGATAAGATGGTAATCGATATTGGTTAATGTTGCTGTATTGCTGGGTTAAAACACCCTCGATCAAATAAAATTTTTCAGGCAAAGAAGCTGCGTTTCCGGATGCATAAACAAAAACAGTCGATAATTTCCATTTGCTGTTGAATTCATACAAACCAACTACAGAAAGATCATGACGTCTGTCGAATTTTGCCGGATACTTATTCCCCTTATTTAAATCAGGAAATTTTCTCCACGACCACGCCAATGTATATCCTATCCAACCCGTAAATCTTCCTTTTGTTTTATTGAAAAAGAATTCTGCACCATAACTCCAACCATCACCAAAAACAAATTCTTCTTCAGGATCTTTTATGGATGGCGTATATCCCTCTCTGTATTCAATTTGGTTTTTCATGGATTTATAATAAACCTCAATTGATGTCTCGTAGGTATTATCGTTGAAGTTTTTAAAAAAGCCAGCGGAGTACTGCCATGACAATTGTGGCTTTACCCTAAATGTACTTGGAACCCATACGTCAGTCGGCAAGGTAGTGCCAGCATTACTCACCAAATGAATATACTGCCTGTTTCTGGAAACTGCACCTTTTAAAGATGTTTCATCATCAATTGAATAACGCAAGGTTGCTCGGGGTTCTAAACCATGATAGAATTTAATGTGATCACCTTTATTGAAAACTGAGCTATCCAACCTGTTTCCAAAATCATCAGTTGTATAGTTAGTATATGGACCAACTTGTTGAAATCCACTCCACCTTAACCCATAGTTCATTTTCAAACGATCTGATATCTCCCAGTCATCTTGCACATAAGCTGCCATTTCCCTGGCATATTTTAATTGCGCATTGTTGGGATTAAATACAACACTATCTTGTTGTCCGGATATAATGGAAGGAGAAAATCTATGGTAAGTATATTGGACTCCATACTTTAGCTTATGCTCAGGAGTCAGGTAATGATCAAGATCGGTTTTATAACTCAAATCTCTGATTCCACTTTTTAAACTGAAGTTGAAGTTATTTTGAAAAGCACCTAAAGCAAAATCGTAATCATTGTAAACAAAAGTGGTGTTCATGAACAACTTCTTGTTGAAAACATGATTCCATCTTGCTGTCATCGTAGCATTTCCCCAGGGAATATTTACATCAAACTGGCGTTGGTTATTTACAAAATCAAAAACATCCCTTCCAAAATAACCACTGATGTATAACCTATCTTTATTGGAAAATTTGTAATTAAATTTTGCATTGAGGTCATAGAAGTAATATCCAGATCCATAAAACTGACTCCCTTTTTTTATAAAGGGTTTAACCAAAGCATCAATATAAGTTCGTCTTCCAGATACCATAAAAGAGGCTTTGTCTTTCACTACAGGCCCCTGAATTGCCAGTCTGGATGAGATTGAACCTATACCCCCTTCTGCCTGGAAGTTTTTCATGTTTCCATCTTTCATGGAAATATCTAAAACTGAAGACAGACGTCCCCCATACTGTGCAGGCATTCCTCCTTTAATGAGGGAGATATTTTTTATGGCATCCCCGTTAAAAATGGAGAAGAATCCAAAAAGATGACCAGTATTATATACAACTGCATCATCTAGCAGTATCAGGTTCTGGTCTGGACCTCCACCCCTTACGTATAAACCAGAATTTCCTTCACCAGCATTCGATACCCCCGGGAACAATTGTAGTGTTTTGAGCGGGTCAACTTCGCCAAAAATGACCGGTACCGATCGCATTCTGTTCATAGAAAGATCAATCTGACCCATTTGTGCACTCTTTACATTTGCATCTCTTTTTTTCGCTGAAATGACGATTTCTTGTGAAAGGCTTGATTTAGAGAAAAGAGAAACATTTAACTCCTGATCTTTATTCAGCTTGATTTTTTGTTCAAACGGGAAATACCCAACAAAGCTGACCAAAAAAGTGTATTCTCCATCTGGCAAGGTAATAGAAAAGTAACCATACTGGTTGGTGCTGACTCCTCTTGAGAGTTCTTTTACTTGTAAAGTGGCCCCAATGAGTGTCTCCCTGCTAAGAGAATCTCTTACATAACCATTGATAGTAAATTTGTTTTGAGCTGAAGCTGGCAAAACAGCAAAAAGACAGAAAAGGAGAAAAATATACTTACCCACAAGATTAATTAACAAGGAACAACGACTAAGGTTCGGGCGCAAAATTATATTATACTAACTTTGCGGCGCAATAATATTAGTATGCTGGCAGGATTTCAGGACCTCACATTTGAATTTGGAGCAAGAGCAATTGTAGAAGATGCAACTTGGCATATTCACCCAGGAGAGAGAATTGGGCTTATTGGGTACAATGGTACTGGTAAATCTACCCTATTGAAGCTGCTGGCGGGTGAGTATTTACCCAGCAAAGGAACTGTGGAAAGAAGCAGAACCACCACAATTGGTTATTTGCACCAAGACCTGCTCAGTTTTGATACGGATGCAAGTATCCTTGAAGTTGCGAAAGGTGCCTTTGAAAGGGTAATGGAGATTGAAAAATTAATTGAACAATTAGGAAAAGAACTTGAAGAGCAAGAAGATGAAAAGAAGTTGATCCAATATACCGACCTACTTCATGAAATGGATGTATTGGATGGTTATAATGTAGACCATAAAACAGAGGATGTATTGCATGGTCTTGGCTTTAAACAGGAAGATTTATCCAGACCCTATAAACAATTCAGTGGTGGCTGGAGAATGCGCGTGCTTCTGGCAAAGATGATCCTGATGCAACCAGATTTATTGATGCTTGATGAACCTACGAACCACCTTGATCTTCCTTCTATTGAATGGCTTGAAAAATACCTGATTCACTATCAGGGTGCTGTTGTTATTGTGAGCCATGACAAGTTTTTCCTCGACAGAATGGTGAATAAAATTGTTGAACTCTATCAGCGTAAACTGAATATCTACACTGGCAATTATTCTTACTATGAAAAAGAAAAAGTAGTGAGAATGGAAATGCAGCAAAGAGCTTTTGAGAACCAACAAGATTTCATTCGTCAGCAAGAAAGATTCATTGAAAGGTTCAAAGCTAAAGCCTCAAAAGCCGCGCAGGCTCAAAGTGTTCAAAAACGTTTGGATAAAATTGAACGTGTAGAAGAAGCTTCAATTGAAAGACCCAATATCAGAATCAATTTCAGTGTAGATAAAACTCCTGGAAAAGTAATATGCTCATTAAAAAACTTAAGCAAAAGTTTTGGTCCAATTGAAATTGTTAACGGAGCCAATGCTGAAATAGAAAGAGGCGATAAAATTGCCTTGATTGGAGCAAATGGAAAGGGCAAATCGACTATTTTAAGAATCATAGCGGATAGAGAAACCTTCGAAGGTGAAAGAGTTTGGGGGCATAATGTAGATGAAAGTTTTTATGCTCAGCATCAACTTGAGCACTTGAAACTTGACAACAATATTCTGGAGGAATTGCAGACAGCTGGAAGCAAGAAAACGGACATGGAACTCAGAACAGTATTGGGTTGTTTCCTTTTCAGTGGCGATGATGTAGATAAAAAAATCAGGGTATTGAGTGGAGGTGAAAAAGCCAGAGTGGCTTTAGCGAAAACCATTATCAGCAAAGCTAATTTTTTAATGCTTGATGAACCTACGAACCACCTCGACATGCATTCTGTAGATCTATTGGCAGATGCATTGGATAAATATGAAGGAAGTTTGATCTTGGTTAGCCACGACCGTTATTTCATCTCTAAAACTGCCAACAAGATTTGGGAAATTGTAGATGGTGAAATTGTAGAATTTAAGGGCGGTTATACGGAATGGGTAGAATGGAAAGAGCGAATGGCAAAATTGGCATTGGATCAAGAGCGGTCAAATCCCCCAAAAGAAAAGACAAAAGTAAAGTCTGATACAAACCAACAAAACAAAGCGGAGACAAAAATCAAAGAGCCGGTTGTAATAAAGCAAGAACCAGTTGTTTCAGCCAATCAGCCAATTGATAAAGAAAAGCAGAAAGAGAAAAAGCGACTTCAAAAGCAATTTGATGATTTGGAAGTAAAAATCAGTCAGCTTAAAAAAGATATCACTGAAGCAGAATCTGCTTTGGCTGATCCTGGTATTTATGCAGACCAAGCAAAGTTTGCAGTTGCTGAGAAAAACTACAATCAATTTTCAACTGAACTTAAGTCAGCTGAGAAAACTTATGAAGAGCTTTTTGAAAAATTGATGCAGTTTGGGGATTAAAAGATTCGACCTGTATGTAAGTAAAAAAAAGAGGCTATCCACTTGGATGGCCTCTTTTTTTGTGATCCCGATTGGATTCGAACCA
>CAZVYI010000078.1:0-7416 GCA_964631755.1 uncultured Sphingobacterium sp. | reverse complement strand
TGGGCATCCCTCAAGGGTAAAACCCCTGAGGAAGCCATGACAGCTTATATTGAATTGGTGGAGAAACTTAAGTCCTAAGCTTTTAGGGCTTTAATGATTTGCACGAATTCATCTGCAATCAAAGAAGCTCCTCCTACTAGTCCCCCATCTACATCTGGTTGAGAGAAGAGTTCTTCAGCATTTGCTCCTTTAACGCTACCTCCGTAAAGGATAGAAATTTCAGCAGCAACATCCGTTCCATATTTTCCAGCCAAGACTGATCTCAAGTGCTCATGCATTTCCTGAGCCTGTTCCGAAGAAGCTGTCTTACCTGTACCTATTGCCCAAATAGGTTCATAGGCAATTACCACTTTTTGAATAGCAGTTTCATCCAAATGGAAAAGTGATTCTTGTAATTGTAGTTGTACAAACTTATTTTGTGTTTCTGCTTCTCTGATACTTAATGGCTCGCCACAACAAAAAATGGGAGTTATATTTTTTGAGAGACAAAGATTTACTTTTTCAGCCAGTACTTCATTCGATTCTGCAAAATATTCCCTGCGTTCAGAGTGGCCAACGATACAATAGTTGATATTTATAGAATCCAGCATATCTATTGACACTTCACCAGTATAGGCTCCTGAGGTTTTGTGGTGGCAATTTTGAGCAGATAAAGAAAAATGTTGTTTCCCTTCTACCATTGATTGTAAGGGTACTAAATAAGGGAAAGGGACAGCAAATACTACTTCCTGATTGGTATTTACTGAACTTACAGCATTGAGTATGTTTTCAAGCAATATTCTGCCCTCATCCAGTCTCTTGTTCATTTTCCAGTTGGCTGCTGCGATTTGTTTTCTCATTTTAGAATTGATTATAAAGGTTGATGATTTTAGATTTTAATTCTTCAGATGGAGCTTGCCCTTTCATGTTCATCCATTTTTCAAGCTCTATAAATAACTTTTCGATTTCATATTTATGAATGGATTCACTGCTCCATGAAAATGGAGGAATGAATTTTGGGGTTAAAGCTGACTGAGTAAAAACATTAGCGAAAGCGCCAAACACAGACCCACTGTTGATGGTGGTATTTATCGCTGTTCTCACAAAATCGCCCATGAATACACCAGCTTTTTCATTTGCCAATCGGAATGCTTTTTTATGCATATCCCAGATTTTGATTTTCCCAGCTGTATTTTTCAGATTCGAACAAGAGGTACCTGCGCCTAGATTACACCATTCTCCGATATAGCTGTCGCCTATATAGCCATGATGCGACTTATTACTATTGGCATGAAAAATACTGTTTTTGATTTCACCTCCAATTACACAATGGCGACCAATATTTGACCCTTCATATAAGGTAGTCCCCATTTTGACTACCGCATGTTCTCCAATATAAACAGGCCCTCTTAACATAGCCCCACTCATGATTTGAGCATTTGCATCAATTAAAACTGGACCGTTTTCAGTATTGATAAAACAATAATCAACTTTAGCACTTGGATGTACAAGAACAGGATTATTTCCTGTCAGCATTATTTTTGTTGGAGTATCAGATAAATATTGATTGCTGTCAATTAACGAGAAATCGCTTAACAATAACTCAATATTTGAAGTCGTCAATTCCCAGAGGTGATTGATTTTGATGAAGTTATTTTCATCAACCAACTGATTTAAAAATAGTGCTTCAAGATCTAGGTTATGTTTCGGAATGAGATGGGCTGATACAGATAAATCAGCAGATAGTTCGTCGACAAAATTGATATGGATACCCAGTTTTGTAGCGAGTGCAACCCATCTGTCTCGAATTGAAAACAAACCTGTTCTTAATTCAGAAAAAGTCCTGTTAAGTGTAAGCGGGTAAAAATCCTTTTGGAGATGCGCTTCTTCTAGGTATAGGGAATAGCTTTTCAATTGGCTCAAAGCTACGACGAGAATAGGAAAAGAAAAACCCTCCGTTAGGAGGGTTTTGAAATTACTTCTTTGCGTATTTCTTTTTGAACTTATCGATTCTACCGGCCGTATCTACCAGGATATTCTGACCTGTGAAGAACGGGTGAGATGTATTGGAGATCTCAAGTTTAACTACTGGGTATTCATTACCGTCTTCCCATTTGATGGTCTCTTTTGAAGTATGACCAGAACGGGTAAGGAATGATGTACCGTTACTCATGTCTTTGAAAACCACGAACTTGTAATTTTCTGGATGAATCCCTTTTTTCATTTTTATTGATTTTTGGCTTCATGGATTGGGCCATGAATTTTATTAAGATTGCAAATGTAGGGATTTATCCCCTATTTTTCAACTTTTTTGCTTTTAGCTCTTCATATTTTCAAACTGAAGAGGCAACTCGAGCTCAGCAGTCCTGCACAATTGGATAACTTCCTGCAAATCATCTATTTTCTTCCCAGTAACCCTGATGATGTCGTCCATGATCTGGGTCTGAACTTTTAAGCCTTTTTCCTTTATCAGTTTAGTAATCTTCTTTGCATCTTCCTGTTTTAGACCATTCTTCACAATTACCTCTTGTTTGATGGTTTTACCACTTGGATAAGATGATTTTGAAGTATCAAAAGCATGGGGAGAGATACCCTGTTTGTTGGCACGGTTGATGAGTACTTCTACCAGCTGTTTCATTTTCATGTCGTCTGAAGTTTCCAGCTGGATTTTCATGTCTTTTTTGTTCAAATCGATATTCACTACCGAATCCTTGAAATCAAATCGGTTGGTGATTTCTTTTTTGGTAACGTTGATGGCATTGTCCAATGCCTGACCGTCTACTTTACTTAAAATGTCAAATGAGGCCATGGTATTTATTTTTTAAGCAACAAATTATGACGTTTATTAGCATCAATCCACATCCAAGCTCCAAACAGCATTAGCATCGTAGAAATCAGTTCGGCCTGTGTAGGATGAAACCCAAAAATATCATAGGTGGTGTTCACGCGAATTTTTTCAATCATGAATCTTTCAAACCCATTTAAAATTAAATAGAGTCCAAATAAAGCGCCTGGTGCCTTTATCTTTTTCCTGAAATACCAAAGCACCCCAAAGAGTAAAGTGCAGGCGAGAATCTCATAAAGCGGGGTTGGAAAAACCGGAGGTGTCAATTGATAACAGTATGCACCTTCACAATCTTTGATTTTATTTCCAACCTCATTTACGTTGTGAGGATAGTTGTATGCCCAGAACCAATTAGGAAGGAAAGATGGACCTTTAAAAGCGATATGAGGAATGCTATCCAAATTGCCATACTCCCTTACCAAAACACTTGTGAATTCTTGATTGTCCATTAGTGTTTGATGGAATTCCCAATCAGCCGCTTCAACTATTTTGCTTTCTGTATTTACTTTATAGGCACTGTTGAAAACACCCCAATCTCCATCTCCGGAAACGTGGCATCCTAATCTACCAATTGCATAAGCTATCATCAATGCAGGCGCAGCAGAGTCAATCAAATGACGGATTCCAATTTTTTTGCCTCTTGCAAATATGATAATCGTTATGGATGCAACAATTAGTCCACCATAAAAAGTGAGACCACTTGGCGATAATAAATTACCAATTGGATCTTGAATAAATCTGTCCCAATTCTCAAGATTATCAAAAACTTTTGCACCTATAAAACCAGCTATCGCTGCATAGACAGTAATATCTCCTACTCTTTCATGAGGCCAGATTTTTATTTTCCTTTCTTCTGGTTTTGCAAGAGCTTGCTTTTTCTTTTCGAAATACTTTAATCCAGAAAATAATCCACCAAGGAAGAGTCCACCTAAAATTGAACCCTTACTGGAAAAAATATATTCCTGAGGATTAACCTGATTATCGTTCAGAAAAACACCCAGTATTTTATAACCAACTAAGAAACCAAAACCAAAATTGGCAAGTAATTCAGTAGCACTTGCTGGTTTACCAACGATGATTTTTTCTTCGAAAAAGAATAATAACCCCTCCTGTTCTTTTCGCTTTAATTCACTTCGAAGGAACATGGCCGCTATTACAAAAGCTATCGCGACTAAAAATCCAAAAGAATTGATATAAAGAGTGAAGCCCGGAGGAGTTATGCCAAATACATCTTTTAAGAAAAAGTAGAGATTTGGATACATAGTTTTTAGTTACAGTATTCTTCGTAAGCTGCCATGAGGTTTTGGGCAATCATCTGTGCTGGTCTACCTTCAATTTGATGACGCTCAATCATGTGAACCAACTTACCATCCTTGAACAAGGCAACTGCTGGAGAAGATGGAGGATAAGGTAACAAATGCTCTCTCAATTTTCTAACAGCATCAATGTCGAATCCTGCGAAAGTAGTCGTTAAAAAATCCGGACGTTTTTGTGAGTTGTGAACAGACATCAAGACGCCAGGTCTTGCACTGCCTGCAGAACAACCACATACTGAGTTTACCACTACTAATGTTGTGCCCGACTTTGCCAATTGTTCATCTACCTGATTGGGGGTAAGCAATTCTTCAAAGCCATTCTCTGTTAATTCTTCCTTCATCGGAATTACTATCTGTGCTGGATACATATGTTAAAGATTTATTGCAAAGTTACGCATTTGAACGTTTTGAGTTAATTTAGCTCAAACAAAGTTTGAATTGAGACTCCTACTTTTTGTTTTATCGCTACTGCTCTCCAATATCGTCTTTAGCCAGGAGGCCCAAAAGGATACAATTATTACTGTATCCGATACCATTCCTGCTACTGAACCAGAGGCAAACCCTGCAGACTCTGTTTTAAGGATTACCAATCTAAATCCGTTTTTCACACTACAGGTTGATTCTGTTTTTGTTTATGATCTTGAAATCAATAAACCGCCTCAACATTACTTTTGGTTTCTCAAAAATGCCCCTATTGGCCTAAAAATTGATAAAAATACCGGTGTCCTCTATTTCAAGGCAGACAAAAGTTTCTTTAAAAGTGGAAAATTAAAGTACGATATCCCATATAAAGTTGAGGTAGGCATTCAAAATCTTAGAGATGCAAAAGACAGAACAGAATCTAGTTTTACCTTAATGTTTTACAATACTGAAGTAATTGTTTCAAGGCTCAAGCCTACGATTGGTAGTACTGTCCAATTAGAAGAAGGAGATTCACTTCAATTCAGGGTGCAATGTGAAGAAGGAAGCTTTCCCATTGAGCAAATCAACATCAACTCTAATTACCCCATCAGTGATTTTAAAGCAGTTAACAAATGTGATGATGAGTTCAAATGGATGGTTCCCTATGATTTCATTCGGGATAATGATACCAGTCGACAAAAAATACTGGTTTTACAGTTTATTGGAACGGATAAATTTAGAAATGCAGACACAGCTACAATCAGACTTTTCATCAAAACTGGCGTTAACTATCCTCAAAAAAATCTGGAACATCTTCAGGTAGTCAATGAAATCAAAAAATATGTCACCAATCTGAAATTGACTTTTTATATGGTGAGCAAGAATATCAAAACCAATAAAAATACAAGAACTACGCTTGATATAACTGGCTCTTCTACAGCTATGTTGGGTACCATAATCTCTACTTCTGGTTCTTCCGGAACATCACAAAGCCTGGGGAAAATACTTCCATCAGTTGGTCTAACCTTAGTACCTGTAAAGGAAGCCGTTTCTCCCAATAAAGTACAGGAACAAAATACGGCCTCACAAATAAGAGGTACAATTAAGCGCTTGGATTATATGATGACTGAAAATATGCTGGTTGGAGATCGTGATCCTGATATTCTTTCAAAAACCAAAAGACTGAGAGATGAATTGAAGCAATCACAGTTGCAACTGGTTGACTTACCCCTAGTAGAATTCGATCCTCGATATTCTGAAAAAGATGCAGATGCTTATTTCAACAATCCGAAAGTGAACAAGAAATACAAGCTCAAAGTACAATAACTACTTGCAGTTTTCTTTTCTCCTTGTATCGATAATATAATTGATCTTCCATTCACCATTATTTCTGAATAACATGAATGAATTCACACCACAGTGACTGAATTTTTGTTGATAGTAAAATTCATAAGGCGTCCAAACCATTGCCATATCACCATCAATCTTTATTCCTTCAAATTTAATTCTCTCATCTGCTGCTCCTTTTGACTGCTTGCCTACAAAAGATGTAAAAGCATCCAGGCTTCCTGTTTGCACAATTGAATTACCTGATTTATCAAAACCAATCGTTTGCATAATGGCTTTTTCTGTAAAGCATGACCTAGCACCTGTTGAATCGCCATTGAACATAGCTGTGAACAATTGTTGAACTCTCTCTGTTACTTTTTGTTCGTCAGACTGGGAAAAACAAGTGTTAGCAAAGGCCAGTGTTAGAATAAATAAATAATTTTTCATTTGTTAGATATATCCAAGTATTTTAAGCATGCTTTGTGCTGATTGTTCCTTTGCATAAACCCAATCATGCAGCTTTCCATTTTTATCATATCCAATGATAATATGTTTAGGAGAAGGAATCATACAGTGTTTAATTCCACCATATCCACTGATCTGATCTTGGTAAGCACCCGTATGGAAGAAGCCCAGATATAGAGGTTCTTTGTTTTCTCCATTTGTTTTAGGTAGGAAAACTTCATTTACATGTTCTTCAGAATCATAATAGTCGTGACTATCACAGGTTAATCCACCTAATACCACACGCTGGTATTCATTGTCCCATTTATTAATCGGCAACAAAAGGAATTTCTCCCCAATTCCCCAGGTGTCGGGCAAAGTGGTAATAAATGATGAATCAATCATGTACCAAATTTCTCTATCGTTTTGGATTTTTTCTGCCAAAACAGAATAGATATGTGCCATACTCTCTCCTACAGTGAAACTTCCAAATTCTGTGAAGATGTGCGGCATTGGCACTTTTGCTTTTTTACAAGCTTTTTTGATAGTGCCAACGATCTCATTGATCATGAATGCATAGTTGTATTCAAAGCCAAGTGAATGTTTGATGGGGAATCCACCTCCAATATTAATGGAGTCGAGTTCCGGACAAATTTTCTTGAGCTGACAATAAAGATTGATTACTTTATTCAACTCACTCCAGTAGTATATATCGTCTTTGATTCCTTTGTTGAGGAAGATGTGTAACATCTTCAATTGAAATTTCTCTTCATATCCTTCAATCTGATCGACATAAAACTCAAGAATATCTTTTGCACGAATACCCAATCTTGAGGTATAAAAAGGAAAGTTAGGCTCTTCTTCAGCAGCAACACGGATACCTAATTTGAAGGGTTCTTTTACAGCACGTTTGTAACGCTCAAGTTCTTCTTTGTTATCAAGTACCGGAATAACATTCTTAAACCCTGTATTGATTAAACGAGCAATACGAGAGGTATAAGTTTTTTGTTTAAAACCATTACAAATGATGTAAGTGTCTTTATTGATTTTTCTTCTTTTGTAAAGATTATTGATGATTTCAATATCATAAGCAAAAGAAGT
>CAZVYI010000077.1:0-7654 GCA_964631755.1 uncultured Sphingobacterium sp. | reverse complement strand
AAACATACTATAAAACAAAAGATTATTGCAAGGTGAAGTTCAGTTTTAAGCCTGAGTTGGCTGAAACAGTGGAGATTCTGGGTTTGAATAGTGATTGGGAGAATTCAGTTATCATGAGTAAGAAAAAAGATGGCTCATTTAATGCTGAAGTAAATCTTCCAAAAGATTCTAAGCACGAATTTAAATACCGCATTGATAGTACTTTGTGGGTTAATGATCCTGAGGCTGATAGTGAAGTACCCAATTCATTTGGCGGAAGCAATAGCCTTGTGGTTATCTAATTCTTTATAGCAATTGATCCTGACTGAACTCAAATCGTCCAATAATCAGTTTACCTGGATAGACATTACAGGTCCCAGTCTGGATGACTTATCAGCCGTTGCCGAGAAATACGCCCTCAACCACCACAATCTTCAGGATTGCTTAGAACCGGATCATCTTCCCAAGTTTGAGGAGGGAGATCCGTTTAACTTTATTATTCTGCGTAAAGTGTTGGGAGAGAAGGACAAAGGAACAACCATTCATAGCCTGACGACTAAAATTGCAGTTTTCTATGATGTGGATACCATAGTAACAATTCACAGGGTTCCTCATCCTGATTTATTTCCTGCCTGTGAGCAGTTGATGAATGCTGGTAAAATTCTTTCAATAGATAGTTTTTTATTGAAGATCATTGCCAAGGTGCAGCAGAGTTTCTCGCATTTTGCGGCTGAACTCAATACTGAAATTGATGAAACGGAAACGCGCTTGTTCATTAAAAAACAAGCGACTGAATCCATTGAAAACCTCTACCTGTTAAAACGAAGGGCAGGTTTGTGTAAGAAACTCTTGTTGCTCACAGGAGAGGTTGTAAGTGCGGTTCAGCACCGTCAGAAAAAGTCGAGCGAACTACAAGACATAAGGGACAATCAAATCAAGTTGCAACTGTTTTATGAGCAATTGTCAGAAGATGCCTTGAACCTGGTTTCTATGTATATGTCCATTAGTGCCAATAAATCCAACGAGGTGATGAAGGTGTTGACCATTTTCTCAGCCTATTTTCTTCCACTCACTTTTATTGTTGGAGTCTATGGAATGAATTTTGAGTTCATGCCAGAGTTAGAATGGACTTTCGGTTATCCTTTGGTAATTGGACTGATGGTGTTGGTTTTCATCCTCATTTATTCATGGTTCAGAAGAAAAAAGTGGCTATAACTGAAGTGTCCTTCTTCAACATCCACTATATGTTGAGCCATTGAAGCGTTAAATAACGCTTTCAAAGGCTTGTAAAATGACAATTTTTTCGGAAATTCGCTATCCCAATTGAAATCATTCAACCTATTCTCAAATTTTTTGAAAAATGAGCAGTAAACCTTCCAGTCTTTTTGACAAAGTATGGGATGCGCATGTGGTCAGAAGCATAGCTGATGGTCCTGATGTATTTTTAATAGATCGCCATTTTATACATGAAGTAACCAGTCCCGTAGCTTTCCTGGGTTTAAAAACGAGGAATCTGGGCGTGATGTTTCCTGAAAGGACCTTTGCAACAGCCGATCATAACACGCCGACCATCAATCAGCATTTACCGGTAGCTGACCCTCTTTCGGCAAACCAGTTAAAAGCGCTGGAAGAAAATACAAGTAAGCATGGTATTTCTCATTGGGGCTTGAACAATCCCAAAAATGGTATTGTACACGTTGTGGGTCCGGAAAATGGCATTACCCTTCCCGGTATGACCATCGTTTGTGGTGATTCACATACTTCCACCCATGGTGCCTTTGGTTGTATTGCATTTGGAATTGGTACTTCTGAAGTGGAGATGGTCTTATCCTCTCAATGCATCATGCAGCCGAAGCCCAAGAAAATGCGCATTAGTGTCAATGGTGAATTGAGCAAGGGTGTAACTCCAAAAGATGTGGTGTTGTATATCATTTCAAAACTGACCGCTGCGGGTGCAACTGGTTATTTTGTTGAATATGCAGGTTCTGTTTTTGAGAACATGACCATGGAAGGAAGAATGACCGTTTGCAACATGAGCATTGAGATGGGCGCACGTGGAGGAATGATTGCTCCTGATGAAACTACATTTAATTACATCAAAGGAAGAGAAAAAGCACCTACAGGTACAGCATGGGATGAGGCTCTGGCCTATTGGAAAACCTTGAAGACAGATGAAGGTGTGGTTTTTGATATAGAGTACAATTTTGATGCAGCGGATATTGAACCGATGATTACTTATGGTACCAATCCAGGAATGGGAATTGGTATTTCTGAGTTGATTCCTTCTGCTGAAGATATTGATGCTGGTAAAGCAAGTTTCGCTAAATCACTTCAGTACATGGGTTTCCATGAAAAAGAAGCGATGTTGGGAAAACAAATCGATTATGTGTTTATTGGTAGCTGTACCAATGGACGAATTGAAGATTTCAGGGCATTTGCATCGGTGGTGAAAGGAAGAAAGAAAGCGGATAATGTAACGGCATGGATCGTTCCAGGTTCTCACAATGTAGAGAAGCAGATCAGAGAGGAAGGTATTTATGATATTTTAGTTGATGCAGGTTTTGAATTGCGACAACCAGGTTGTTCTGCTTGTTTGGCAATGAACGACGATAAAATTCCTGCAGGTAAATATGCGGTGAGTACCAGTAACAGAAACTTTGAAGGCAGACAAGGTCCAGGTGCCAGAACCCTTTTGGCCAGTCCTCTTGTAGCCGCCGCCGCAGCAGTCACCGGAAAAGTAACAGACCCAAGAACATTGATCGCATAAAGTAAAGAAATGGCATACGATAAGTTTACAATATTACATAGCTCGGCAGTACCGCTTCCTATTGAGAATGTGGACACAGACCAGATTATTCCTGCACGATTTTTGAAAGCAACCAAGAGAGAGGGATTTGGCGACAATCTGTTTCGCGATTGGCGATACAATAATGATGATAGTCCCAAACAGGACTTTGTTTTGAATAATCCAATTTACAGTGGTTCCATTCTAGTAGGGGGTAAAAATTTCGGAAGTGGAAGTTCTCGTGAGCATGCTGCCTGGGCGATTTATGATTATGGATTTCGTTGTGTGATTTCCAGTTTTTTTGCCGACATCTTCAAGAACAATTCGATGAACGTTGGCATTTTGCCAGTACAGGTAACGGATGCTTTTTTGAATAAAATATTTACTGCTATTGAAGCAGATCCCAAAGCATTATTGGAAGTGAATTTACCGGAGCAAACCGTAACCATTGTTTCTACCGGAGAAAAAGAATCTTTTGATATCAATGGATATAAGAAACACAACCTCATCAATGGGTTTGACGATATTGATTATTTGCAGGCCATGAAAGATGAGATCATGGGATTTGCCGAAAAAAGTCGCTACTAGTAATTAAGTTTAGCGCAAACCCAACATGCCCAAGACAACCCGTTACATAGAAATAATGGACACCACCTTAAGGGATGGTGAACAAACCAGTGGTGTTTCGTTTTCAGCAGCTGAAAAACTGACCATTGCACAGATTTTATTGACCGAGGTAAAAGTAGATCGAATTGAAATTGCATCTGCACGTGTGTCTGATGGCGAATTTGATGCAGTTAAAAAAATTACACGCTGGGCCAAGACCAAAGGCTTGTTAAAGAAGATTGAAGTATTGACTTTTGTCGATGGTACTGTTTCTATTGACTGGATGACCAAAGCAGGTGCCAAAGTGATGAACCTGTTGACAAAAGGTTCTTTGAATCACCTGACCCATCAATTGAAGAAGACACCGGAACAACATTTTGCAGAGATTGCCAAAGTGATTGCACTGGCAAAGAAGAAGGGTATAGAGACCAATGTGTATTTGGAGGACTGGAGCAATGGCATGCGCAATTCGCCTGCATACGTATTTCAGTATTTGGATTTCATTGTTACACAACCTGTAAAAAGAATCATGCTTCCAGATACCCTTGGTATTTTAGAACCGCATGAGGTCAGCGTTTTCTTAAAACAGATTGTTGAAAAATATCCCAAGGCACATTTTGATTTTCATGGGCACAATGATTATGACTTAGGGACTGCCAATGTATTGGAAGCAGTAAAAGCAGGGGTGCATGGTATTCATCTAACTGTAAACGGAATGGGCGAACGTGCAGGTAATGCACCACTGGCAAGTGCTGTTGCTGTATTGCATGATTTCATGCCACAAGTCAAAACAGGCATTGTAGAAAAATCACTTTATCAGGTAAGTCGATTAGTAGAAACCTTTACAGGCTTTCGTATTCCAGACAACAAACCTGTTGTTGGAGAAAATGTATTTACACAGACTGCAGGTATACATGCAGATGGAGATAAGAAGAATAATCTTTATTATAACGACTTGATGCCAGAGCGATTTGCCAGACAACGTAAATATGCTTTGGGTAAAACCAGCGGTAAATCAAACATTGAAAATAACCTTGCACAATTGGGTATTGAACTTTCAGATGCGGATTTGAAAAAAGTGACACAACGCATCATTGAATTGGGAGATAAAAAAGAAGTGGTTACACAAGAAGACCTTCCATATATCTTATCGGATGTTTTGGATAGCAATACAATTATAGAAAAAGTGAAGGTGTTGAATTATGTATTGACCCATTCAAAGGATTTGAAACCTTCTGTGACGTTGCACATTAATATACACGGCGAATCATTTGAGGAGTATGCCCAGGGAGATGGTCAGTATGATGCCTTCATGAATGCATTGCGAACAATTTATAAAAAGAAAAAATTACCATTGGCAATACTCACTGATTATGCAGTGAGAATTCCACCTGGTGGAAAAAGTGATGCACTTTGTGAAACCATCATCACTTGGGATTATAAAGGTCGTGAGTTTAAAACAAGAGGATTGGATAGTGACCAGACAGTTGCTGCGATAAAAGCAACGCAGAAGATGTTGAATTTGATTTAGAAAAAAGTTATGGGTTGTGAGTTATGAGTTAAATCAAAAAGTTTAAACCCATAACCCATAACCCACAACTCAAAACCATAATATGAACAAAAACATTCTCATCGTCCCGGGAGACGGTATCGGACAAGAAGTGACAGCAGTAGGGAAAAAAGTGCTGGACAGGATTGCAGAAAAATTCGGTCATACATTTACATATGACGAGGCCTTAATTGGTCACGTTGCCATTGAAGCTACTGGATCTCCACTTCCTGATGAGACCCTTGCAAAAATGAAAGCCTCTGATGCAGTATTGTTTGGTGCTGTTGGTCATCCCAAATACGACAACGATCCGACTGCCAAAGTTAGACCAGAGCAGGGCTTGTTGAAAATGAGAAAGGAGTTGGGTTTATACGCCAATCTTCGTCCTATTAAATTATTTGATGAATTGCTTGGTGCCTCCAGCATCAAACCTGAAATACTGAAAGGCGCTGATATCCTTTTCTTCAGAGAACTGACTGGGGATATTTATTTTGGTGAGAAGGGAAGAAAAAATGATGGTGATACTGCATATGACCTCGCAGAATACAGCAGACATGAAGTTGAGCGTATTGCTAGAAAAGCTTTCGATGCTGCAAGAACCAGAAGAAAAAAATTATGTTCTGTTGATAAGGCCAATGTATTGGAAACAAGTCGACTCTGGAGAGAGGTTGTGCAGAAAGTTGCATTGGAATATCCTGATGTGGAAGTGGAATACCAATTTGTAGATGCAACAGCAATGTTGTTAATCAAAGATCCAAAGAAATTTGACGTTGTTGTAACAGCTAACCTATTTGGAGATATTCTTACCGATGAAGCATCACAGATTGCAGGCTCTATGGGTATGCTGGCTTCTGCTTCCATTGGTGATGGTACTGGTGTTTATGAACCCATCCATGGTTCCGCACATGATATTACAGGAAAAGGAGTAGCTAATCCATTGGCATCTATACTTTCTGCAGCATTATTGCTGGACATCTCTTTTGGGCTCAAAGCAGAATCTGAAGCAGTCATTCAGGCAGTTGATGCAGTATTAAAGAGTGGTTACAGAACAAGAGATATTGCGGATGCGCATACTCCTGCAGATAAAATATTAGGCACCGACGCCATGGGCGAGCAGGTATTATCTAAGCTCTGATTTTTTAGCTTAATTTTAAAGGAAGTAAATGATTCTCCATGAGAAAGCAGAGCTTCCTTTTTTTATTGTCTTTTTTGCCTATGTGCTTACTTGCACTTGGAGAAAGTAAAATTGAATCCCTTTTTTCTGATACCATAGGCCAAAAACAAACTTTAATGTTTGTAGGATCTTATACCTGGAAAGGGAATCCTGGTATTCAGGTTTATCATTATGATAAGGCTTCTGGTAAATCCAGTTTCATCAGATCGATCAAAGCTCCAAATGCATCATACATGGTGGTTACACCAGAACAAAAGTTCATGTATGTTTTGAGTGAAGAAGACCGCACTGGATCTGTGACATCTTATGCAATTGATCAGTTATCAGGGGATTTAACTTTATTGAACAAGCAAAGTATTTTAGGAGATGGTCCTTGTTATGTTAGTTACCATGCACCATCAAAAACGGTCTATACTGCTAATTATTCAAGCGGCAGTATTACTGTTTTCAAAACGAATGCAGACGGCTCTTTACAGCCTGCAATACAGCATATTGTTTATACTGGGTCAAGTATTAATAAATCTAGACAAGAAAAGCCACATGCACATTGCGCTGTAGTGAGTCCGGATAATAAATATCTATACATTAGTGATTTAGGAACTGACATTATTCATCGCCACACTATTTTACAAGATGGCAGTTTATCAGAAAAAGCGGTTGATTTTAAAGTTGAACCTGGAAATGGTCCAAGACATATTATATTCAATGCAAAAGGCACACATGCCTATTCGATCAATGAAATGAAAGGCACTGTGGATGTGTTTACTGTTTTGCAAGGCGACTTAAAAAAAATCCAAACAATTGTTGCAGATACAACCCAAACCGCAGCAGATCACGGGAGTGGAGCTATTCAACTTTCTCACGGTGGAGACTGGTTATTGGTTTCTAATAGGGTAACAAGTAATCAAATTGTTGTATATGAAGTACAAGAAAATGGAACATTAACTAAAAAGCATCATGTAGAAGTGACCAAGAAGCCAAGATTTTTTAGATTTGATAAACATGGTAAATTTATTTTGGTAGCGGGGCAAGATGGTGATCAGGTTCAGATTTTTTCATTTGATGCTGCAACTGGCAAAATGTATTTACAATCTGCCTTGGATATTCCTGTACCTGTTTGTATTGAATTCATCAATTGATGTTGTTATGAAAAAAAATCTATTCTTCTTTTTGTTTTGTTTAGTTACTCTTCAATTAAAATCACAAACTATGGATCCGGAAAAACAGTTGCAACAAATGGGAATTGTATTGGGTGAAGTGAAAGCGCCTGTCGCCAATTACGTTAAAGCTGTCCAAACTGGTAATTTGCTTTTTTTATCTGGTCATATACCCGATGAAGTAGCGGGTAAGAAAACGCGTGGAAAGGTTGGTTCTGCTTTAACTGTAGATGAAGCCAAAGAGGCAGCAAGGTTAACGGGTATTGCATTACTGACTACACTTAAAGCTTATGTTGGTGATTTGGGTAAGGTAAAACGCATCGTAAAAGTATTTGGCATGGTGAATGCTGATCCATCATTTACCCAACATCCTGCAGTCATAAATGGTTGCTCAGATTTTCTGG
>CAZVYI010000076.1:0-7686 GCA_964631755.1 uncultured Sphingobacterium sp. | reverse complement strand
GTAAAATGAGAACAAATCAACTTCTCGGGGCAATGTTAGTAGTTTCCCTGACCATCACACAACAATTTTCTGCTGTAGCACAGGAGAGAAGGGAGAGGAACCCTACCCCACCTCCAGCTGGCGCGCCTGCAACACCAGCAGCCACTCCCCCTGCTGCACCCCCTGCACCAGCAAAACCTGGACCAAAACCTTACAAGGATGTAATTACTGCGAAAGCAAAAACAACCAAAGGTTTATTTACTGTTCACAAGATAGACGACAAGTATTTTTTTGAACTACCTGAAAATCTTTTTGAAAAAGAAATCATGGCCATTACCCGTTTCAGCAAAGTAGCTGGTGGCGGTGGTGTTTATGGTGGTGAACTTGCCAATCAGCAAGTTGTAAAATTTGAAAAAGGTCCGGACAATAAAGTATTCATGAGAGTAGTAACACTCATCAGTGTTGCAGATTCTAATCAACCTATTTACAAAGCTGTTACCAATTCAAACCTTGATCCAATTGCTGCATCATTTGACATCAAGTCATTGGGTAAGGATTCAAGTGGTGCAGTTATTGAGGTAACAGAGTTCTTCAAAGGTGATAACCAGGCTGTATCTGTAAGCAGTCAGGCTAAAAGAAGATTTAATCTTACTGGATTACTCACCGATCGTTCATATATCGATGTAATTAAAAGTTTCCCAATTAATACTGAAGTAAGAACAGTAAAAACTTATGGATCATCACCTGCACCTGCCGGAGCAGGTGGCTTTGGAATGCCTTCATCATCTCTGCCTGCTGCTAATGCAGCTGGTGCTGTAACGCTTGAAATCAATACTTCATTTATAAAGCTGCCTGAAAATCCAATGCAACGCAGGATGAATGATCCTCGTATTGGCTTCTTTGCAGAAGATTATACAAGGTATAGTGACGACCAACAAAAAGTTGAAAACGAAAGTTTCGTTGTACGTTGGAGATTAGAGCCTAAAAAAGAGGATGTAGAGAAATGGAAGAAAGGTGAATTGGTTGAACCAGTAAAACCTATTGTGTATTATATTGATCCTGCTACTCCAAAAAAATGGAGACCCTATTTGATACAAGGTATCAATGATTGGCAAAAATCTTTTGAGAAAGCCGGTTTCAAAAATGCCATCATTGGTAAAGAATGGCCGGAGGGTGATAGCACCATGAGTTTAGAAGATGCACGTTTCTCTGTGTTGCGTTATTTCGCCTCAGACATTCCTAATGCATACGGACCAAACGTTCATGATCCGCGAACTGGTGAAATCCTTGAAAGTCATATTGGCTGGTATCATAATGTAATGAGCTTGGTACACGATTGGTATTTTGTACAGGCAGCTGCAGTTGATCCAGGTGCACGTAAAATGAAATATGACGATGATCTTATGGGCAACTTGATCAGATTTGTCTCTTCGCATGAAGTTGGACATACACTTGGTCTTCGTCACAACATGGGTTCAAGCAGTAAAACTCCAGTTGAAAAACTAAGAGATAAATCTTGGGTAGAGGCAAATGGCCACACAGCTTCTATCATGGACTATGCACGTTTCAACTACGTTGCACAACCAGAAGATAACATCAGCAGATCAGGTCTGTTCCCAAGAATTGGCGATTATGATGATTGGGCAATCGAATGGGGATATGGCTATGGTGCAGATGATGTTGAGGAAGATAAAAAACAACGTAATAAATTGTACAATGAGCGTCTTGCCAAGAACCCAAGAATTTGGTTTGGTACATATGAATATGGAAATATGTCGGATCCAAGAACACAGAGCGAAGACTTGAGTGATAATGCTGTGAAGGCAAGTGAATATGGTATCAAGAACTTGAAAAGAATAATGACTCAGTTACCTGAGTGGACCAAAGAAGAATCAGACAGGTATGAAAATCTTGCACAGATGTACCGTCAGGTTGTTGGACAATTCAACAGATATGTTGGACATGTTTCTCGTAACATTGGTGGATATTATGAAACACAAAAAAGTGTTGAGCAAGACGGTAGTGTTTATGAAGTAACACCTAAGGCTGTTCAAAAAGAAGCTGTCGCTTTCTTGAACAACCAATTGTTTACAACACCTACATGGATGATTGATCCAAAAATCTTGGATAAAATAAGCAGCCCAACAGCAGATCAACTTGGATCTCTTCAAGACAATGCATTAGGAAGTGTTCTTTCTGCATCTAGATTAACAAGAATGACAACTGCTTCCAAGCGCTTCCCCAATAGCTACGATATTGCAGAACTATTCACGGATATGAAAAAAGGTATCTTCAGTGAGTTGAGTTCTAAAAAAGCAATTGATGGCTACAGAAGAAGCTTGCAAAAAAGCTATGTGGATAGAATGAGTGCGCTCCTAGGTAATGCTCCAGCTGCTGGTGGTATTACTATTTCAATTGGTGGTGCAGTTAGTGCGGGACCAGATCCTAAGAAAACAGACGTAACATCTGTTGTAAGAGCTCATCTCTCTTCATTGAGATCTGAAATTCAGACAGCTCTTCCTGCTACAACTGATACCATGAGTAAGTATCACTTAATGGATCTTTCAGAAAGAATCAAAGATGCATTGGATCCTAAATAAGGTAATTTGGTTTACTTAGCCAATAGAAAAGCCCCGGTATTCGGGGCTTTTCTATTATAGATGTACAAAGAATTGAAATCGAGATTTACTCATATCGCAAGGCTACAATCGGATCAAGTTTTGCAGCTTTCATAGCAGGATAGAGTCCCGCTGCCAATCCAACTGCAGAACATATGATGATACCAATTGTGATGATGTTCCAGGGAATAAAAAATGGGGTATCCAATAAACTTCCTACTAGATTACCAATAATCACACCAAGAAAAATTCCAATAACTGCACCCAACAAACTGATTAAAGTCGATTCAAAAAGAAATTGTGCACGTATTGAATTCTTTTTACCACCCAATGCTTTTATCAATCCTACTTCTTTGGTTCTCTCGGAAACCGCTACAAGCATGATATTCATTAAGCCAATTGCTGCACCAATTAATGTAATGAAACCGATTGCACCAGCGGCTGCTGAAATCGTTCCCAGTAATCCTATAAATGTCTCTGCAATACTATCACTTTTGTCCACGTAGAAATTATTGTCTTCTGTAATTTCCAATCCCCTGATCGGCCTGAATTTCGACTCTGCCTCTCCTATTGCAGTTTCCATTTGGTTCATATCTTTAACCATAATGGCAATTGAATAAGATTGATTGGGATTAGAATATCGCTGTCTTACATTGGTATAGGTTGCAAAAATTACATTATCAGCTTGCAAAAACGCGCTGGATCCTTTTTCCTTGGTTATACCAACAACACGGTATTTATTTTTACCAACCCGTATAACCTTATCAAGTGCACGGTCGTATTTTGCCCCAAACAACTTGAAAGCAACATCCTTACCAATGATACAAATATCAGTTCCACTCTGAACATCATTCTTATTGAAATTTCTACCATAAGCGATTTCATAACCATTCAGTTGTAAATAGTTTTCGTCTCCACCATTGAGTGAAACAGTTGGATTGGTTTTCTTGTTTTCAAAATTTACTACCTGATTCCTAGGTCCGTTTAAACCAACACTAACATCAGCTGGAAATTCATACATCTGCTTAAATAATGTAGCCTGCTTAAAGGTGATGATTTTACCTGTATTAGATTTTTTCACCTTACGTTTGTTCTTGGTATTGGATTGTGTTACATCTGCACCACCTCCTCCACCTACAAAAGACCTCCTCTCTTTGTAACGGATACTAAATGCATTTGCACCCATTGTAGAGAAACTATCGCGCAGACTACTGTTCATCGCCTCAATCGCTGTAATAATGCCCACAAGAGCCATGATTCCGAATGCAATAATTGCCACCGTTATGCCTGTCCGCAACTTATTGGCCCTAACGGTTCTCCAGGCCAGCACCAGGTTATCTAGTAATTTCATGCTGTAAAAGTAGTTAAACCTTTACTTTGGCATCAAAAAGATTGATGAGTGGAACTTCGCTTCTTGATAATTTGTAAAAATTACAGGAACATAATTAGCCAATCGGGGTGCACACCCAACACCAGCAAGATGATGGCATTGATCACCATCATTACCTTAAACGGTACCGTAAAACTAATTTCCTCAGTAGACGATGTATTTTCCTCTTTGAAATACATGGCTTGTATCACCCTAAAATAATAGTAAATACTTACTGCAGCCCCAAGAATGGCAACAACGACCAACCAAAGGGAGTTACCATATTTCATGGCAGATAAAATCATATAATATTTAGCAAAAAATCCAGCTGTCAGTGGTATTCCTGCCAATGATAAAAGGCTGACCAACATAGAGGCTGCAACAATGGGATGTTTTTTTGCAAAGCCATTTAATCCTTCAACTGAATGATCCTTGAACTTGGCTAAAACGGCAAACAATCCAATGCTTGCAAAGCCATAAGCTGCAAAATACAAAATCATACCCTGCTTGGCCATAAGGTTCATAGCGTATACACCTAACAACATGAAACCAGCCTGTGCGATAGAAGAATAACTCAACATTCTTTTTACACTTTGCTGAAAAACAGCTGTGATGTTTCCTACAACTATTGTAAGTACAATGATAACACTCATTAATACTTCCCATTGCGTATGTACCTTACCAAACGCAGTTTCAAATAATTTCAAGAATGCAAAAAATCCTGCAGCCTTAACCAAGGTGGCCATAAAGGAAGTATAAACCGTTGGCGTTCCATCATAAACATCTGGTGTCCAAAAATGAAAAGGGGCTGCTGATACTTTAAATGCCATAGAAACCATCAACAACACCAATCCGATTGCTTTCATTGGCGATAGAAAGCCAGTGCCGATATTAATTCCTTCCAAATAGAATGTTCCAGCATCTCCATATAGAAAAGCTATACCCATTAAAAGGAGACCTGTTGAAAATGAACCCATCAGAAAATACTTGAGTGCCGCTTCGTTGCTTTTCAAATTAGATTTATCGCTACCAGCTAGTACATAAAGCGGTATTGACACAATCTCAATACCAATAAACAACATCAATAAAGATTTGAACCCAGCAATAATGGAAATACCTGCTGTGATAAAAAAGATCAATGCATAATGATCTGATGGAGATTTTGAGCTTCCTTCAATTTCTTTGGCCGATAACAAAAAGTACATGAGCAAAGTAAGGTGACTAACCAAATTGAATATGTATCCAAAAGAATTGTAAACCAACATTCCTCTTGTATCAATATGGAAAAAAGCCAAACCACTGTATTCTAGCCAATTAGAAACCAATACTGCCAAAACACCAAAAACTGCTATTACAGAAACAGTTTTTTTGTTACTGGTTGCAAAACCAGCATACATCATCAAAACGCCCCACAAAGCTGATATGATAATTGAATTCATAATTTCTAATGTGTTTAGTTGGTGCCAAATTTATTAACGATCAATCCCACTGTTTCTGAGATCATCGTAAAGAAGGGTGTAGGATAAACCCCCAGAACAAAAATCAATACACTGATAACCGTCAACATACCTATTTGTGTCTTATTGATATCTGTAAATGTATTGACCACTCCTGTCGTCTCCCCATAAAAAACATTCTTCACCATATTCAAGGTATAAATAGCAGAAAGAATAATACTAATACCTGCCAAAGCTGCAAGCCATGGTTTCATTTGGTATAAACCATTGAACAACATGAACTCCCCTACAAAGGCATTTGTAAGCGGCAAGGCTATATTGGCAAAAGCGATGATTACCATAAATATTGCAAGAATTGGAGCCTTTTTTGCCACGCCACCAAGTTCAGATATTTTTGAAACACCTGTTTGTCTTTCAATCAAATCTGCAATCAACCACAACCCTACAATATTGATACCATGGTTAAACATCTGAATAAATAATCCATTGTAAGCAACTGCCTTTAGTGTGAAAGCACCAGCAGCCATCAAACCAACGTGAGCAATCGAAGAATACGCAATCAAACGCTTAACGCTATCTTGCTTGATGGCTATAAAGGAAGCATATAACATTCCAATTACTATCAAAATCACCATTGGCTCAGCATAAGTCTTTGCAGCATATGGGAACATTGGCAATAACCACCTGATTAACCCAAACAAACCCATTTTCACCATTACACCACTTAATATCATGGTAACAGGAGCAGGTGCTTGCTCATACGCTTCTGGCTGCCATGTATGAAAAGGGAAAATAGGCATTTTGATGGCAAAGGCAATCAGGAACAGTAAAAACACCCACAATTGGTCAGCATTTGTTGGAGTAACATTATAGAATGACACAATGCTGAAGGATCCTGATGTTTTTAAGTACATATATAGAATACCAATGAGTAAAAACAAAGAGCCAACGAAAGTGTAAATAAAAAATTTAAATGTTGCTTTGATTCTTTTATCACCGCCATAAATGGATGAAAGAAAGTAAACTGGTATCAAGGCAAGCTCCCAAAACAAATAAAATACAAGGGCATCAATTGCCATAAAAACACCCATCAAACCACAGAAAGTAAGCATCAATAAACCAAAAAACACATTGGGATTTTTATATTTACCTGCTGGTACACTTATAATAGCAATAGGAAGAACGATAGAAGTGAGCAAAGCCAATGTTCTTGTTAAACCATCCAATATAAATGCAAAACTAGCGCCAATACCTGGCAACCAAACATAACTCACTTGGTTCAGTAACTGATGCTTTGCTTCTGCATAAAACATGCTTGTTACTACAACACCTAATGTAATGATGGAGAAAAACAATGCAGTTGATTTAGCACTTTTCTCAGACCTCATGAAGAAACTGAGAATTCCACCCAGTAGAGGTAACCAGATCAAGAGTGCCGGAAAATTATCGAATGCTGCGAACATAATTAATACGATTATGATTATTTCCAGAACAATTGGAAAATGAAAAATAGTATGATTGAAACCATCATGATTAAGATGTAGGAACCAACTTGTCCACTTTGTAGCAATCGCATTTGGCGACCACTAAACTGGACTGCCTTACCTACGCCGTTAACAAGACCATCAATGATTTTATTATCTACGACTGAACCCAAAAATCCTGCAAGCCTATCCAATGGCTTTACGATAACCGCCTCATACAATTCATCAACATACCATTTGTTGGCTAAGAAACCTGCAACTCCATCAGTTGTATTTTCTCCTTTAAATTGTTTTCCAAATAATCGATTTGACATTAATATGGCAACAAGTATAAATGTTAGGAGGATACCAATAAGTGCCCACTCCAAACTGTGTGAGAGATGATGCCCCTCTGTTGAGTGTGTTCCTAAAACAGGTGACAAATACGAGGATAACAGATGTGCATTTTCTGCAAACAAAGCAGGTATACCAACCCAACCACCAACGATTGATAAAATAGCCAATACAATTAATGGGAAGGTCATTGCAAAAGGTGATTCATGCAAATGATGTTCTTGCTCATGTGTTCCGCGGAAGTTTCCTGAGAAGGTTAAGAAATACAAACGGAACATATAAAAAGCTGTTAGGACAGAAGTCATTACACCGAAAACATAATAGATGGGATGTTTAAGCAGGGCTGCTACTAAGATTTCATCCTTTGAAAAAAATCCTGCAAATGGAGGAATACCTGCAATGGCCAAACATCCAATTAAGAAAGTAAGATGTGTGACAGGCAATTT
>CAZVYI010000075.1:4052-7926 GCA_964631755.1 uncultured Sphingobacterium sp. | reverse complement strand
CAATAATACCAGGATTGGTACAAAACTGTCCAACACCAAGTGTTATAGAATCTGCCAGCATTGAGGCATACTTATTGGGATCACTTGACAATTCTTCTTTAAACAAAAACACAGGATTCACACTTCCCATTTCTGCAAACACAGGTATAGGTTCTTTCCTTTGATTGGCCCAATTGAACAAAGCCATTCCTCCAGTATAAGAGCCGGTAAAACCGACCGCTTTAGTATTTTCATTTTTCACCAAAGCTTCGCCAATGGCAAATGAAGCACCATGTAGATGAATAAAGATGTCTTTGGGCATACCTAAAGAGGTAATTGCCTTGTCTATTGCTCCAGCTACCATTGCAGAAGTTTCAGGATGAGCAGGATGCGCCTTCACTACAACTGTACAACCTGCAGCTAATGCCGATGCGGTGTCTCCACCTGCAGTTGAATAAGCGTAAGGGAAGTTGCTCGAGCCAAAAACAACAACTGGACCAAGAGGGGTGAGCATTTTACGTATATCAGGACGCGGAGGAGCTTTGTCGGGAATGGGCAAACAAATTCTTGCTTCCAACCAATCCCCTTTTTCACAAGCATCAGCATAGCTGTTCAGTTGAAAAATTGTTCTTCCCCTTTCTCCCTTTAATCTTGCTTCAGGAAGATTGGTTTCACGCATGGTTACTTGAATCAGTTCATCACCCAATGCTTCAAATTCTTTAGCAATGGTGCGCATGAGCAATGCCCGCTGTTTGATTGAAAATTTTTTATAGAGATTGAAAGCAGTAGTGGAACGATGCATAGCATCGTTCACTTCATTAATTGTCGCATCTTTAAACATGGAAAAATTTTGGGTACTTATTTTTAAAATTATAAAGCTGGTCGCGTTGCAATACCATCTTGAATGATTTTTAGCACACGCTCACGTTCAGCCCCTTCTAAAGGTAAGCGAGGCGCACGTACATATTCTGAACCAATACCAGTTTGAGTAGCTGCAAGTTTGATGTATTGAACCAACTTAGGATGTATATCCAATTCGAGCATCGGCATAAACCATCTGTAAATCTTAATAGCTTCTTCCAGTTTTCCAGCTTTCACCAAGTTATACATTACAACTGTTTCTTTAGGGAAAGCATCAACAAGTCCAGCAACTAAGCCATCAGCACCAAGTGCAAGCTCCTCAACAGTTAGGGTATCAACTCCACACAAAATAGCGAAGCGATCATTGAACCTGTTTTTTAGACGGGTAACATTGGTAACATCACGTGTCGATTCTTTTAATGCATTGATATTAGGAACCTCAGCAAGCTCTGCAAACATATCCAGTGTTACTTCAATTTTATAATCGACAGGATTGTTATATATCATAACTGGCAAATCCATACTGGTTGCAACTGTTTTAAAGAAAGTCACAGTTTCTTTATCGTCAGATTTGTAACGCATGGGAGGCAAGAGCATCAATCCACTTGCACCCCATTCTTTTGCAAGTTTTGCTTGCCTTACCGCTTCTTTGGTTGAACCTTCAGCAATATTCATGATAACGGGTAATTTATCCCCTAAGTATTTTACAGAAAATTTGACCAAAGATTCTTTTTCTTCAAGTGTGATTGTACTTGCTTCACCAAGAGAACCACCAATAATAATGCCACTTACTCCTGCATCTACCTGTGCTTTCAAATTAGTTTCATACATCTGAAGATCCAATTGATCGTTAGCATCAAAAGGAGTTAACAATGCCGGGAACACCCCTTTCCATTCAAAATGAGCCATAGTTGTTGTTTTTTCAAACTTAATGAAAATTAGGGAGTTCGATTACATGTAACTGCCATTCATGTAAATGATTCTGAAATTAATTTCAATGCCTTCAGAAGTAGTTATCTTTATCACCAATTCATTTCAAGGGAAAGTTGACAGAACAGGAACTCATTTACCGCCTAAAGGAAGGTGATGGCATCGCATTCAGACACTTGGTGGAGACCAGGCAATCTTTGGTCTTCAATACTGTATTGGGATTTTTACAAAGTACAGAAGATGCAGAGGATGTAACCCAAGATGTTTTCATAAAGGTATTTGAATCCATACAACAATTTAAGGCTGAATCTGCCCTTTCAACCTGGATTTACAGGGTAGCAGTCACCACTGCATTAGAGTACATCCGCAGGAAAAAAAGAAAAAAAAGATTTGGATTTTTAAGTCCCATTTTGGGAGAAGACAATGAGCCAACTTTAGAATTGCCTGATTTTCACCATCCGGGCGTTCAACTGGACAATAAAGAAAAAGCTGCAATTCTTTTCAAGGCAATTAAGGAACTACCTGAAAATCAACAGATTGCCTTTATATTAAATAAAGTGGAAGGACTGAGCTACCAGGAAGTTGCAGACATCATGAAAACCAGTTTATCTGCAGTTGAATCACTATTGCATAGGGCTAAGACTAACTTGAGGGAATTTTTAAAAAAAACAAACAACTTAAATGAGTAGCGCAATAACCTTGATAAAAAAACATCTAAATTAGAGTATTGACATGAAAACAAAGTTTACAACGGAAGAAATCATCAATAGCCTGGACGGTATTCACCGTGCTGAACCAGACCCTTTTTTGTATACCAGGGTTCATGCCAGGATGCTCCGTAATGAAAACAGTACGGTAACCACCATATTAAGGTATATTACCAAACCTTCATTTGTGATGGCCTTGGTCATGCTCGTTATACTTGTTAATGGGTACATCATGTTTAACCGCATTCAGATGCAAGAGAATCAGGAAGAAATGAACCAGAGCATTGCTGCTGAATATGGAAGACAAAACGCAATCAATCCATACGAATTAAACGAGGCCCCCTAATATGAGTCAGACAAAATACAAATGGATGGTTTTTCTGGTGCTCATTTTGCTCTTAAGCAACATGGTCTTGGCTTTTTTTCTTTTCTTCTCAAACGATAAGAAAGAGAAGAAAAAAGATTCTCCAGATGAATGGGCAATGAAAATATACAACGAGATTGGTTTAGATACTACACAGATAACACTATTCAAAAAAGAGAAAGACGATTTTTTCAATACCATGCGCCCTGTTTGGAATGAAAACAAAAAAGCAAAAGATAGTCTTTACCAAAATCTTGCATCTGATCTATCAGATTCAACAGTGAACGACTTACTGGAAAAAATCAAAAACACAAATCACTTCTCAGATTCTTTCACATACGCACATTTTACAAAATTGAGAGCAATGTGCACACCTGAGCAGCAGGTTAGATTTGATACAATTATTCCAAAAATTGTAAGCCGCTCAAGAAATAGAAGATAGAAACTATTTCTTAACACCCATGATAGCTTGTTCCACCATTGGTTCTAAAACTTTGTATCCTTCCACAGTAGGGTGAACTCCATCATTTGCATAAATAGATTTCATTCCTTTTTGATCATCTACAACAGCAGAATACAAATCTAGATAAAGAACATTTTCTAGCTTAGCTAATTCTTGAAGTGCTACATTCAAGTCAATTACTTTATCAGCAGGTGTCAGTGATGGTCTCCAAACAAAATGATTTGCGGGCAATACAGAGCAAAGCACAACTTTTAATTTATTTGCTTTAGCGAGTTGGATAATCGACTTAATAGTATTCAATGTCTTCAGTTGGTCGTAAGCACCTGCATTTTCAGCAATATCATTAATTCCAGCTTTCAACACCAACACATCTGGTTTAAGATTGACAACATCTTCTTGAAATCGAAGGAGCATTTGTGCTGTAACCTGTCCACTTATTCCCCTGTTGAAATAAGGCTTTCCACTAAAAAAATCTGGTCGCGCAACCGACCACCCTTCAAATATAGAATCGCCTAAAAAAACAACCCTAACCTCTCCTTTTTGTTTTTCCTTCACTTCTTTATTTTGATT
>CAZVYI010000075.1:0-3952 GCA_964631755.1 uncultured Sphingobacterium sp. | reverse complement strand
TGAAATTTGTGCTTCTTGCGGCAATCCCTCCACCAAAGGTGTATGAAAAACTCCAGGAGCAATTGCATTTACACGAATTCCGAGGGAAGCTAATTCTCTTGCGGCAGGTAATGTCATGCCGACTATTCCAGCTTTTGATGCAGCGTATGCTGATTGTCCAATTTGACCTTCATAAGCAGCGATAGAAGCGGTTGAAATAATAACCCCTCTTTGTCCCTCTTCATCTGCATTTGATTTCGACATTTTTTCAGCTGCCAAGCGCAGCATGTTAAAACTGCCTACGAGATTTACATTGACAAGTTTTTGAAAAAAATCAAGTGGCATCAATCCATTTTTACCCATGATTTTTGCAGGTGTTGCAATGCCTGCACAATTCACTAAAACCTTGGGTAATCCATGTTCGGTTTCAACTTGATTAAAAAATGCTTCCGCTGTTAAAGCATTGGTAACATCCAATTGATAACCAAATGCACCGATTGTTTCTGCCTTTAGTTTCAGCTTTTCGGCATCTATATCAACAATCACTACTTTCATTCCTTTTTCAACAAGCAATTGAGCTGTTGCGGCACCCAAGCCTGATGCACCTCCCGTTACTACTGCCACTGCATTTTCAAGCAACATAAGTTGTTCAATTTAGATAGTTAAATTAGGGTAATTCTTTTAGCCATACAATTCAAAATGTATTGCATCTTTTCCAATACCCAAAGCTTGAATTTTTTGTCGCGCATCAGTAATCATATCTTTCCATCCACAAAGAAAAAATTGGGGATTGTCCTTTGGGTCTTGAAGCAATTTTTCATAAACACCATGAACATAACCAATACAAAGCCCTTCTGCCACTTGCTCCTCTCTAGAGAATGTTGGAAAGTAATGAAACCCGGGAAGTTTTTGTTTGAGATCAATCATTTCATTCAGGTACAAAGCATCTTGACATTTTCTGGTTCCGTATATGAGGAAAATTTCCTTATGAGGAATATTGTTATCGTGAATATGTTGCAACATCGATCTGAAAGGTGCAATACCAGTGCCTGTGCAGATCATAAACAAGTCTGTTGTAATCGGATCAGGCAAAACAAAATGACCTTGTGGTCCTCTGACAGGAAAACTGGTTCCAACTTCTGCCTTATGAAAGAGATAATTTGTACCAAGTCCACCTTCCATCAATACAATGATCAATTCAACTACATTAGTATGATCTGGTGCAGATGCGATAGAATAACTTCTCCATCTTTTGTTAGGCTGTTCGTGAATAGGTAGATCCAGTGTGATGAATTGTCCAGGCACAAATTCAAATTGCTCAACATCATCAACTCTTATCCAAAATCTTTTGGTTGATGCAGTTTCATTTTCGATTCTGATGATCTGGCCATTGCGCCAAGGTTGAGCAGCCATATGAAATGAATTGATAAGTGAGACTCATTTACTATGATAATTTAAGCATTTTTTTGAACTTCCCTCAATTGTAACCAAAACAAAACAGAAAGGCAATAAAAAAGGCCTCTTAAATCGACTTTTTACAGATAGTTCAAGAATTGAACTTGAGATTCCTTATTTTCTACTCATTCATATTTTAGATAACTTTAATCAGGTTTTACCTTTTTAAGAAAACTTAGATCAAATGGAAAGTTGGAATTTCAATCAAGCTCCTCTTATAATCTTTATGTACTAAACCAATAATACCTAGATATGAAACGTATACTCAAAGTGATGGTACTGTTTGTCGTAGTTATTGCAGCAGTTTATTGTAGTGGCCCTCAAATTAAAACAGAAACAACTAGCACAAATGTAGATAGTAGTAAATTGGTTTATTTAGACCAAGGCTGGTCTGCAGAGGATCGTGCTGATTTCTATTGGGCTCCTCAGGGGTCGGCATTGTTGTCTTATGATATATACATGACTTTAAAAGATCCCGAAACAAGAACGTTAATCAACTCCCCTGCTATTACTAATCAATTTGGATTTCTAACTGAGCCAGCTCATCCTAAAAATCCAGATAATTTTCCAATAGGTATTGCCAAATCAATAGTAAAAGATGGCCCTTTTAAAGGAGAGTATATAGGACTTACATGTGCTGCTTGCCATACAAATCAAATTAATTATGAAGGAATCAACATTCGTATAGATGGTGGCAATTCAACTGCATTCCAAGTAGTTCCATGGTTGAAAAAGCTAACCAGTTCACTGGAGCATGTACAAAAAGACAGGAGCGCATTCAAAGAAATGGTGGCAGAGATTGGCAAAAATGGAAAAGTAGATGAAGCTGATTTACGTAAAAGACTTGACGAAGACGTCCAGATCGCTAAAAGTTGGATAAATCAGGTTTTATTCTCAAAGATTGAGAATGGTCCTGGCAGGATGGATGCTTTTGGTGGTATAGCTAATGCTTTTCTTGGAATACATTCAGGCATTATGGAAAATATTACAGTTAATGAAGCTCCTGTAAAACCCCCTTTTCTTTGGACCTCCTCCCATTCTGCATGGGCTGAATGGAGTGGTGTTTCGCCCAATCCATTATCACGTAATTATAGTGAAGCGCTTGGTGTTTTTTCCAGATATGATTTAACATCTACAGGCAACCCTAACAATTATGCTATTTCAACAGTAGATATAAGACAGCTTGCACACATTGAAAAAATGATACGCAGACTTGCACCACCTCAATGGCCACAGGAAATATTGGGTAGAATAGATAGTGCAAAGGCTGCAAGGGGTGCGAAATTGTTTACCACGAATTGCGCCTCTTGTCACAGTATATATCCGCATAGATGGAGCGAACCAAGAGAACAAGGTAAAAGAATGATTGAAAATGCACTAGTTCCTCAGTCAATTGTAGGGACAGATCCAGCTAACCTAAAAAGTTATGCTCTAGATACAAATGCAGTTGTTGAAACCAAACATTTAAAAAGGTTTTTTGGTGGCAAAGAGAAAGTTACACCAACAGAATTCTTTCAATTAGCAGAGGGCGCTATGATGCAGAATTCAATTGCTCAAGCAGGATTAACCCCAGAAGAAATATTAGATGCAAATGGATACCTAACCATAGAAAGGATGAAAAATGATAAAGCGCCTTTTGGAGTCTATAAAGCTGCAACACGCGATGGTGCTTGGTCTATTGGCCCTTACTTACACAATGCATCTATTCCTAATTTATACGAGTTGTTATCCCCTGCAAAAGAAAGATCTGAGAGCTTTTATGTAAACAGTCAATTTGATCCTGTTAAAGTGGGCATCAACACAAACCAAAAAACAGGGTTTAAATTCGATACTAAACTTGCGGGAAATTCTAATGCAGGTCATAGTTTTGAAGACACTAAAGGACCTGGGGTGATTGGCAGAAAGTTTACAGAAACTGAGCGATATGAAATTATTGAATTCTTGAAATCTATTCCTACCCAACCGGGACAAGTTACGCCTTATGGTGGTCCAGCTAACCCTGTTATAGCAAAAGACGATAAGACTTGGTTCAATAATAGAAAGCCTTATTAACCTTTTCATACAATGGTTTAAAAAGTCTGTAGTTCGCTATCCGCTAGAAAAAAAGGAACTTAAAACGAAATTAGTATAGGCAAATAAAAAGAGTCTCAAATGAGACTCTTTTTGTAGCGAGATCGGGAGTTGAACCCGAGTCCGCCGCGGTGGATATGAAACCGCTTTAATGAGGTGACTTGCCAATAAATTCTCGACCAATACCTGACTTTAACCAACTTTCATACTTCATGGCATCAGCTTTTGTTTCAAACTCCTTAGTGTAGATGACTCTCCAAGGGCGATACTTCTTTGTCCAATCAGACCCCAATTCATTATGACTCTTGATACGCATTTCTAGATCACTAGTGTAACCTGTATAATGCTTCTCATGTATATCAGAATATAAAACGTAAACGTAAAACATAAATAAAAAAAGGGAATCACTTGATTCCCCTTTGTAGCGAGATCGGGAGTTGAACCCGAG
>CAZVYI010000074.1:0-8220 GCA_964631755.1 uncultured Sphingobacterium sp. | reverse complement strand
TTCACTATTTAAATCACTCGCAACAACAGCAGCCTGAGGGGCAAAACTTTTAAACACAATAAGATAGGTAGCCTGTTTACTTACCTCCAGGGGATCTCTGTTAATGGTTTTTAATTTACTGTCTATGGTTGTATTGTTTTTGACAGCACTATTCTGTGGTATTACAATTTGGAAAGTCGGATTGGGTTTACTTAGTGTTCCTGAAAGATTGCAACGCACTTCCACATCACTGATCTCTCTCAATACATCTGAACTTACACCAGAGATTGTTGAACTGCTGGGGTCAGTAAACAAGGTGCTCATCCTCACTTTTTCTGCCATGTAAACAGCATCAATATTGATTTCAGCATTAAAAGGGTCTCCATTCCAGCTGATGTAGCTACTTCCATCACCTTGAAGCTTAAATGGTTTTTTAAAGATATCCTGGAAGTTGAAATTATAACTACCGCTAGAGATATTGAATCTTCCAATCATGCTCAGTGTTTCTTTTGTACCGGTATGGATTTTCAAATTACCATTTCCCTGTCCAGACAATACATCACCTGTGACTTCATCTAACACTACATTTAACTTCAATAAGGGAGAAGCAGAAAGATCCAGATCAATGATCAGGTTGCTTGAAGATTCATTTACTTTTTGTTCTATTTCTTTTCCATACGTTTTCCAAACAATGTAATCAACCTCTGCAGTTTGCTTGCTGCTAGTTGTGGTTAATATATTTATGGTTGAACTATCAACTGGTGCTCCGCTAACTGCCATACGCATTTCATCTTCTGGCCCTGTCATGTTAAAATTAAAGCGAGCCACAGTATTGCCATAGAACAGATCATTATTGCTTCTATCAGTATCCAGTACAAGCATCTTTCTTGAACTGGCATTGATGTTGTATTCAAAGTCGTTGAAGAAATGATGATTTAATGAGCCTTTCAAAATAGCAAGGTTTCCAAATTTGTCACGCATCTGAATACTGCCAAAATCAATTTTATCAGGAGTGAACTTGATAATTGGGTCTTGAAGGGTATATGCACACTGTGTGTAATCAACAACAACTTTTGCATTGTTTACCTTAACAGAACCAATTAAATCCGGCTCATCTAGTTTACCTGTAATTTGAAGTTTTCCATTTCCAATTCCTTCAATCTTGCTAAACACAATACCCAGGTAGGGTTCAAGTATTGATAGGCTAACATTTTTAATATCAATATCAGTATTGATTTGTTGATTGCTGCTATCTTTCAAGTTTAATTTTCCTCTTACGTCTAATTCATAATTGGGATTGTCTGATTCGAAAAAGAAACTTGCTCTTTTTTCACTGTTATCCCAATATCCAGTGAGCGAGGTTAAACCAATTGAATCATCTTCAAATCTGGTCTTTTCTGTTTGGGCATTCAAATAAAGCTTTAGCTCATTGAATGGATCTTGTATTGTTAAGTCACCAGAAGTAAGTCCTTGTATTTTAGGTTCTTTTAGCACAAATGGCAACAACTCACCTAGGTTGACTTTATTCATGGTGAGGATGATGGTTTGAGGACTATTCGCTTCATAAGGAAGTGTAATCAAGCTGATAGATTGTTCTCCATTGTTTAACCTGAAATTGTTTGCTTCAAATCTTTGCTTACTGATCAATACTTCTCCGTCTTTTTCTATGTTCCAGGTTTTGTCGTTGAAAACAAGCGAAGATGGATTGAAATGTATTTTAATGCCATCTTCTACATTCTCTATATATCCTTGCAGTCGTGCACCATAATCAGATTGCTCTGAGAAAGTATTGATATTGAGGAAAGAGATGTTTTTTGATGAACGAATTTCAATTTCATTTTTTGGAAAAGAGAGGCTGTCGTTAAAAACAACCGAACTTGTTTTGGATGTGATCAGTAAACTATCGGCATCGCCATTGGCGTGAAATTCAAAATCATATGTAGAAAAATTATTGTAGGTCAATTTAGGAATGGATGCATTTAGGATAAATATTTTCTCTTTTGTATTGATCTTGCCATCGATTTTGCTATAGCTCATTCCACCAATTCCGTTGTCTAAAATTTTTGTAAAGGCAGTAGAATTCTTTAACTCAAGTTTGAAATTCAAATCAAAATCTTGTTTAGGTGCTGCTACTTTCTGGAAGTACATTGGATAATAAGAGCTAAAATACTGATTCAGTGTAGCAGGTAATTCTTCAAAAGTAAACTGACCTTCAATGCTAGCATCTATATCTTTTCCAGTTAAGGCAAGTGATCTGAATAGTGGAGTAGTGGAGGCTCTAAATGTTAAGCTGTCGAATTTGTAAGCCTGGTTGTTTCGGTAGACAGTAAGATTTGAAAATTTTGCAGTTCCATTCAAGTTATCAGGATCATTTCCTAATAAATCAATTTCTGTTCTTCCACTGAATTGCAGTGGCAGTGAGGTAAAATTGGTCTTTTGGAGATTAGATGCAATGATATCGATATTGGCATTGGTGCTAGGGATACTGTCCCTGAAATCAATTGATGCATCCAGCTCTGCCATTAAATTCTCATCATTTATTTCGAGGCTGCTTTGTAGCTGATTATTGGCATAGACACCATTTAGATATAGGCTTGAATAGGTGTATCTATTGAAACGAAGACTTGATAATAAAGAATTGAAACTCACTTCTGCGGCTGTTGATTTTACATTGTAATTGCCGCTTAATTCTTCAAGTTGTTCAATCTTTAAAAAGCGTCCAAGATTGAAGTTGGATAGTGTACCAGAAGATGTTACAGTCATTGTTTTACTTCCAGGATTCTTTATACCAATATCTGTAGTTATACTTCCTATTGATGTATTTAGTTTTCCTTTTGTAGATATCAATTTTTCTGTAATGCTGACATTTCCCTGGTAGTTGAATTTTCCTAATGGTTGGAGATCAATTGGAATATCTTTTTTTAAGAAGGGGAGTGCTTTATAAAGATCTGAAATAGATGACACTACCAATGCATTATCTAGTTTGTACATTGCTACATCCGTATCTGGTAGTCCTGTGATGTGCAGGTCTCCTCTAATGAAAGTATTTGCGCCATAGTCGAGTTCAATATTGTCTGCAAATAAATCTGCAACAGGACCTTCTACTTTCCCATCCAATACCAGTTTTATTTTTTCACCCTTGAGTTGCGGAGCAAAAAAAGCAAGGTCCCTAAAATCCAATACGCTCTCTCGGATGTCTCCTTCCAAGTTTACATTGGTCACAAATTCTGCCATGTCGTCTATGAAATTTTTATACTTCATTGCAAACGAATGACTGATTCTGCTATAAGGTGTTTTGATGTCTAGGTTCTTGAAAGACATTTGAGTTGGATCCATTTTCATCAACGCTGTTAACGATAGCACTTCAAATCCACTTCTTTCCTTTGTGCTTAGCATGATCTGTGCAGAAAGGGTATCGTTGACCAAACTAAAATCTTTTAGAGATCCATTTATATTTTGAAAATCGATGTGCTCGCCATCAAAATAGGGAAGTGGCGCAGCATTTGATGCTAAATCACTTTTGAATTCTCCATTCTTTAGTGTTATGCTTTTGGCAGTAATTTTCCATTGTTCAGGATTCCAGTAAAGAACACCTTCAATTCTGGGTTCTGATATGGGGATCAAAGAATCTGGTCTTAACCCATCGTATTGATTAAGTTTAAAATTGGGTTCCTCAATCAATACTTTATTGAGTGCAATTTTGTTGTTCTTGATATCGATTTGGTTTGCACTGAGGGTAAAATGTTTCAGTGAAATCAACTGGTCTTCACCTCTCCATTTATCTGTGGTATGGTAGCGAATATTATCCAATTCAATTTCTTTGAGGTCGAGGACAATATTACTTGGCTGACTGGTTGTTTGTTTGTCGGAAGCAAACGCATCGACTATAAAATTATAATTCCAGGTGCTATCTGTTCTCTTGGTGTTTATAAATGCATCGGATAGACCAAAATATTGGATGGTTATTTTATCCTTGATAAAAAACCAGTCGGTTATTTTTAGTTTTAAACTACCTGCATATAGCAATGTGTCTTTGGATTGGTCTTTTATCAAAAATTCATTGAAATAAAACCTATTGAATAGTGAGAAATCGACAGATTTTATTTTGATTTCTGTTTTTAATGTCTTGCCCGCTTCTTTGATTGCATATTGAACAAGTCTGTTCTGTACACTCGGTATTCTGATCAATAGCCAAAGCACTAGGATTAACCCGGCAAGCGAAGCAAGTATATAACCTAATATTTTGACAGCCTTCTTCAGAAGTGAAATTTGATGTAAAGTTACCAAGAATACAATCAATAAGCTGAAGCATGATCATCGCCTCTTTTGTCGGCGACTGCCTCAATTGTCTCTAGCTTTTTGCCCTTCCAATCGAGTTTAATGACTTCCGTGCGACCAATTTGTCCTCTTGATACCACTTTGTACCCCATATTTTCTAAAGCTATTTTTGTTTCTTGCGAAAACTCTTTTTCAACCATCAGTTGATCAGGGAGCCATTGGTGATGAAACTTTGGGTTATTAACTGCATCAAGTGGTGATTGTCCAAATTCAAGAATATTGACCAAAGTTTGAAATACTGAAGTAGGGATGGTAGTGCCGCCTGGGGTTCCTACTACAAGAAAAGGTTTATTGTCTTTTAATACTACGGTAGGGGTCATAGAACTTAACATTCTTTTACCTGCCTGTATGGCGTTGGCTTCTTTTCCCACAGCACCATACATGTTGGCTACTCCTGGCTTCACACTGAAGTCGTCCATTTCATTGTTGAGCAAAAATCCTGCACCACCTACAACAGTTTTTGATCCATATCCGCCATTTAATGTGGTCGTAACACTAACAACATTTCCGTATTGGTCGGCCACAGATAAATGAGTGGTTTCTTCACTTTCTGGGTTCACTTTTCCTGGAGAGACAGATTCACTTGGGGTTGCTTTTCCTGGAACAAAATCTTTCATGCGCTCCTTGAGGTAAGCGGCACTGGATAAAGTTTTGACTGGAACCTTTACAAAATCCTGATCTCCCATAAACTCAGCACGATCTGCATAAGCCCTTCTTTCAACTTCAGTCATCAATTGTACAGCCTCTTTGGACTGAAATCCCATTTGTGCAATATTCCTGTCTTCAATCATCTTCATCATCTGCTGCATCAAGAGTCCACCACTACTGGGCATAGGCATGCCAATAACTTTATATCCTTTGTAATCAAAAATGACAGGCTTCCTCACAACTGCTGCATAGTTCTTTAAATCGTCTTCAGTAATCATTCCTCCGCCTCGTTGCATTTCTTCAGCAATTAATCTAGCTGTTTCTCCTTCATAAAAACCCTTCATTCCCTGTACTTGAACCCGCTTTAAGGTTTCAGCAAGATCAGGCTGAAATAAAGTGTCGCCTGCTTTCCAGTTTTCCTGTTTCACAAATGCAGTAGGTTTGGTATTGTATTTTTCAAACGCTGATCTGGTTCCATTTAAGGAAGAAGCTTCTGCTGCAGTAATTACAAAACCTTTTGCGGCTAAATCAATTGCTGGTTGTATCAGTTCTTTAAATGATAATTTGGCATAGGGAAGAGAAGCAAATAACCCTGCTATGGTTCCCGGTACACCACTTGCTAAATGTCCATGCTGACTCAAATTCATTTGTGGATTTCCGTCTTTATCCAAATACATATTTCTTGAAGCTTTGCCTGGTGCTTTTTCACGGTAATCGATAGCAATGGATTTTCCTTTTTCTGTATGTGCTACAAGAAAACCACCCCCTCCAATATTTCCAGCACCGGGGTAAACAACTGCAAGAGCAAGCTGAGTAGCAATGGCCGCATCAAAGGCGTTTCCTCCCTTTTTTAAAATTGCTATGCCAACAGCACTTGCGAGTGGATGTGCTGAAGAAACTGCACCTTGTTTGCCTACAGCTCTTTTTTCAATTGTATATTGATAGGGATTGATTTGTGCTTCTAAATGCAGGGCAAAGAGAAAAATAAGAATGGGCAATAGTGAAAATTGCCCGAAGGAGTGGATATACTTTTTCATGGGCTAAAGATAAACATGATTTTAAAAGAAAATTTTATCACTTGTTCTTCTTCGCCTCCATTTCTTTACTTTTAAATGATCATTAACGGCAAATCTTCATGAAAAGAATCCATTTTTTAAGTTTTGGCTTTTTAAACTTGCTCCTTTCTGCTTTTTTATCATTTTCTGCTGTTGCGCAAAAACAACACCAAATGAGCAGCAGTGAGATTTTGCATGCCATAAAGAAGTTAAATGTGCTGGGTAGTGTTTTGTATGTAGCCGCACACCCCGATGATGAAAATACCCGTTTGATTGCGCACATGGCAAAAGAACGTCAATACCAGACTGCCTATCTTGCTATGACAAGAGGAGATGGTGGGCAGAACCTGATTGGCAATGAACAGGGAATAGAATTGGGTTTGATCAGAACCCAGGAATTGCTTGCTGCAAGAAGGATAGATGGTGGACAACAATTCTTTACGAGAGCATATGATTTTGGGTATTCAAAAAGGACGGAAGAGGCATTGGCAATATGGGACAAAGAAAAAGTATTGGCAGACGCAGTTTGGGTGATTAGGAATTTTAAACCAGACGTCATCATTACAAGATTTCCAGAAGATAGTCGCGCAGGACATGGGCACCATTCCGGATCTGCAGTCATTGCCAGAGAAGCATTCGTTGCTGCTGCCGACCCCAATCGTTTCCCCGAACAATTCAAATACGGTGTTGCTCCTTGGCAAGCAAAAAGAATTTTATGGAATACATTTAGTTTTGGCTCTACCAACACGACTGCCGAAAATCAAATGAAAATCGAGGTGGGACAATACATCCCATTGCTTGGAAAAAGTATTGGTGAAATCGCAGCTGAGAGTAGAAGCCAGCACAGAAGCCAGGGCTTTGGTTCAGCCTCTACAAGAGGAACATCCACTGAATATTTTATACCTATACTTGGCGATAAAGCAGTGAATGATCCTATGGATGGCATTGACCTGTCTTGGAACCGTGTAAAGGGTGGGGATGTAATTTCAAAGCAAGTCGATGCATTGGTCGCGTCCTTTGATCCGCAACATCCTGAAAATGCCATTGCAAAATTGATCGCGATTAAAAAAGAATTGAACAATATTGGCGATGCTTATTGGAAAAAAATCAAGACTAAGGAAGTTGATCAGTTGATAATAATGTGTAGTGGATTGCACATCGAAGCGCTGTCCAATAAAAAGCATGTCAAACAAGGAGATACCTTACAGGTGTCACTTACCATCAACAACCGCTCTGGTGCTGATGTAAAATTTCAGGAGGCAAATTTAAATAGCAGTGTTGCAAAAGAGCAAGTGCAGTTGAAGAAAAACAACAACTGGGTCCAGATTTTTTCATTGCCTATTTCATCATCTGAAAATCTCACTCAGCCTTATTGGTTGGTGAATGAAATGAACACTGGTTTCTTCAATGTCAACGATCAAACATTGATTGGTGAAGCAGAAAACAAACCAGCATTTCAAGTGCATGTTAAACTTGCTGTGCAAGGAGAAACCATCGAAGTGCTTCAACCGGTGAAGTTCAGATTTGTCAATCCAGCAATAGGAGAGTTCTTTCATCCGGTCTATGTTATTCCTGGTAAAGAAGATAAGAATAAGGTGATGCATGAAATTGAATACGAGCATATTCCTTCACTGCTTTATTTTGCCGACAATAAGCCAATTGTATTGCCGAAAAACTTAAAAACGACTGGCAAGAAAATCGGGTATTTGGTTGGCGCGGGAGACAAAGTTTCTTCTGCTTTGGAAATGATGGGTTTTGAAGTGGTAGAGTTGGGTAAGAATGATATCTATGCTGAAAAGCTAAAGCAATTTGATGCGATCGTAGTAGGTGTAAGAGCCTATAATGTAAACGAATGGTTGAATGATAAGCATGCAATCCTGATGGCTTATGTGAATGAAGGAGGCAACATGGTTGTACAATACAATACCAATAGTTTTGCTGGTCCGCTTGCAAAAATGAAAATCGGACCAAAGCCTTTTGCCATTTCCAGAGGAAGGATAACTGAAGAAGATGCAGAGGTTAAGTTCATCGATCCTAATCATCCTCTTTTGAACTTTCCAAACAAGATTACGCAAGATGATTTCAATGGTTGGATACAAGAGCGAGGTATTTATTTTGCTGATGGATTTTCTGGTGATTATAAAGCAGTTCTTTCGATGCATGACCAAGGTGAAGAAGATTTGTTGGGAAGTCTGATTGT
>CAZVYI010000073.1:0-8281 GCA_964631755.1 uncultured Sphingobacterium sp. | reverse complement strand
CTTTACGGCGACCGTTAACGGCCGAAACCATCATGAAATTGCTAAGTCCTGCCATATCAACCCTAGCAAGGTTGCGTTCCTGGCGCATTGAAGCCTGGATGCAGCATCCTATATCTGCGCAACGTGAAGTATTGCAGGATTTGGTAACTGCTGGTCAATACACTGAAATTGGAAGAAAGTATGATTTCTCCAAACTCTTCAATACCAAAACCTTCAAGCAGGCAGTTCCTATTCATGAGTATGAGGACCTTAAACCCTACATTGAAAGAATCATGGCGGGTGAACAAAACATTTTATGGAATACCCCAATCAATTGGTTTGCCAAAAGCAGCGGGACCACCTCAGACAAAAGTAAATTCATTCCAGTAAGCAATGAAAGTCTTGTTGACGGTCATTACAAAGCTGCAAAAGATGTCCTCTCACTTTATTACAACCACCATCCTGAATCTGATTTGCTTACAGGCAAGGGACTTGTAATCGGTGGAAGCCACACCGTTAGCAGCTTACACGACGAAGCATTTTTTGGCGACCTGAGTGCAGTCCTCATGCAAAACACACCCTTCTGGGGCAACTGGATCAGAACTCCTGAATTGAAGATTGCCTTGATGGATGAATGGGAGAATAAAATTGAAATGCTGGCCAATACCACCATGCATGAAAACGTTACTTCCGTTTCTGGTGTACCCACATGGACCCTCGTATTGTTTCAACGCATCCTGGAACTGACAGGTAAGCAAAACATGAAAGAAGTTTGGCCGTCATTAGAGCTCTACATGCATGGAGGAGTTTCATTCCTTCCTTATAAGGAACAATTCAAAAAATTAATAGGCGGTGAAGTGAACTTCCTGGAAATGTACAATGCCAGTGAAGGGTTTTTTGCTGCACAGGATATTCCTGGTACTGATGGAATGCTTCTTTTCCTCGATCATGGTATCTTCTATGAATTCATGTCAATAGAAGAATATGGGAAAGAAGATCCTCAAACAATTGGACTGAAAGATGTAGAACTAGACAAGTTATATGCCCCGATTATTACAACAAATGGCGGTTTGTGGAGATATTTGATTGGAGATACCATTTCATTCACCAGTCTGAAGCCCTTTAGAATTAAAGTCAGCGGCAGGGTCAAGTTATTCATCAATGCATTTGGTGAAGAACTCATTATTGAAAATGCAGAGAAGGCAATAGCAAAAGCTTGTAATGAAACAGATGCCGTGATAACAGATTATACAGCAGGACCCATTTATTTCAGTGAACATAGCAATGGGGCACATGAATGGCTGATCGAATTTGAAAAGGTACCCAATTGCATTGATCAATTTACAAGCCTGTTGGATGAAGAATTAAAAAGACAGAACAGTGACTATGAAGCAAAACGTTACAAGGATATTGCACTGAGTAAACCACTTGTGAAAGTATTGCCAGCTGGACATTTCAACAAATGGTTGAAAAACAAAAACAAACTTGGCGGACAACATAAAATTCCAAGATTGAGCAACGACAGAAAAATACTCGAAGAGGTCTTGAGTCTGTTATAATCTATATTGATTATCTTTACATCAATTATTGTTAACCGAATACCGTTAACTGTTAACTGTTAACCGACAACTGATTATACATGAAACTACTCGAAAATAAAATAGCCATTGTAACAGGTGCTGCACGCGGACTAGGAGAAGGAATTGCACTTAAACTCGCAGAACATGGAGCACATGTTGCATTTAGCTATGTTAGTGAAAGCAGTGCGGATAAAGCAGCCGCATTGGTAACTAAGCTTGAGGCACTTGGTGTAAAAGCAAAGGCATGGAGAAGTAATGCAGGTAAATATGAGGAAGCTGAGGCTTTTGTGAATGAAGTAGTAAAAGAATTCGGGACAGTCGACATATGCGTTAACAATGCCGGAATTTCAAAAGACAATCTTCTGCTTCGCCTTACTCCAGAACAATGGGATGAAGTAATGGAAGTGAATTTGAAAAGTGTTTACAACATGACCAAACAGGTCATTCGTCCGATGATGAAGGCAAAAAAAGGTTCCATCATCAATATGAGTTCGATTGTCGGCATCAATGGTAATGCTGGTCAGGGTAGCTATGCAGCCAGTAAGGCTGGCATCATAGGCTTCACCAAATCCATTGCTATAGAACTGGGTAGTAGAAATGTTCGCGTTAATGCAATTGCTCCTGGTTTTATTGAAACCGATATGACACATTATCTTAAAGAGGGAGAAGCAGGACAAGCATTTTTATCAAAAATACCATTGGGCAGATTTGGTTCTGCTGAAGAAATAGGCAATACCACACTCTATCTGGCTTCAGATTTAAGTAGCTATGTAACTGGACAGGTCATCAGTGTCTGTGGCGGTCTAAATACATAGATTTTATCAAATAAGTTTATTATATTACAATAGTGTCTTTCTGACTTAGTTGTAGTTCTTTCGCGTTGTGCAGTCTTCTGTATGTTTCAATACGGTTGTACTTTCTATTGATTTAAACCTAATTTGATGAGCTTGCGATTCTCTTTTAATCGTGCCGACCTGTTACCAGGTATGGTTGTTTTTTTAGTGGCCTTACCGCTATGCCTTGGCATTGCAGTTGCAAGTGGAGCGCCTCCATTTGCAGGCATCATCAGTGGAATCATAGGGGGTATAATTGTAGGTGCTTTAAGCAGCTCAAATGTAAGTGTAACCGGACCAGCAGCTGGGTTAATTGCAATTGTACTTACTGCAATTACAAAACTCGGATATGAAAGTTTTTTAGTAGCAGTAGTACTTGCAGGCGCTATTCAACTGATACTTGGATTTGCAAAATCAGGAGGTATTTCAAGTTATTTTCCAACCAGTGTTATCGAAGGGATGCTGGTAGCCATTGGCATTATCATCATCAAAAAGGAATTACCACACGCTATAGGATATGATTTGGAAAATGAAGGTGATTTTTATTCTTACCAATTACTGAAAGAGGATGAAGGCTTTTTTGGAGAATTGATACACTCCTTCAATTTTGCTCATTCCGGTGCAATTATTGTGGCAATTGTTTCATTGGGTATCTTAATTGCATTCAACAAAATGCCAGCATTAAAAAAAATCAAGGCATTGCCAGGTGCTTTGGTAGCAGTTGTTGCAGGGATTTTGCTTAATGCAGTATTTGAAGCATTTCAGCCTTCACTGATAATTGCCAATGAACATTTAGTGAAACTACCAGTGGCATCAAGTGTTGGAGAATTCATCAATCAATTCAGTTCTCCCAATTTTTCTGGTTTTATGAACCCACAGGTATGGATTACAGGAATCACGATCGCAATTGTTGCAAGTATTGAAACTTTGTTGTGCCTAGAAGCAGGTGATAAAATGGATCCCCATAAAAGATACAGTGATGCAAATGCTGAACTGAAAGCACAAGGCGTTGGAAACATTTTGTCTGGCCTCATTGGAGGACTGCCAATGACTTCTGTTATAGTCAGGACTACTGCAAACATCAATGCGGGTGCAAAAACAAAGTTTTCAGCAATTGTTCATGGCTTACTGTTACTATTGACTGTTATCCTAATTCCAGGTATACTTAACATGATTCCAATGGCCAGCCTTGCTGCTATTTTACTCATGATTGGCTGGAAACTAGCGAGTCCAAAAGTGTTTAAACACATGTGGCAAAGTGGTCTTCAACAGTTTATACCATTTATCATCACTGTAGTTGCAGTAGTCTTTACCGATCTTCTAAAAGGCGTGGGCATTGGTTTAATCGTCAGCATCTTTTATATCTTGAAAGGTAACATGCAACTAGCTTATCGCTTTTCAAAAGACAAATATCATGAAGGAGAAACTATCCATATTGATCTTGCTCAAGAGGTTTCTTTCTTAAATAAGGCTGCCCTTAAACAAACTTTAAGCGACCTGCCCTCTAACAGTAAAGTGGTTATTGATGCAGGAAATACAGTCTACATTGACTTTGATATACTCCAGCTCATACGAGACTTTGCGCAATTTGGAGCAGTTGAAAGAAAAATCAATCTTGAACTAATTAACTTCAAAGAAGAATACAAAATGGAAGATGCCTCGCATGTCCATTCAGAAAAATAACCCCATTTTAAAAACAACAACATGAAAAAATATTTAAGTCTTCTTGAATCAAATAAAAACTGGGCAGCAGAAACGCTTCAACATGATGCAGATTTTTTCAAACGCCTGGAAAATGTACAAACCCCAGAATACCTCTGGATCGGTTGCAGTGACTCTCGCGTTCCACCCAATGAAATCACAGGTACAAAACCAGGTGAAATTTTCATCCACAGGAATATCGCCAACATGGTGGTCCATACTGATTTGAACATGCTATCAGTATTGCAGTATGCTGTAGAAGTACTTAAAGTAAAACACATCATCGTATGCGGTCACTACGGATGCGGTGGTGTAAAGGCTGCTATGACCAGAAAATCATTGGGCATCATCAACAAATGGTTGAGAAACATCAAAGATGTTTATCGCTATCATAAATCAGAAGTGGACTCTTTGCCTGATGAAGGGAGTAGGGTTAACAAATTAATTGAACTGAATGTAATTGAGCAAGTAACCAACTTAGCAAAAACTTCAATCATCCAGCAAGCCTGGAAAGATCGAAATGGTCCACATCTTCATGGCTGGGTGTATGGATTAAGCGATGGATTGATTCATCCAATTTTTGAAATGGAAGCAGGAGCACATTTTGATGAACTCTATGAATTTGATAACCTATAACTACGCATAGTGATTATCAATCTCTGTACACAATGCAGAGAAAATATCATCAACTGAACCCAGGCCGTTTACTGTTGTGACCTTCCCAAACTGGTCGTAATAGGAAGCAACAGCTAGGGTTTCGTTTTTATAAACACCTATTCTTCTTTTTTGAATTTCCGGATCAGCATCATCTGTCCTTCCTGAAGTTTTGGCTCTGTTGATCATCCTTGCCACCAATTCTTCTTCAGGTACATCCAAGGCCAGCATTAAACTGATATTTTCCTCATGCTGTCTCAATAAAGCATCCAAGGCTTCTGCCTGAGCCTTTGTACGTGGAAACCCATCAAACAAAAACCCATATACATCAGGGTTGTTGCCAATAACATTGTCCACCATACCAATCACAACTTCATCCGGCACCAGTTTTCCCTCGTCCATAAAGCCTTTTGCTTTTAAGCCCAGTTCAGTTTTACCTGCAATCTCCGAACGCAAAAGATCACCAGTTGAAATATGCTTGAAGCCATATTTCTGGATCAGCTTTTCTGATTGAGTGCCTTTTCCGCTACCTGGAGGACCAAAAAGAATGAGGTTGAACATCTTGTTCTGTTTAAACGTTTAGAAGTTAGTTCGATCGGGAAAATCAAGGATTTCCTTAACAGTTACACATGACAAATATAATTAGATTTATGTTGTATTGGAAATTGGTAAATGGACTGAAAATTATCCAATAAAATTCAGTTTAAGTGAATAAACCACAAGAGAACACCTCTTGATCAACTGATCTTTTAAATTATGTTTTATGACATTGAGATTAATCATTTTAACATCAGCGGCGTTGCTCAACTTCAGTTGCAGCAATGCCCAAGACAAAATCAAAAAAACTGAAAAAACCATGTCCGAGACTAAAAACAACCCCGCTTTTTCAAGAAACAATCAGGAAAAAGTAGAAATGAAAGAGGAAGATTGGAAAAAAGTCCTAACGCCTGAGCAGTATTATATTGCCCGCCAGAAAGGCACAGAAAGACCCTGGACAAGTAAATTTGAAAAGTTTGACGAAAAGGGAACTTATTATTGCGCAGCTTGTGGCAATACACTGTTCCAAAGCAATACAAAATTTGACAGCGGCTGCGGATGGCCCAGCTTCTTTGAGCCTGTCAATAAAAAAAGTTTGATCTACCTGCCAGATAACACCCTAGGCATGCAAAGAACCGAAGTACAATGTGGAAGATGTAAAGCCCATCTCGGACACGTATTTGAAGATGGTCCGCCACCAACAGGGTTGCGTTACTGTATCAACGGAGTGATACTTGGGTTTGAGAAGAAGGGGTAAAAGGCAAGGGAATAGGGATTAGGGTATAGTGGAAAGACAATAGAAAAAGGGATTAGGTAAATGGAAATATTCGTCCACGTGCCTAATCCCTTTTGTATTTTATTACTATTCCCTGTTCCCTTCTCCCTAATCCCTATTGCCTATTCCCTATTCCCTACTTCTGCTTATCCATCTCAACAAGGATTGTCACTTCCACATCCTTACCCACAACCAAACTTCCTGTTTCCAAAGCTCTATCCCACTTCAAACCAAAAGCCAAACGATCAATCGTAGTTTTTGCCTTGAAACCAGCTTTAGCTCCACCGTTTTGAGTATTGATTTGTCCGCCATAGGTAACATCAAATGTTACAGTCTTTGTAACATCACGAATAGTTAGATCACCGGTCAGCGCATATTTATTACCGCCCAATGGTTTCATGGATTTACTAGCAAACTTCATTTGAGGAAATTTCTCAGCATTGAAGAAATCATCACTCTTCAAATGTCCATCCCTTCTCTCACTATCTGTATTTACTGAATTTACATCAACACTAAAATTTACAACCGCATCAGACAAATCAGCTTTTGAAGCAACTAAACTGCCATCAAACATTTTAAAAGAACCTTCTACTTCTGAAACTACCATATGGGTTACAGCAAATTTCACATTAGAATGACCTTTATCAACTTTCCAGGTGGTCTGTGCAAATGCTCCTGTTGCTACAAAAGCCAGAATCGCTACGATACTAAATACTTGTTTTTTCATGATTTTAATTATTTGATGTTTAAACACTAAATTAAGACGTTTATTTTAATTGTCCAAATTCGCGAAAACATTAGACAGATTTAACCGTCAAATTGTTTGATTACAAAAGGAAATTTTTTCTCAAAAATTATAATCCATAAATTTCAGAAAATTCAAACATCACACATGATAAAAAGGTCACTTTCCCTGGTAGTGCTGTTCTCATTTGCGACAGCCCTGGTATTTGCACAAAAAGTATCCCTGGACCAATTCAAATCCTGGAAACCAAGAAATATTGGTCCCGCTGGTATGAGTGGTCGTATTACCACTATTGATGCTGTAGTAGCCGACCCTAACCAAATCTGGATAGGTGCCGCATCAGGGGGTGTATGGAAAACGCACAATGCTGGAGGTAGCTGGGAATCGGTTTTCGATGAACAGCCTACTTTAAATATTGGCTCTATCGCCATTCAACAATCTAACCCTTCAACAGTATGGGTAGGAACAGGAGAAGGTAACCCCAGAAACTCCATCAACATCGGTGAGGGTATCTATAAAACGATCGATGGAGGTAAAAACTGGAGACGCATGGGTCTTGAGAAAACAAGGAATATTCACCGCATAATCGTTGATCCAACCAATCCAAACACGGTTTATGCAGGTGCTATAGGTAATCCTTATGCGGAGCATCCGGAAAGAGGGGTCTTCAAAACCAATGATGGTGGGGAGACCTGGAACAAGATACTTTTTACCAATGACACCTCTGGTGTTGCAGATATGATCATGGATCCTTCCAACCCAAATAAGCTTTTTGTAGCCATGTGGCAGCACAGAAGAACACCCTGGAGTTTGAGCAGTGGTGGACCTGGTAGTGGATTGTACATGACCTTCGATGGTGGAAAGACATGGAAAAAACTAGGCGCCAAAGAAGGATTGCCTGAAGGAAATTATGGACGAATTGGGTTGGCTATTTCAAGAAGCAACCCTAATCGCGTATATGCTTTGGTAGAGGCAACTAAAAATGGTTTGTATAAAAGTGATGATGGTGGACTGAGCTGGACCCTCATGAACAGCAATCCGGAATTCGTTTCTACACGTCCTTTCTATTTCCAGGAAATCGTATGCGACCCAGAAAATGAAAACAGATTGTGGTTGATTTATCAAATGATCAGCAAGAGTGAAGATGCAGGTAAGAATTTCGAAGTGGTAATTCCTTATAATGGTATCCACCCTGATCACCATGCTTTTTGGATTCATCCGACCAACCCTAATTACATCATCGATGGCAATGATGGTGGTATTGGTATCACCAGAGACAAAGGAAAGACCTGGATTTTTGATGAGAAATTACCAGTCGGACAATTTTATCACATCAACGTTGATAATGAAATGCCCTACAATGTAATGGGCGGTATGCAAGATAATGGTAGCTGGCGTGGACCAGCATATACCTGGATGAGTGCTGGAATCAAAAACTATTATTGGGATAACCTATGGGGTGGTGATGGATTTGATG
>CAZVYI010000072.1:0-8714 GCA_964631755.1 uncultured Sphingobacterium sp. | reverse complement strand
CGTGTAACAGTGATTTGTTGGAGGTAGAAACAAGATCTTTCACTTTTATTTCATGAATGTATCCTTCCAACAAACTATCCAGAATCAGCTTTACTTTTCTGCCATCTTCGGATGGAACAATACCTGTGATTTTTCTGTTTCTGTTATTGATAATGGGACTACCATAGTTATGGTGGTACATGTAGGTAAAGCTGTTGATGTTGTACAACATTGGATTTTTTAGTTTACTTGCATCCACTGGCATAGTGAATTCAATTTCAAATCCATCGGGCATTGCCTTGATGTCTTTCATTTCAAATGGTGTTTCACCATTCCATACCAATCTTTGTAAAGCATATTCTGCTTTTCCTGTACTTGCCCATCCTCTGCTGGTCATGCCTGCAAACATAGAACCATCAAGGCCCCATCTCAAACGCAACAGACCAGAAGCAAAACCTTCATAGAATGGATAACAAGCGCCTTGGTATTTTCCTTTTACTTTCTCAAGAGACATCCGCATGATTTTAGAGTGGCCTTGATCGGCAACAAAATACTGACCAGTAAAGGGACCAAAAGCACCATTGGTAACATCTTCTAATACATCAGCTGTAGAGATACCCATTAACGTATGTGGGAACCAAACCGCAGGAAGTTTAAGTTCTTTTATTTTTTTGGCAGCTTCATGCATTGGTTGTCCGTTGTCAACAATTTTCAAATCTTCTTTGGTTAATTTCAGTGGCGACTCTGGTTCTTTCGTCCAATTTAATCCACCTGCATTTCCAGCAAAATCACCTTTTTCCAAATGAGTAACTCTCCCACTACCAACCCAATCGCCCTGGTTCTCTGCATAAAAAACATCGTTGTTGCTGTTGATGGTAAATCCTGCCGGTGAACGAAGTCCAGTTGCTATTGGTTCTTGCTCTCCATTTTCTTTGATCTTCATCAACCATCCATGCCACTTGCCTAATCCATCACCATATCCCACCCATGCAACATTGAGTGTAACATACATGTCACCTTGTTTATCAAAAACCGGACCGTATGCATACTCATGATAGTTTCCACTCAATTGAAATAAAGCTATAGGGGTGAATGTATCCGCTTTACCATCACCATCCTTATCTTCTATTTTCGTTAACTCTCCTCTTTGTGTACAATAAAATGCACCATCCTTATAAGCGAGACCTAGTACTTCATGCAACCCTGAAGCAAACTTGCTGAAATGTGTAGTGCCCGTGCCATAAGCATTCTGAATGATCCAGATTTCACCTCTTCGTGTTGAAGCGGCAATCCTTCCGTCAGGTAGTACTGCAATTCCCCCGACCTCAAGTTTAACATCTTGTGGTATAGCAATGGTCTTTAATGTATAATAATCCATTTCAGATTGAACACCTTGTTGCTGTGCTCTAATATCTTTACTGATAAAGCTTATCAGCATGAAACAAGAAAAAATTAATTTATGCATATGGCAATTTTTCATCATTGTGCATTTTTCATATCGTAAATAAAATCTTCAAGCGTTTTTTTGGTTACACCAGGCATACAGATCACATGTGAGATTTCGTTATCACTTGCCAATTGCCATTTCTTGCAGATGGCATCTGTAGCTCTTGGAAAAACGACAGTAAAAGAATTTTCGTTTGTCCATGCTTTCACACCTATTTCATTCAATGCATCTTTCAAAAAGGTTGCATTTTCAATACATTGCTTTGCCCTTTCTAATATTCCTGCTTTACCCCATTTTTGCATTACATACCACAAGGCCAATGCATTAAAACCACTTCTAGAGCCAGTTATTGTTGTGTCTAACGCGCCAATATAGTTAATGGATCTGCCTATTCTTTCTTTGTAAGATTTTTTCACCATTACAATACCATTTGTAATAGGTGAACCGAAAAATTTATGTCCAGATATAGCCACACTATCAGCACCATGTGCAAAATCAAAATCATGGTAACCTAAAGCAGGCAAGTATGATCCACAAAGTGCAGCATCTGAATGGATATAAGAACTTTTGATGGCATACTTTTTCAAAATGCCAGCAATTGTAGGAACATGATCTTTCGCTTCAGTCATGGTTGTGCCAATGTTTGCTAAGATGATAACCGACCGATGCCTGTTCATTTGTATGGTTTCAGCAAGATCGTTGTAATCCATTTCTCCATTTGCCTGAGAACGAATCACAATACTATCCATATTCAGCAAATGAATATTTTTCTGAATGCTGTAATGCGTTGCTTCTGAATAATATACCATCCCATTGGGGTAGAGTTCTCTTGCGAGATATAGCGCATATAGATTTCCTTCTGATCCACCATTCGTTACATATCCCCAGTGATTATTTTTCGGTGCATTGAAGTAGTCAGCATAAAAATCAATTACCTCCCTTTCAAACTCTTTCGAACACATATCGTTTGATTGATTATAAGGATCACCTACATTGTTGAGACTATAATCAAGTAGCGGATACAATTCTTTATAATCATAATCGGTTCCGGCTGGATAACCGATATAGGTTTGAGAACGCACTTTAATTTTCTCTAAAAATTCCTCTAGTCTTTTCATCATATAAATATTTACCAGATAATATTATAGGCTATGCTTGCTGCTGCAGATACAAGCAACACTTTTTGTCCAAGATAATTTTCAACTTTTACATTCATTGATGGATCAACAGAAACAAAATACTGGTGATCCCCTACTACATATAAACCATTACCCATTGATTTGATAGAAGATGCTTGTGCAATTCTGATCATTGTGTTTTGTTTATCTCCGTCAATGTTGATGGTTCTCTTTAATCCATTACCGTTTTCTAGTGCTTGTATCTTATCAGTTATTTTCATTTGATGATAAGTATAGTTGAATGTTGGAAAACCCTTAGCATCTAGTGAATAGCCTTTATACTGATAAGCGGTTACAGAATCTTTTACTAGCGCAGGTTCGTAAACTGGACAATTACCTGCAAGTGTAATGGCAGCACCTAATGCTGTTGCAGTTTGTGGCTCGCCTCTTTCGTACCACATTTCAGTCGTGTTTAGAAAATCACCCTTCCAAACCTGAAGCAAACCTCCTTGCAATAAATCATAAGAATAATGAACCTGATGGGGATCTCCAACTGAAAGTACATGTGTAAGTTTTCTGTTGTTATGATCCATGAAAGATCGAATCAGTTCAGGAGAGTTGGTAGATTGAACTGCAATCAAAGGCGAAGGAACTCTTTCAGGCATTGAAGCTGGTGAATGCAAAGCGACTGCCTTTGAGTTTGGTTTTTCGATGAACAAGGACAGACCGGGGGAAGACCAATTCAAATCTTTGTTGATCCATAATTTAAAATTGTGATTACCCGCTTCCAATTCAGTTGAACCAACAATTGGATATCCACCCAGGTGATTCCATGAACGTGGGATAACTGGTTTGCCATCTATTTCAAGACTAGCATCCCCACTGCAAAGCATGGTAAATGTATAATTGTCTTTAACAGGCACGTTCAATTTCCCTTCAAACTCAAGAAAGAAGAGGTCTCTTGCAGATGCAAGTCGAGAGTCTAGTGTTGAAGCAACTCCTGAACTTGTTGGCTTTGTTATATTAGCTTGCTCAGGTGTTTTAGCTGATTTTTCAAAATAGGCATAACGCAGATCAGACAAACTTACTTTTAGTTCTTCCTGAGGTGCATAGCGAATATTCTTAATTGCAATTACACCATGATCACCTTGAAAAGAAAAAGGACCCTGGGCTTTTTCATCTTCAAATTGTGCACCTCTTGACGGACCGCTTAAGAAAATATTTTCATGTAAACTGATACCATTCAATTTTACATAATTGAATTTAGCTGACAATATCTTTTTTCCGTTTGCGTCAAACCTTGGTGCCTGAAAAGAAATTTCCATGTGGTTCCAAATGCCTGGTGCAAATCCTGCATTTTTTAATGGCGCTTTTCCATCAAAACCATTTCCTTTTTCTCCTCTCTCGTATATACCACCCATGTCGTTCGACTTCGGTAGTTGAACTCCCCAGCTATCTGCAATTTGAATCCCATATCGTGATTGAAGAAACACACGTGATCTTCCGCCTTTTGGAATCATAAAATCAAATTCAAGAACAAGATCACCATACTCCATTTTTGTTAGAATAGGAGCAGCTGTTCTGTAATGCACTGCACGGTTGAAGTCGTTCAATAAAATTCCTTCACCTGCTTTATGTTGTAACAAGGTATCTGAAAAGCCAGCATCGACTGCCCCAATAATTTTCCATTGATCACCTTTAGTGGTAAAGGAAGTTAAATCGTTAAGCGGTAATGTATTTAATCTGGTTTTTACATTTTGTCCCATTGCGATGAACAGGGTTGCAAAAATCCCCATCAGTATCATGGCGAGCTTTCGTTGCATGCAGTTTCGTTTATGTGTTGAAATTAATCAATTAAAAGCATTTGCGTTTTTGAGTAATCATGAATTTGTCTTCAATCCATCCAATCTTCCTTTTGCCTCAAACATCAGATCTCTTAATCTTGCAGCCTCCATAAAATCAAGGTCCTTGGCTGCTTTTTCCATACTCTTCTTCAATTTCTGAACATGTTTTTCAAGCTGTGGAATAGTGATATAATCAGATTGTTCCTCTGCCACCTTACTGCTTTCATGATCTTCTGTCATGGCCACGAGTATATTGTTTTCATCGTATCCTTTGATATCGAGAACTGAAGTTTGTGCGAATACCTGTTCTTTGCTTTTCTTGACTGTTGTTGGTGTGATGTTGTATTTCAGGTTGTATTCAATTTGCTTTGCACGTCTTCTTTCTGTTTCATCCATTGTTTTTTGCATGCTGCCTGTTATTCTATCAGCATAAAAGATTACCCTTCCATCAACATTACGAGCAGCGCGACCAGCTGTTTGGGTTAGTGATTTCTCATTTCTCAAATAGCCTTCTTTATCTGCATCCAGAATTGCAACCAAAGAAACTTCAGGTAAATCAAGTCCTTCTCTGAGTAGGTTAACACCAACCAGTACATCGATTTCACCTAATCGGAGTTGTCTTAATATTTCTACTCGGTCTAATGTATCTACTTCGCTATGGATATATTTCGATTTGATTTGGATTCTTTGCAGGTACTTATCCATCTCTTCCGCCATTCTTTTGGTTAGTGTGGTAACCAGTACCCTATCACCTTTCTTGACGGTCTTATCAATTTCATCCAGTAGATCATCTACCTGATTAATACTGGGTCTCACTTCAATTGGAGGATCAAGGAGTCCAGTTGGTCTTACCACTTGTTCGACCACCACTCCTTCTGTTTTCTGCAATTCATATTCACCAGGTGTTGCAGATACATAGATCACCTGGTTCATCATTTCTTCAAATTCATTGAAGTTAAGAGGACGGTTATCAAGTGCTGCCGGTAATCTGAAACCATAATCGACCAACGTCAGTTTCCTGCTTCTATCTCCTCCATACATTCCACTCACTTGTGGAATTGTTTGGTGACTCTCATCAATAACACAGAGGTAATCTTTTGGAAAATAATCCAATAAACAGAATGGTCTTGCACCTGGTAAACGTCTGTCAAAAAATCTCGAATAGTTTTCGATGCCATTGCAATAGCCCAGTTCTTTGATCATTTCAATGTCGAAGTTCACACGTTCACTTAAACGTTGTGCTTCAATATATTTTCCTGATGCTTTGAAGTATTCAACCTGTTTGGTCATTTCATCAATGATTTCAGAAATAACCTGATTGATGATTTCTTTAGGTGCGAGATATAGATTTGCAGGGAAGATGGCTGCATTGTCGACTGATCCTATCCTCTTGCCAGATTCGATTTCCAATGTATCGATGGATTCTATTTCATCTCCAAAGAAAGTAATGCGGTATCCAAAATCGACATAGGGTAAATTAATATCTACAGTGTCGCCTTTTACCCTGAAGCTTCCTCTTTTAAAATCGATTTGAGTTCTGTGGTAAAGAGAGTTGACCAGTGAATGAAGAAAACCTTGTCGACTAATCACCTGACCTTTATGAATTCTCACAATCCCATTTTCAAATTCAGTTGGGTTGCCCATACCATAAATACAGCTCACAGAGGCCACAACAATTATATCTCTTCTTCCGCTTAACAATTCTGATGTGGCTTGCAGACGCAGTTTGTCGAGTTCCTCGTTAATGGCCAGGTCTTTTTCAATATAAGTATCACTTACCGGCATATAGGCTTCCGGCTGGTAGTAGTCGTAATACGATACAAAATAACCCACTGCATTTTCTGGAAAAAACTGTTTGAGTTCTCCATACAGCTGGGCCACCAAAGTTTTGTTATGTGTTAATACTAAAGTTGGTCTTTGTACTTGTTGAATCACATTGGCAACTGTAAAGGTCTTACCGGATCCAGTCACCCCCAATAAAGTTTGGTATTGTTCCCCTGTGTTTAATCCTTCTACCAATTGCCTGATGGCTTCAGGTTGATCACCAGCGGGACTATATGGGGCATGAAGATTAAAGGGCATTCCCCAAATTTAGTCCAATTTTATTGCTTAAACCTTTCTGGATGTTTGTCCTCGTGATTGGTAATAGATTGAAAATAGGTGCCTGCTTGCAGCAGTTCTTCCTCTCTGAATAAATTAGAAAGAAAGGTAATACTTACAGGTAAACCCTGTTTACTAAACCCAATTGGCATACAAAGGGCTGGATGGCCTGTGAGGTTGGTAATGGCGAGCTGGCGGTTACCAAAACTGGGTGTAATAATTACATCCCAAGGCTCCATGGCCTCATTCATTTTCTGCATCATGATAGAGCGATGTCTATTGGCATTCACATATTCTACCGCCGGAATCATTCTGGATGTTCTAAAATAATTGGGCCAATCGAATCGGGTTTGCCTGGTCATTTGATCATCCAAACCGATCCTGGTAAACTCATCAAAAGCTGCAGCCGCCTCTGCCCCAATTACCATTCCAATCAGATCAAATTTATAGATGTCAGTGTCGGGCAGAATCATTGGCTTCACCTCTATTCCCTGTTCTCTTAGTGCCCTGATTACACCCCATTCCTGAGAAGAAGTAGAGTCGAGTCGCTCAAAATGGTTCTTGGCAAAGCCTATTTTGAGATTTTTAACTCCGCTTATTTTACTGAGATTAAAAGATCTATTCACCGCACTTAAGTCATTTCCATCAGTACCATGAATAAAATAAAATACTGTCGCTGCATCTTCAGCTGTTCTACAGATAGGTCCAATTTTATCGAGGCTCCAGCTGAGCGTCATTGCACCGGATCTGCTGACACTTCCAAAAGTTGGTCTCAATCCGGTTGCTCCACAAGTGGAACTTGGAGAGATAATCGACCCATGTGTTTCTGTACCGATAGCAAATGGGATGAGTCCGGATACGGTTGCGGAAGCCGAACCTGCAGAAGAACCACTTGAACCATAATTCAGATTCCATGGATTTTTAGTTCTTCCTCCAAACCAGTAATCGCCCATAGCCAAAGCGCCTAGGGTAAATTTGGCGACAAGTACTGCTCCAGCTTCTTGGAGTCGGGTATAGACATAAGCGTCCTCTTCAATGATTTGGTCTTTATAGGGTTGAGCTCCCCAGGTGGTTTTGGTCTGTTTGACAGCAAAAAGGTCTTTTAGTCCATAAGGAATACCCTGAAGCGGCCCCTTGTCTATTCCTTTTTTAAAATCTTCATCTGCTTTTCTGGCTTGTTCCATGGCGATGTTTTCTGTGAGGTTCACCACACATTGAAGTGTATCGCCATATTTTTTAATTCGGTTGATGAAGAATGCTGTGAGTTCGACAGAAGAAATGGATTTGTTCCTTAAAAGTGATCCGAGATCTTTAATAGAATAGAAAGCAAGATCATTTGTGTTAGCAGGTAAAGTAATTTTCTTGTTGTATTTCCATTTTATTTTTTCTTGTTTTTCTATCGGTGGTGTTAGTCGCTGCGCAATACTCATTCCAACATTGTTGTTGAGTTTGAGTGTGTGCATTATTTTGAAATCGATGATGTTGTCTTTCAAATCTGCAAGCATCATTTCAATTTCTTTATCTGAAAATTCCAGATCAATTATTTTGGCTCCACTTTTCACATCAGCTTTGGTCAACGAATCTTGTGCATGCAATTGCGTAAGCATGATGACCATCAAAAAACTAAATGGGTATTTCAACAGTGAAAATTTCATGTTCGATTATTTTGAAAGATCTCTTTTGATATAAGTGCTGTAATCAGGTATGGTGCAGGTATATTCATCATGCATAAGTGGGGAAGTGAGTAGAAAGTCCGCTGTTGCTCTATCACACGCAAATGGTATATTCCAGGTGACTGCCAAACGAAGTAAGGCTTTGATGTCTGGATCATGCGGTTGTGCTTCCATTGGGTCCCAGAAAAAGATCAAAGTATCAACGCTACCTTCTGCAATCATTGCTCCAATTTGTTGGTCACCACCCAACGGACCGCTTAATAATTTTTTAATGGATCTGTCGAGTGCATCTTCCAACAATCTACCTGTAGTACCTGTGGCCAACAACTCATGTCTTGATAAGGCTGTTTTATTATATACTGCCCAATCGATCAACTCCTTCTTTTTATTATCGTGCGCTACAAGAGCTATTCTTTTTCTGGCTTCTAGTTTTCTATGCTTGACCATGGTATTAAATATTAGTATGAAAGTAAATAAAAAACCGCATCCCTAAACAATAGGAATGCGGCCTCTAAACAAGCAACCAACTGCAATTAAGATGCCTGCATTTCTT
>CAZVYI010000071.1:0-9189 GCA_964631755.1 uncultured Sphingobacterium sp. | reverse complement strand
ACATCGATCGTCCCACGCTCATGAAAGTACTTGAGGATGTATTCAAGACTTTGCTTCGTAAGAAATATGGATCGGATGAAAGTTTCGATGTTATCGTAAATACAGAAAAAGGTGACCTGGAGATTGTCCGCCACCGAATGATTGTTGAAGACGGAGCAGTCGAGAATCCTTTAATGGAGATTGAATACAGTGAAGCGATTAAGATTGAACCTGACTTTGAAGTTGGTGAAGAGTTGTACGAAGAGGTTGATATCATGGATTTCGGCAGAAGAGCGATACTTGCTGCAAAGCAAACACTTGCTAGTCGCATTGGCGATTTGAAGAAGAACGCGCTTGTGAAGAAGTATGGCGACCGTGCAGGTGAGATCATCAATGCAGAAGTATACCAGGTTTGGAAAAAAGAAGTATTGCTGATAGATGAAGATGGCAATGAGCTTATTCTTCCAAAGTCTGAGCAGATTCCTTCTGATTATTTCAAAAAAGGCGAAAGCATTCGTTCTGTAATTAAAAAAGTAGAACTCAAGAACAATTCACCTGTGATCATCCTTTCAAGAACACATCCTTCTTTCCTTGCCAAGTTGCTTGAGATTGAGGTTCCTGAAATTTTTGATGGTTTGATTGTAATCAAAAAGATAGTTCGTGAACCAGGTGAGCGTGCTAAGGTTGCTGTTGAAAGTTATGACGATCGTATCGATCCGGTAGGTGCTTGTGTGGGTATGAAAGGTAGCCGTATTCATGGCATTGTTCGTGAATTAAAGAATGAAAATATTGATGTCATCAACTTTACCAATAACATTCAGTTGTTGATTCAGCGTTCATTGACGCCAGCGAAAATCACACGCATGAACATCGACAATGAAGGCAAGCGTGCTGAAGTTTTCGTTTCTCCAGATCAGGTTTCATTGGCGATTGGTAAGCGTGGTGTGAACATCAAGTTGGCTGAAGAGCTAACAGGATTTAACATTGATGTTTACAGAGACAATGAAGGGGAGATGGCTGAATACGACATCGATTTGGATGAATTTAGCGACGAGATTGAGGGATGGATTATTGAGGAGTTGAAGCGTATTGGTTGTGATACCGCGCGCAGTGTACTTGATCTTACCGCGACTGAATTAGAGAGAAGAACAGATCTTGAAAAAGAAACCATTGAAGAATTGCGTGATATTTTGAGAGCTGAATTCGATAAGGATTAATCTCGCCAAATTATTAGAGCAAAAAAAATAGCATAAAAGCTTAAGGAGGATAAATGTCAGAATCAAACACACCCAGGTTAATGGCTGCGGCCAAAGAGTTCAACATCGGAAAAGATACGTTGGTGGACTTTCTTGTATCAAAGGGATTCAGCAAAGACGATCTGAAGCCAACTTCAAAGTTGACTGAAGATATGTATCATTCTTTGCAGCAGGAGTTCTCTTCAGACAAGGCCGCAAAGGCAAAAAGTGATGCCATTGAAATTCCAAAAGGCGCGGCTACTGAGGCGAAGAAAAAGAAAGACGAAGAAGAGATTGTATTCAAAAAGGATACAAAGAAAAAAGCAGAACCAGTAGTAGAGGCTGAAGAGCCAAAGCCTGTGGAAGTTGCACCGCCTCCAGCACCAGTTCAGGTAATTGCACCACCACCTGCAGAAGTAACAAAGATTGAAGCACCTGAATTAGGTGGTCCGAAAATTCTTGATAAAATTGATTTAGACGCACTCGATTCTTCAACACGACCAAAGAAAGGTCAGTCAAAGAAAAAAGAACCAGTTGCAGAAGTAAAAGAAGAAGTCAAGGAATCAGTAAAAGAAGAGCAAGTTGCTGAAACACCAGCTGAATCTTCGCCAGCAGGGGCTGCTCCAGTTGTTCCTGAGGTTATAGAAAAAGTAAAAATTGAGGCTCCCGAATTAGAGGGACCAAAAATCATTGGTAAGATTGAATTGGCGCCAGAAACTGACGATAGAAGCAGAGGTGCTGACGAGAAGAGAAAAAGAAAGCGCATACCAATTGAGAAAAAAGATATTGAAAGGTCTAAGCCTTCTATTCAGAAAGGTGGATCTGCTCCTGCACCACAACGACCATCTGCTCCTCGTCAGAATGGCATGAGGGCCGTTAAACGTACTGAAGTGAAGGAGATAGATGAAAAAGAAATTCAGAACAAGATCAAAGAAACGCAGGCCAAACTTTCTGGTGGTGGTGGTTCTAAAGCCAAGATTACTAAATCCAAGTTGCGTCGTTTGAAGCGCGAAGAAATGGAAGCTGGTGCTGAAGGAGAAGTCGATAACAAAATTCAGCTTACCGAGTTTATCAGTGTAAGTGAACTAGCAAGTTTACTTGATGTAAGTTTTGCAGACATCATTGGTAAATGTATGAGCCTTGGTATCATGGTTTCAATCAACCAGCGTTTGGATGCAGAGGTTATTGAACTTGTTGCTGGTGAATTTGGATTTGAGGTTGAGTTCATTGATATGGAAAAGCAGATGGAAATTGAAGAAGAAGATGATGCTGATGATGCTGAAGATTTGTTGCCACGTGCACCTATCGTAACCATCATGGGTCACGTTGACCATGGTAAAACATCCTTGCTTGACTATATCCGAAATGCAAATGTTGTTGCCGGTGAGGCGGGTGGTATTACCCAGCACATTGGAGCTTATCACGTGGATCTTCCAAATGGTAAGGCTATTGCCTTCCTCGATACTCCGGGTCACGAAGCCTTTACAGCGATGCGTGCTCGTGGTGCTAAAGTGACTGACCTTGCAGTTATTGTTATTGCTGCGGATGATGCAGTCATGCCACAAACCAAAGAGGCGATCAGTCACGCTCAAGCAGCAGGTGTACCCATGATTTTTGCAATCAATAAGATTGATAGAGAAGGTGCCAACCCTCAAAAGATATACGAACAACTTTCTGGTATGAACATTCTTGTAGAAGAATGGGGTGGTAAATTCCAGAGTCAGGAAATTGCAGCAAAATCAGGTTTGAACGTTGACAAACTACTTGAAAAAATATTGCTTGAAGCAGAGATGCTGAACCTAAAAGCAAATCCGGAAAAAGAAGCTTCAGGTACAGTTATCGAAGCAACTCTTGATAAGGGAAGAGGTTATGTTGCTACAATACTTGTACAAAATGGTACTTTACACCAGGGTGATCTTGTAGTAAGTGGACAATATTATGGTAGGGTGAAAGCGATGATGAATGAAAGAAACAATCGCGTTGATGTGATTCCACCTTCAACTCCTGTATTGATTCTTGGTTTGAATGGTGCCCCACAGGCAGGTGAAAAATTCAAGGTGTACCAGGAAGAAGCTGATGCAAAAGAAATCGCAAACAGAAGAGCGCAGATTATACGTGAGCAGGGTATCAGGACTAAGAAGCACATTACACTGGATGAAATTGGTAGACGATTGGCATTGGGTAACTTCAAGGAATTGAACATCATTATCAAAGGTGACGTGGATGGTTCAGTTGAGGCGTTGAGTGATTCACTTCAAAAACTTTCCACTCAGGAAGTTGCGATCAAGGTGGTTCATAAGGCAGTGGGACAAATCACGGAGAGCGATGTATTGCTGGCAACAGCTTCTGATGCCATCATTATCGGTTTTAACGTTCGTCCTTCTATCCAAGCCAATAAGATTGCAGAAAGTGAAGGTGTACAGATCAAGTTGTACTCCATCATCTATACAGTTATTGAAGATATCAAGAGTGCCATGGAAGGTATGCTTGAGCCGAAGATTGAAGAGAAAATTGTGGCCAACGTGGAAATCCGCGAAGTTTACAAATTCGATAAAGCAACAGTCGCGGGTTGTTATGTGCTTGATGGAAAAATCAGCAGAAACAGCAAAATCCGTATCATCCGCGATGGTATCGTTGAATACCCTAAAGGTGAAGGGGCACATGCTGAGTTGGGCAGCTTGAAGCGTTATAAAGATGATGCTAAAGATGTAAGTGCTGGAATGGAATGTGGTCTTACCATTAAAAACTACAATGATATTCGCGTAGGTGATGTGATTGAAGCTTTCGAAGAAACTGAAGTAAAGAGAACGCTCTAATCTGTTAGGGATTCCTGATTAGCTTCCAGCAAATTAGGATTCTCTTAACCTAGAAGCCATTAACTTGGAGATTGAATTATGCGCATGAAAAGGATACTTACTCTTTTGTTTTTTGTAGCTATGGCCTTTACATCAAAGGCGCAATCTGCAAAATTGCTGGCAGATAAAATCATTGCCATTGTAGGCGACAAGATTGTATTGAAAAGTGATATTGTCAACTACATTGATGATTTAAAGCGTCAGGGTAATGAGCTCCCTCCTAATGTGGAATGTGTTCTGCTGGAGAAAATGATGCAGGATAAAGCTTTGATCTTGCAAGCAGAAAAAGATTCACTTCCCGTTTCCGATGAAGAAGTTGAGGCTGAACTGGATCAAAGAATCCGTTATTTTATTTCTCAGTATGGTGGAAAGGAAGCCTTTGAGCAAATTGCCGGTCGCACAATCTACCAGGTAAAAGAAGATTTCAGGAAATCAATTCGTGAAGGTCGTTTGGCCAAGTCTATGAAAGAAAAAATTGTAGAGCTGGTTAAAATCACTCCTAACGAAGTGAGAGATTATTATAATAAAATACCTACGGATAGTCTTCCTTTTTATGAAACTGAATTGGTCATTGGACAAATTGTGATGCATCCAAAGGCAGGAAGGGAATTGGAGAAATTTGCCCAAGATGAATTGGCTGATTATAAGCGACAAGTAGAAGCAGGACAAAAATCTTTTGAAACGCTTGCGCGATTATATACCGAAGACCCAGGTAGCAAACAGAATGGCGGTCGTTATGAAATGAACAGAAATGAAAAGACCTGGGATCCTGATTTCAAAAATGCTGCTTTTCGTTTAAAAGAGGGACAAATTTCACCTGTGATCAAATCAAAATTCGGTTACCATATCATTCAAATGGTAAGCCGTAATGGTGACGACGCCGTAATCAGACATATTCTTCGTGTACCTCAGTTGCAAGATGAAGATGTAGAGTTAACCAAAACCAAACTGGATTCCATTCGGGTTAAATTGGTTGATGGTTCATTGGCATTTGGAGAAGCAGTGGATAAATACAGTGACGACCAAAATAGTAAGTTCACTGCTGGTATCATGATGGGACAAGGTGGAAATTTTGTAACAATTGACGAGCTTGATAAAAGTCTTATTCCTTATCTTGACAAATTAAAAGTGGGGGATTTCTCCACTCCTATTGTTTACAAAGACGAGCAGGAAAAGCAGGCTGTCAGAATAGTTTATTTACAAGCCAGGACTGAACCGCACAGAGAGAACCTGAGAGATGATTATGACAGGGTAGCACAACGTGCTCTGGAAGAAAAAAAAGATAGAATAGTTGAAAAATGGTTTCAAAGTAAACTGCCTACCTATTATGTGATGGTGGATAAGGATTTTCATCAATGTGAATCCCTAAAGTCTCAGTTCCCCAATTACGTTAGCAAATAACAGATTGATATTTTTTTAATGTTCTGTATTTAAAGTGTAATTTAGCTGCTCTCATTTCTTCTTATGAGTGATGCAATCAAACACGAGTGCGGTCTGGCCTTTATCAGACTCCTCAAGCCCTTCTCTTATTACCAGCAACAACACGGTACGGCACTTTATGGCCTTAATAAATTGTATCTCCTCATGGAGAAACAACACAATAGAGGTCAGGACGGTGCAGGTATTGCTGCTGTTAAACTTAATGCTGAACCGGGATATCCATTCATGCACAGGCTGCGTAGCGTTGCAACCCAGTCTATTGCAGATTTGTTTAGCCAGGTAGGTAAAGAAATCAATGAACTTGAGAAGTTTCAACCTGAAATCAGAAAGCATCCTGGCTTGATGAAAGGTCACTTGAATTTCATGGGTGAATTGTTACTTGGACATTTGCGTTATGGAACACAAGGGAAAAACAATGTTGAGTATTGCCATCCCTTTATTAAAAGAGATATCATACCCGCAAGGAATCTTGCATTAGCAGGAAATTTTAACCTGGTGAATACAGAAGAATTGTTCGACCTGGTCAACATCAACCCAGGTGATTTCCAAAAACACAGTGATCTGGCTGCTATGATGGAAGTTGTACATCATCATCTGGTAAAAGAAGATGAAGCCAATCCAGGCCACATGGATGTTACAGCAGCACTAAAAAAAGCTTTTGTTCATTTTGATGGTGGGTATCATGTAAGTGGTTTGATTGGAAATGGTGATTCATTTGTTGTTAGAGATGCACATGGTATTCGCCCATCATACTATTATATCAATGATGAAGTGATTGTAGCTGCTTCTGAAAGAGCAGCCATCAGAACCAGTTTCAATGTCGGCGAAAATGAAGTGAAGGAATTGATGCCAGGGCAAGGCTTGATTGTTAAAAGTGACGGCACTTATAAAATAGAGCAGATACTTGAACCAAAAGAAAGACGGGCTTGTAGTTTTGAGCGGATTTATTTTTCAAGAGGTGGTGATGAGAAGATCTATAGAGAGCGAATTGGGTTGGGCTATCGTTTAAGCAATAATGTTTTAAAGGCGATTAATAACGACCTAAAGCATACTATCTTTTCCTTTATACCTAATACTGCAGAGGTGGCTTTCTATGGTCTCTTAAAGGGCATGGAAGACTTTTTGAATCAGATTAAAGTTCAACGCATTTTAGCCTGGGAAAAAGATTTCGATGAGGAGAAGCTTTCTGAAATGATCAATAGAAAAATCCGTGTTGAAAAAATTGCCATCAAAGATGTAAAGATGCGCACATTCATCACGGAGGACTCCAATCGTTCAGAGATGGTGCAGCACGTATATGATATTACATACGGTACTGTTCAAAAAGATGTTGATACGTTGGTTGTTATTGATGACTCCATTGTTAGAGGAACAACCTTAAAGGAAAGTATTGTGCGTATGCTTTCTCGTTTGTCGCCTAAAAAAATCATTGTTGTTTCTTCTGCGCCACAAATACGTTATCCTGATTGTTATGGTATTGACATGAGTAAGCTGGGTGACTTCATTGCGTTTAAAGCTGCATTGGCATTGTTGAAGGACAGAGGACAACTTTCTGTATTGGACGATGTATATAAAGAGTGCAAACAACTGCAAGAGCAGAATGCACTGCATACACAGAACCTTGTCAGAAAAGTATATGGTTCATTTACCCCAATTGAAATTTCTGCAAAAATTGCAGAACTGATCACTCCTAAAGAAGTGAATATTCCAGTTGAAGTAATTTATCAAACAATCGAAGATCTTCACGATGCTTGTCCAGGTAACCTGGGCGACTGGTACTTTACAGGAAACTACCCTACTCCGGGTGGGAATAGGGTAGTTAATAAGGCCTTCATCAATTATATAGAAGGCAAAGATGTAAGGGGGTATTAATTATTTCAAATTGTATTTGTATTTGTAGCGCTCATACAATTGTTTGTGTTTGTCGGTCAGACTCGCAATTCGACCTTCAATCATCACAAATGAAATAACGCTGCTGCGCATATCTAAGATATCTCCTTCACTGATGATGATGTTTGCATCTTTGCCTACTTCCAAAGAACCTGTTCTGTTGGCAATACCTAGAATTTTAGCAGGATTCAAAGTGATAGCAGCAAGTGCATCTTCTTTTGGTAAACCGTAAGCAGCTGCGGTACCTGCATTAAAAGGAAGGTTCTTGCCGCGGTTTTGTCCATCCTCATCATTGATGGCAAACAACACACCAGCTTTATGAAGTAAGGCTGGTAGCTGATAAGGTAAATCGACTGCATCATCGGCTAATGTTGGAAGAGCATGCATTTGACTTAATACAACTGGGATATTATTCTTTTTCAAAAGATCTGCTACTTGATAACTTTCACTTGCACCAACCAATACAATATCAAATCCGAATTCGTTTTTGAAATCTATTGCTGCTAATATTTCACGAACAACATCACAGTGAATAAACAACTTTTGTTTTTTACTGAACAAGCCTCTTACTGCTTCAAATTTTAAATTGGTAGATGTATGTTGTGTTTGATTCAAGTAAACGTTTGCTTCACGGAAGAATGATTTAATTTCTTCGATTTGCTCAAGACCTCTTTTGATGGGATCCTGTTGTGGTCCTTGTTGTCCCAAAAATGCTGCAAAGCGGTTAGGTCTGTTGAACAAAGCAGGCATATTCATGTGCAGTGCATTGTCGGTGGCATAAGCAGCATCTTCCCAGTTCCATGCATCCAGTTGTACAACAGAAGAGCTACCACTGATGGTTCCACCTTCGGGTACAATATTGGCATGTGTGATACCATTTGACTTCAACGTGTTAATTACTTTAGAGTCAGTGTTGTAGGCAACAAGTGAACGAACAGAAGGATTGTATTCTCCAATTTCAGTTGCGTCTGAAGTTGCACGTACACTATTGACTTCTATCAATCCAAGGTTAGAATTAGAAAGGATGAGACCTGGATAAACATGTTTGCCTTTTGCGTCTGCAATTGTTGCACCAGCTGAAGGAGTAAGATTGCTACCAATGGCTGTTATTTTACCTTCCTTTATTTCAATTGAAGCATTGTTCAATACTTGTCCGTTGCCAACATGCACTGTTCCGTTCATGATGTAAACTGGACCTTCTTGTTTTTTTGCAGGATAAACTGTTTCCTGTGCGTTGATTGCAACAACACTGAACAGTGCAAGCAGGTTTAATATTATTTTTTTCATTTGAATTCTTTTAAAAGATTAATCTTTTTCAATTGTGAGGAAACCGTGACTGTGATCGTGGTCGCCACAGTTCAACAATACAGAATAGCTTGGCATTGGCGGTGCTGTTGGTCCACCAGCTCTTTTTTCACCATTCATTTTTTGAATGAGTCTGTTGCGTTCTGCATTCTGTTGTTTTCTCATTTCAGCATCTGCTGCTCTGTCGAAATAAACAATACCATCTACCATTGTTTTTTCTGCTTTAGCATAAATGCTCAATGGGTTGTCGCTCCACAGTACTAAGTCGGCATCCTTACCTACTTTGATACTTCCTACCCTGTTATCGATGTGCAACATTTTTGCTGGGTTAAGAGTAACCATCTTCCAGGCATCTTCTTCAGACATGCCACCATACTTGATGCTCTTAGCTGCTTCCTGGTTCAAACGACGAGCCATTTCAGCATCATCTGAATTGATAGCAACATTCAAGCCGACTTTAGACATGATTGTTGCGTTGTAAGGAA
>CAZVYI010000070.1:0-9373 GCA_964631755.1 uncultured Sphingobacterium sp. | reverse complement strand
TATCTCTGTGTGTCAACTTGAACCAAGCTCTTGCAAATGCATCAGCAAAATATTCTGGGTTCTCGTAAAACTTACGAGATACTTTTTCATAAGCTGGATCAACACGCAAAGCAATATCAGTTGTCAACATGGTTGGCGCATGACGCTTAGCAGGATTGTGTGCATCTGGAACGGTATCAGCACCTCCGCCATTCTTTGGTTTCCATTGGTGTGCACCAGCCGGACTCTTTGTCAATTCCCACTCGTATCCAAAAAGATTTTCGAAATAATTATTGCTCCACTGTGTTGGTGTGGTTGTCCATGCACCTTCCAATCCACTGGTGATGGTATATTCACCATTACCAGTACCGAAAGTATTTTTCCAACCTGTACTTTGCTCTTCTAAAGTAGCACCTGCTGGTTCTTTACCTACATATTTGTTTGGATCTGCAGCACCATGTGTTTTTCCGAAAGTGTGACCACCTGCAATCAAAGCGACAGTCTCTTCGTCGTTCATCGCCATACGGGCAAATGTCTCACGAATATCACGCGCAGAAGCCAATGGATCAGGATTGCCATTTGGTCCTTCTGGATTTACATAGATCAATCCCATTTGTACCGCCGCCAATGGATTCTCCAACTGACGATCACCAGTATATCTTTTATCACCCAACCACTCACGCTCTGCACCCCAATAAATATCTTCATCTGGTTCCCAAACGTCAGCACGACCTCCTGCAAAACCAAAAGTCTTGAAGCCCATCGACTCCAAAGCACAGTTCCCTGCAAGGATCATTAAGTCGGCCCATGACAAATTCTTACCATACTTCTTCTTAACTGGCCAAAGCAACAAACGTGCTTTATCCAAGTTGGTATTATCAGGCCAGCTGTTCAAAGGCGCAAAACGCTGCATGCCTCTTCCACCGCCACCGCGACCATCAGTTGTCCTGTATGTACCTGCACTGTGCCATGCCATGCGAATAATAAAAGGACCATAATGTCCGTAATCAGCAGGCCACCAATCTTGCGAAGTGGTAAGTGCATCAACAATATCTTTTTTTACTGCTGCTAAGTCGAGCGACTGAAAAGCAGTTGCATAATCAAAATCTTCACCCATTGGGTTAGACAATGAAGAATGCTGACGAAGAATATTCAACTTCAACTGATTTGGCCACCAGTCTGCATTCTGAGTCCCTCTTCCAGCCACTTGCTTCACAGCGCCACTAAAAGGACATTTGCTTTCGCTTCCTGAAGCAGCATGTGGATGTATATTGTTTTCCATAATGAATAGATTAAATTTACGAGATGCAAAGTTAAACAAATATGCACCAATGTTAATTGATATAACATATCAAATTATTCAATAGTTCTGCTTAATCATGAATATTTCGACAGCACCTGTGTTATGGGTTGCACCTTCAAATCCTTCAAATGCTTCCACCTCTTCAAAACCATATGCACGATACATTTTTACGGCACTTTTCATGAATGCAAACGTTTCCAATCTGGTTTTTTGATAGCCCATCTGAGCTGCTTCTCTCAATGCCAATTCTATCAATTGCCTCCCCACACCATTTCCCCTGCAATCTGGGGAAACATAAAATCGCTTTAGTTCTACTTCCTCATTATTTATTGGCTTTAAAGAACAAACACCTGATGGAATTCCATCAAGTGTTGCCAAATAAATCCCACCCTTGTCCTCAATCATACTGGGCCACTCCTCTCGAAAATCTCTATGCAGACTTTCCTCCTGCTCAGGTGTAATCTTGATTTGATGTGTTGCATACAATTCATCAATTAACCAGCTCATGTAATCACGAAACAGACTATCACATATTTCTACATCAGAAAGCGACTGCAATTTTGTAATGACCAATTCTTTCATCCATCAAAATTAGCTGATATTGATTCTTCTTATTGCAATACCATATCCCTTTTTTTGATTACCAATTTATTTATGGATTGATGACTTTCAATAGTTTTTGCTGAGTTGAATTTTTTATCCGCTTTCTCTACTGAAGCATTTCCATCCCAGCTTTTAACTGGAATCGACTTCTTAATCAACTTTTCAATATCTCTTAAATACGCCTTCTCCTCTCTGCTGCAAAATGATAAAGCTATTCCTGAAGCACCTGCTCTTCCTGTACGTCCAATTCGATGTACATAAGTTTCAGGAACATTAGGCAATTCATAATTGAGTACATGTGATAATTGATCAATATCAATTCCTCTAGCTGCAATATCAGTTGCCACAAGCACCCTGACTTTTTTATTTTTAAAATTTTCCAAAGCTGTTTGTCGCGCGTTCTGCGATTTATTTCCATGAATAGCTGCAGCTGAAATTCCATGAGCGAGCAATTTTTTGGAAAGCTTATCAGCAGCGTGTTTCATCTGTGTAAATACCAATAGCGTTTCTATCGATGTATCTCGTAGAATATCAATCAACAAATCCTGTTTATCGTTTTTATCTACATGATAAATTGCTTGCTGAATCATCTCCGCAGTTGATGATACTGGAGTTACTTCTACCTTGATAGGATTCTTCAACAACATATCTGCAAGCTGACTAATCTCAGGTGGCATGGTAGCAGAAAAGAAAAGGGATTGTCTTTTAGCCGGAAGTTTTGCAATCACTTTTTTCACATCGTGGATGAAACCCATATCAAGCATGCGGTCTGCTTCATCCAAAACAAAAAATTTGATGTTGGACAATACTATATGCCCTTGCTGCATCAAATCCAACAACCTTCCTGGTGTTGCCACCAAAATATCTACACCATTTCTAATGGCATTGACTTGCGCATGTTGTGAAACACCACCAAAAATAACATGATGCCTCAAAGTAAGGTGTCTGCCATATGCAGCAATACTTTCACCAATTTGAATAGCCAATTCACGTGTAGGAGTCAGTATCAAACAATCGATGGTTCTAACACGACTATTACTTGCTGCACGGTGTTCGTGCATCAGTTGTAAAATGGGGATAGTAAAAGCTGCTGTCTTACCTGTCCCCGTTTGCGCACATCCCAAAATATCCTTACGATCCAAAATGGGAGTGATTGATTTTTGCTGGATCTGAGTAGGTGTTTCATAACCTTCCTGGTCCAAAGCCTTCAATATAGGCTCAATGAGTCTTAAATTTTTAAATGACACTTTTATAATAATTAAATGAAAAATGTGATAAGGCCACCGCTACGGAATCGATGCTTTATCTGCCTTACGTTAGAACAACAACATATTTGGGAAGAAAAACTGCACAAACACAAAGAGCAATAACATCAAGAACTGCAAAGATAAACTATTGTAAATCAATAACAAGTAAAGCATGTTAAAGCTTTGATAAGTATTTATATAGATAATATCAATATATAATATAATTATCTTCTATATAACAATAAATGTTTATCTTTACCCTAGCAACACAGCAAGTGCTGACGTTAGTTTCGCATGTGAGTACCCAATGAACAACTCACTCCTTACCCCTTAAAAAAACCAACCGCAGAAGGGATACCAATCTATGTTTACAAACACTTTTGCGAAGACAGTTAAGATGTCCTTGCAGCAAAATGCATCCATTCCCTTTTGCGAGGTAAGCCGTCATTATTGACGGCTTTTTTATTTTATAATGCACAATAAAGTTCCCGCGTCTTATTAATCATTATCTCTTGTGAGGTTCGTCAGCAAAGAGCATAAATCCAATGTCTAATTTATCCCCAAAATAAAAACATGATTGTAGAACTGCATCCAACTTCATTAAGAAAGCCTTGTGTTACAGATTTACAGATACCTGATCATATCAATAGCAATCTTCCAGATGAACTGATAGATCAGCAAAGAGCAGAGGAGGCTTTGAAAATGGGACTAAAAATCAAATCGGATGGCTTTAATGTGTTTGCCTCTGGAGATGAAGGAACAGGAAAAATGACTGCAGTGAAGTCGTATCTGGAAAAATGGGTGAATAATGAACCTGCTCCAAACGATTGGTGCTATGTATACAATTTTAAAGATCCGAATCAACCAACAAAACTAAAACTACCAGCAGGATTAGGCAACGTATTGAAAAATGATATGAAGCTGCTCGTAACTGATACCACACAATTTCTTGTCAAAACTTTTGAAAGTGAAATATATACCAACAAAAGGCAGTTGATCAAAGATAAATACGACAAACAACAAGCTGAACTTACACTATCCATTAATGAAAAGGCTGAAAAAGAATCACTGCTAATCAAACAAACACCCATGGAAGTCTACACCATCCCTTTGAAAAAAGGTGAAATCATGACGGACCTTGAGTTTGATAAACTTCCGCTTGCTGAAAAACAATTGATACAGGAAAAACAAACAAGGTTTACCAACGAAATGGACTATGCGCTGAAACAACAGCGCATCCTTGAAAAAGAAATGGGAAAGGAATTTAAAAAACTTGAAAACGAAATAGCCACACTGGCCATTACAGAAATTACAGATGATATCTGCAATAAATATAAAGATATCCCTGATGTTGTTGACTATCTGAAAAATGTAAAAAACGATATTCTTGAAAACCTAACGGATTTCATGCTCGCCCAAAAAGAAAAATTTGAAGAACTCTCCATAAGAGAAAATGAATTTTCGAAACGATACCAAATCAACGTGCTGGTTGATAACGGAAGTCAAAAAGGATCTCCAATCATCATAGAAAGTAATCCGACTTACATCAATCTCTTGGGTAGTGTAGAAAAAGAATCATTGATGGGCTCCCTCATTACAGATTTTACCATGATCCGTAAAGGTTCTTTGCACAAAGCGAATGGTGGATACCTCATCATCAAAGTCTCAGAGATTTTAAAGAATTTCTTTTCATGGGAAGCATTGAAAAGATCCTTAAGAAACAAAGAAATAATTATTGAAGATATTGGAGAACAGCTCGGTTATCTTACAACTAAAACACTGAAACCAGATCCTATTCCACTACAGGTTAAAGTTGTATTGGTTGGGCATCCCCTATACTATCATTATTTATATGAATATGATAATGACTTTAAATCTTTATTTAAGGTAAAAGCAGAATTTAATTCGGAAATGATCAGAACAACTGAAAACTCTTCCAATTACATTTATTTTTTCAAGAGACTTGCTGAAAAAGAAAATATGTTGCCTCCAGAGTTAGAAGCACTAAAAAAGCTGGAAGAATTCAGTGCAAGATTTACAGAAGATCAAAACAAATTGAGCATGCGCTTCAGTAAAATAGCTGATGTGCTAAGAGAAGCCAATCATTATGCAACAGAAGAAAATCTGAGCAGCATTACAAAAACGCAAATTGAAAAAGCGATTGAAAAAAGAATTTATAGAAGCAATTTAATTGCTGAGAAAATCAATGAGATGATTGTGAAAAAACACATCCTCATAGAATTAACAGGTAAAAGAATTGGTCAAGCAAATGCGCTTTCTATAATTGAAATGGGTGATATCATGATTGGTAAACCCAGCAAAATTACATGCACCATTAACATAGGAAAAGAAGGTGTAATAACCGTTGAAAGAGAAGCAGAATTAAGCGGTCCTATTCATACGAAAGGTGTGCTCATCCTCAATGGATATCTTGCTGAACATTATTTTCAAGATAAGCCCGTTAGCTTATCTGCAAGACTCGTGTTTGAGCAAAGCTATGGTGAGATTGATGGAGATAGTGCATCCAGTACTGAGCTCTATGTATTACTTTCCGCTCTGTCTAAAGTGCCAATTCAACAGGGAATTGCGATTACTGGTTCAGTAAATCAAAAAGGTGAAATTCAATCCATTGGAGGTATCAATGAAAAGATTGAGGGCTATTTTGAGGTTTGTAAAATAATTGGACTGAACGGTGAACAAGGTATCATGATACCCTCATCTAATATTCAAAACTTAATGCTCAAAGAAGACGTGGTTGAAGCTGTGCGTCAAAATAAATTTAAAATTTGGGCAATAGATACAATCGATGATGGCATAGAGGTTTTAACTGGACTGCATTCAGGTAGCATAGAAGAAGAAGGAAGTATAAAATGGATGATCAATAAAACCCTGATGGAATATTCTGAAACACTAAAAGAGTTTACGCTGGAAGAAGACGAAGAAGAAGAGACCAATACAAATCAACAATGGGTTTCAGATGTAGTAATGAAATAAGAGAACACCCACTAATGTGGATGTTCTCTTCAGATACGCAATCAGGCAGATTCAAATATTTCCTGATAAACTACCGTTATTTTATTCTCCACCTCATTTACACCAGCGGCAGACCAGGCAGTATTTTCTGCTTCCTCTTTTTCCTGTAATGATGCTACGGTGCCACTTAAAATCACCCGATCACCCAGTACTTCTACCTTAACTCTATCCGCTTCTTGTCCCGCTGTTCTGATAAAACTATCACGTATCTGTTTTTTGATGTCCAGACTGGAAGGCTTTTGCTTGACTGTAATTAAATTTTCAACCCCTTTTACTCCGTTGATATTTGTTAAAGCTTTTTTAGCTGCCAATCTTTGATAACTCCATTCAACAATACCTTCTAAAATAACAAAGCCATTTTCTACCTTAAGCTTGATTTTATCATCTGGTACAGCACTATCCCATTTCAATGCATTGATACAAGCTTCAGCGATTTCTGTATCAGATTTTTTATTGATAGGAGAAATGCCGACTTGTAAATCGACTGCCACAGCTTTTACACCAAGAATACTTTTGGTAACTCTCTCTGCTGCTAATTTTTTCGGGAAACTATCCACAATTCCCGATAAAGTAACCACACCATTTTTAACAGAAACACCAATCGCTGATGAATTAAGTTGTGGTTCCCATTTCAATTGACTTTGTACATCTGCCTGAATCTGCAAGTCCGTCTTCATACCCATGAATTTTTGAGGTTAATTATGAAATTCTTCAACCTCAAAACTATTTAGAGCACCAAGCTTCAAAAAGAACCTGCGTTAGTCGATTATCTAATCTTCATCAGAGAATGAGTTCTACAGCAACAGGAAAATGATCTGAAGGATATTTTCCAAAATAGGTATCAGTTAATACCGCCCACCGATTTGCCTTAAAATGTTTTGATACAAATACATGATCAATCACATCCTTTCCAACTCCACCTGTATTGAAACCATTAAAACTTCCATTCAACTGATAAGGATGATCTACCATTGTAAAACTATCTTTCAACACAACAGAATGAGCTAAACTTAAATACCATTCAGTATTCCTTCCACCGTTGAGATCGCCCATGAACACAACTGGGGCATCACCAGCAATTTCCTTTATTTTTTTGAGTACCAATTTACTGCTCTCTACTCTTGCTACCATCCCCTGATGATCATAGTGTGCATTGAAAACAAAAAATATCTTCTTCAATTTCTTATCTTTTAATTTCACCCAGCTGCAAATCCTGTTAAATTTTGAATCCCATCCAAAGCCTGGTTGCTCTGGTGTTTGTGATAACCAAAAATCTCCCTTATCTAAAATTTCAAATCGATCTCTCTTATAAAATATTGAAGAATGTTCACCTGCCGACCTCCCATCATCTCTTCCTACCCCATAGTAATCAAAACCTGGCATCGCAGTTTTTAAATCTTCCAGTTGAAGTTTTATAGCCTCCTGCACACCAAATATTTCAAACTGATGATATTGAATCAAATCAACAACCGCATATTTTCGTTCTGTCCATAAGTTGCCAACATCAGTAGTATTGGCATACCGCAGATTATAGGTCGCTATTTTTATTGTTTGAGCCAGTAATGTTGAATTCAAAAACATAAAAAAAGAGATTAAAAATAGTCGCATGTTCAGTGATTGTGTATTAAACTTAAACTAATCATAAACACAACAGTCCTATTCTCTGTTAAATTTTTATCGACTTCTTTAAAAACGAAAAGAATTTAATAGATTAGTCCACCAAAATAATTTAGAAATGAAACAGCTGCTGTGGATTGCTTTGATTGGACTCATGATTTCGTGTAAGAAGGAAGAAGTTCCTGTTGAAGAGCCAGTTTTTAATCCACCAATAGCACCTGTTGAACCTAAAGTATATTCATTTGAAACTACTCCTGCATGGTCTGATGAATTTGATGTAAATGGATTACCCAATAATCAAATATGGGGATACGATGTAGGTGGCGGCGGCTGGGGAAATAATGAGTTACAAAATTATACAGCAAATGATCTTGACAATGCAAGAGTTGAGAATGGTAAATTAATTGTAACTGCAATTAGGGAATCATCAGGAACACGCCAGTACAGTTCTGCGAGATTGGTTACAAAAGGGAAGAGGGACATGAAGTACGGTCGTGTTGAAATTAAAGCAAAAGTTCCAGCGGGACGTGGCAGTTGGGCAGCACTCTGGATGCTGGCCTCACAAACAACATACGGCAGTACCTTTTGGCCAGACCAGGGTGAGATAGATATCATGGAGCATGTAGGATTTGATCCTGCAGTTGTTCATGCTTCTGTTCATACCAATATTTTCAACCACATAAAGGGAACACAGAAAACAGCAAAAACTACAGTGCCTACATTCAGCAGTGAGTTTCATGTTTACCGCATGGACTGGACTCCAGATGAAATAAAGGCATTTGTAGATGATAAAGAATACTTTAGTTTCAAAAGACAAGGTGTGCTGTGGCAAGAATGGCCATTTAATCAACCACAACATATCCTTGTAAATATTGCTATTGGTGGCAACTGGGGTGGACAAAAGGGAATTGATGATAGCATCTTTCCAATCAGCATGGAATTAGACTACGTTAGATATTATGCTTTAAAACAATAGTATTTATATTTATGGTATGATGAAATATATTATACCATTTCTGCTGCTTTCTTTAAGCAGTACTGCTCAAAACATACCGGTCAATAAACAAGCTGTGCTAAGCTCTGTGGCTAAACATGAAAAAGAATTAATTGGCCTCAGCGATGAAGTATGGGCCCACGCTGAAATTGCCATGAAAGAACATCAGTCGGCTAAAGCCCTCTCAGCATACGCAGAAAAACAAGGCTTCAAGGTAACTCGCAACGTCGCTGGTATCCCTACTGCATTTATCGCTGAATATGGATCAGGAAAACCCATCATTGGTATTCTTGGTGAATTTGATGCTCTTCCTGGTTTATCTCAAAAAGCACAAACCACTAAAGAAGCCTTGAAAGAAGGCGCTGCTGGTCATGGTTGCGGACACAATATGTTTGGTGCAGCTAGTCTCGGTGCAGCAGTTTCCATCAAAGAACTAATCGCATCAGGTAAACTCAAAGGAACCATTCGTTTTTATGGTACACCTGCTGAAGAAGATCTGGCTGGTAAAGTTTATATGGCAAGAGATGGTGTGTTCAATGATTTGGATGTGTGCCTCGACTGGCATCCGGATTATGAAAACAAAGCCAATATGCAAAG
>CAZVYI010000069.1:0-9386 GCA_964631755.1 uncultured Sphingobacterium sp. | reverse complement strand
TAAAAAGGAAGATTCATAAAATGGATATGCTCATCCTTTACGCCAACATATCTGCAAGTCGCTCTTGCCTCAGTTCTCCTGATCATCCCTTTGATGCTCCTGATTTCTGGAGTGTCTTTTTGATGGGGCGTCTTGGTTTTTATGAACTCTGCAGCATTTTTCCAGATGTTGCCAGCGCGACTCCTATCAATTTCAAAATAACCGTCAAACTCGACTGCAAAATCAATTTGTCGCATTACAAATTCATCGCTGACGGCAATATTTCCTGAAGTCTGGTAGGCGACATGCACCTCATGTCCTTGCTGTACAAGTCGATTGAAGGTTCCTCCCATTGATATAATGTCATCATCCGGGTGCGGGGAGAAGATGATAACCCGTTTTTTCTCTGGATATCTTCTCTCAGGATGTCTTGGTACATCTTCAGTCGGCTTACCACCAGGCCAGCCGGTAATGGTATCTCTGAGACCGTTGAAAACGCGGAGGTTGACTTCAGCAACGGGACCATGTTTTTCAAGTAAGTCGGCAAGACCATGTGAGAAATAGTCGTCTCGTGTTAACATGAGCAATGGCTTTTTAAGTTCCATGGCCATGCTGGTGACAGCCTTTCTGATGAGTTTTTCCGACCACTCAATTTCACCTGTCAGCCATGGCGACTTAAACCTGGTTAGCCCTTGTGCGGATGCTTCATCGAGGTGAAAAATGGTATTGGGGTGTTCTTGTAAATAGGTTGCGGGAATCTCGTCTGAAATCTGTCCCTCAATTGATTTGCAAATTATATCAGCTTTATTTGATCCGAACGCAAGTAGCACTATCTTATTGGCTTTCAGTATACTAGATATCCCCATCGTAAGTGATAGTCGAGGTACTTGAGAAATATTTTCGAACTCATATGCATTCGATAATCTTGTACTGTTTTCCAACGCTGCAATCCTGGTAATTGAATTTCTGCTGGTTCCGGGCTCATTGAATCCAATATGTCCGTTTAGGCCAATTCCTAAAATTTGAATATCAATTCCACCAGCATCTTCAATGGCTTGTTCATAAGATCTGGCATATTGATTGATATCCTGTTTGGCAATTGTTCCGTCAGGGATATGAATATTAGATGGATCAATATCTATATGAGCAAAAAGGCAACTGTGCATGAACCTGTGGTAGCTTTGGGGAGCATCAGGTTTCATGGGATAGTATTCATCAAGGTTAAAAGTAATTACATTTTTAAAACTGAGTCCTTCTTCTCTGTGTAACCTAACAAGTTCTGCATAAAGCGTTTTAGGTGTTGAACCTGTTGCCATACCCAAAACACAATTTTTGCCTTCTTTAGCTCTTTGCCGAATTAAATCGGCAATTTCTTGAGCTACAGCGGAGGAAGCTTGTTTGTTGTTTTGGTGTATGACCAGAGAGATTTTTTCAAATGCATCAATCATTTGTGAAGGATTAGGGTCAAGCAAAAAGGGTTGAGTTATAAAATTAAAAAATTTTATTAACTATTGGACTAAAAAAGAGAGGATAGTTCTTGAATTAAGTTAGTTGAGTTTCACTTCGAAGATTTCAGGCCAAAGTTTACCAGTAATATAAAATGTATTTTTCTCTTTATTGTATGCGATTCCGTTTAAAACAGCACCTCCTTGAGTGGGAGTTCCATATTTGGTGAGGTAGCTGATATCTTTTTTTGTGTTTTTCAAGAGGATGTCCTGCATGTTAACAATACCCACTACCAGTCCTGAATTAGGGTCAATTTTTAAGATATAATCATATTGCCACCTGTTGGCATAGATAAAGCCATCGACCATTTCCAGCTCATTTAGGTTGTTGACGGCACCATAGTTATCTCTTACACTCAACACTTTATTGAGTTTCAAATTACCAGGCTGAACAAAATAAAGTTTATCAGAACCTTCACTAATGATGAGTTCTTTTCCATTGCTGGTGATGCCCCAGCCTTCACCACTCCAAGGAAGTGTTTTCAATTGTTGGAAGCTTTTTGCATCATATAAAAAGACAAGATGATCTTGCCAGCTCAATTGATAGATCGTGTCATTGAGTACCGTCAATCCCTCTGAAAAGATATCAGCAGGCATATTTTGAAGCTTTTCAACTTTACCTGTTTGTGTATTGATTTTTCTAAGGGATGATTTCCCTTCCAGGCCTGTACTCTCCAGTAAAGCCCCCTTATAAAGCTCTAATCCCTGTGTAAAGGCTGCAGTATCATGACTTATTGAATTGAGTATTGTGTAGCCAATTGAAACAGGAGAGGGAATGGTAGTGTTGATATCAGTTTCCGGAGCTACAGAATTAGCCTCCTTGTTGTTGCATGAGGGATAGAAAAAAAGGATTCCTGTAACAAATAAGCCTATGGTAAGACGACGAATATTGAGGTTGAATTGCATAAATCAATGGTTTTCAGAAGCTAGTAGCTGCTTTATTTTTGCACAAATCTATTTTTCTACCTCAAAATTCAGCTTTTTACTTGCATTTTTCAAGTTTTAACGTAATATTTACACTCTGCTTGAAATCAATGTCTTGCGGACTCCTCCAACCCTACGAAAGCCGGTAATTCAATTCCCTACTGAAGACCTCATTCCAATTATCGAAAATGAGGCTTTTTATCCTATCCATATTTTTATTTACCTCCATCGGGGTTTCTGCACAACGTCTGTGTACAGGCACCAGCGATATACCTGCACAAGCTGCAACACAGCAGACCAATTCTATTTTGCCAGGAAGTTTTTTAAATGAACAGACTATCGTTATTCCAGTTGTTGTTCATGTACTTTATTATAACTCTTTTGAAAACATCAGCGAAGAGCAAATTAAGTCTCAGATTGATGCAATCAATGCAGATTTCAGCAGATCTAATGCCGACTTTTCAAAAGTTCCTTCTGTTTTCGCTAAATTTTCGGGTAATGCTAATATTCGTTTCGAGTTAGCCAAGACGGATCCTAGCGGAAGGGTTACGAACGGAATTGACAGAAAAAAGAGCACGAGAATGATGTGGTCGGACGACGATAAAGTTAAGTCAAGTGCTTTTGGTGGAGTTGAACCCTGGGATGCAAAAAGTTATTTGAATGTTTGGGTTTGCAATACCGTACCAGGACTATCTGGATATGCAACTGTACCTGGATCAGATCTTTCGAAAGATGGAGTAGTGGTCCGTTATGATGCTTTTGGTACTGTTGGTAAAGTGAGTGTTCCTTACCATAAGGGAAGAACACTTACACATGAAGTAGGGCATTGGTTGGGACTTCAACATCTTTGGGGCAACAAACAGTGTGGAGATGATGGTATAGAAGATACGCCTAAGCAACGCAGTGGTAATTCAGGAGATCCTGTTTTTCCAAAGCTGACGGCTTGCAATGGAACTCCAGAGGGGGAGATGTTCATGAATTTTATGGACTTCACCAATGATGCAAGTATGGGGATGTTTACAGAGGGACAAAAAAATGCAATGCGGAACCAGTTTTCTTCGACAGGAAAAAGAAATACTTTTTTACAATCGAAGGGTTTATCTACTTCCTGGAATGCTACACCAGCAGCAGTTGAGTCAATTTCAAACAAACAAATCAGTATCTACCCTAATCCGGTTGTTTCTGGTAACATCAGCATCAGTTTAAATGGTGCAGATAACCAAGGCAAGCATTTTGCTATTATTGCGGCAAACGGACAAATCATTAAAACAGGTTATTTTCAACAGGCAAAAACAGAAGTCAATGTCTCTTCATTCCCTCCAGGCATATATCAGGTTCGTTTAACAGACGTAGGTTCAAATCTCTTTGCAAAATTTGTTAAGCAGTAGTCTTATTTCTTTATTACATAGTAAACACAGGTAGTCAAGAAATTCCGGATAAATGGAATTTTTTTGATCAGTGCAAACTGCTCTTTAGGTTTCCAGCCAAACTTGTATTTGTATATAGGGTTGATCAAATAATGTTTTTTGGCTTCAATGGTATAATTGTTTTGTCGAACCAGTCTTTCAAATCTTTCAATTGAAATACCAGTAGATTTTATTTCCAGTAATTCCTGAATGACTGGTTCAGCTTCACCAAATGATTTTAAAATAAATCTGTAAACAGGTACTGGTAGTAAATGGTAATAGGGAAGTGCTGCAAGGAGTTTATGTTGACAAACTTGTTGGTGTCCTCCATGTGGCATATACCAGGGTGGGAATCCAAAATAAACGCGGCCACCGGGTTTTAAAAATTGTTTTAAATAGGGAATGAACTTATCCTGATCGAATATATGTTCAATCACATCCTTTAAAATAATCAGATCAAATTGCTCTTTATATTTTTCAAGAGCTTCTGCTTCATAAATATTCAAATTGATAATCTCTGCTTGTTCCGTTGCTATATAATCTGATAAAAATTGTTTTGCAAAACCAGCTTTCAGCTGATCAAGTTCAATTCCTGTAGCCTTTATACCCATTTCTAAGAAGGGAAGCATAACGCCTCCATCGCCACAACCTATATCTAAAATATGCAGATCTGGACTTAGTTTGAAAGCCTCTTCAATAAATGGTAGCACATATGCTTTTGCATTATCTACCTGTTGTTGAAATCGAATTTTTTCGTTGTTGTGTTGAATCAGTGCCATTTGTGTCCGATCATCGGTAACTTTGTACAAATGTACAATTTGAAAACAGAAGATTGGAAAGATGAATTTGCACAAGGCAAAGTATTGTTGATTGATAAGCCATTGGAGTGGACTTCATTTGATGCAGTTAAAAAGATCAGAACCCAAATTGGTATTCCTAAAGTGGGACATGCAGGTACACTTGATCCATTGGCGACGGGGTTATTGATCATTTGTACAGGTAAGTATACCAAAAAGATCAATGAGTATATGGCTGCCGAAAAGGAATATACCGGAACCTTTACTTTGGGGGCAACAACACCTACATATGATCTTGAAAGTGAACCAACAGTTGTTGGTCCTTTTGAACATCTTACAATTGAAGATCTAAAAAAAGCAACTTTTCCATTTACTGGTGAAATCATGCAAGTACCGCCGGCACATTCAGCCATTAAAAAGGCAGGTACTCCATCTTATATTTTGGCAAGAAAAGGGGTGGATGTAAAAATGGAACCAAGGAAAATCACCATCTCTATTTTTGAGATAACAAAAATGGAATTGCCTGTTGTGCATTTTAGGGTAGTGTGTTCAACTGGTACTTATATTCGAAGTCTTGCATTTGACTTTGGAAATGAATTGGGTTGTGGTGCATTTTTGTCATCATTAAGACGCACTCGAATTGGAACTTATCACGTTGATGATGCGGAGTCAATTCATACATTCACTGAAAACTTAGCCAAGCTTAAGCAATAATAAAAAAGCCCCCCGAAACTTCGGGGGGCTTTTTTATTGTATCGAGTTGTATTCGATTAGAAGATGTATCTAACACCGAACTGCATACCCCATGTACTTGCTGTGCTGAGTACAGTCTGGAATGGTTGTGTTACAAGTTGGTTGTTGATCTGAGTCATTCTGTAAGTTGGAGTACCTGCTGCATTGTTACCAGCAAATATCAATGGGTTTCTTACAGTGGTAGCCTTGATTACACCCCAATTATTGTTAAGCATGTTGGTGAAATTCAAGATATCCAAGCTAACCTGAATTGTATTTCTGCGCTTACCAATATTGGTAAACAAGTCTTGAAGAATCTTAACATCAACTCTGTCGTACCAAGGAAGTGAAGCGCCATTTCTTTGAGCGTATCTTCCTTTGTTCTTTCTAAGATGTGGAACGTTTTCAACAAATTGGAAGAATGCATCAGAATGTTGCTGCGCTGTGAAGGCGCCAGAAGTTGCAGAAGCAGTTGTTCCAACAAAGATGATATCACTTGCATCTCTAGGGATGTACATCAAATCGACAGAGTTACCATCGTTGTTCAAGTCACCATTAACTGTGTAGGTGTACAAGCCTTGAGAAGCACCTTCATAGAACAAAGAGAAGGTAGTTGCCAAGTGTTTGAAGTACTCTTTACGGTATGAAAGTGTACCTACAATTCTGTGAGGAATTACGAAGGCACTATTATACATTTCAAGCGCATTTTGAGTACCTACGTTAGGGTTACTGTTCCAAGCAGAGCTAGCCTGTGAACCAGGGTTGCTAGTAACCTCATTGTAAGTAGTGTAGGTGTATGCCAATGAACCGTAGAAGCCGTTAGAGAATGATTTAGACATTTGAGTAGTGAAAGAAAAACCACCACCTTTATTTGTGTTTTCCAATACTACAGCAGAAGTAATATTTGGATAGATTCTTCTATTAGCATTTGCTGCAGCACCTGATGTTGGTCCAGCAAAACTTCCTCTTGCATCAGAGCCAGTCAATGTTGCGTTCAAAGGCTTTTCATTTGCATTTCTCATTCTTACCGCATTCAAGTCTTTGGTATAGATTGCCTCCATTGAGAACAACCAACCTTGTCCAAAACGCTTGTCAAATGCTAAGTTAGTTCTGAAAACCTGAGGGAATTTGAAATCAGGATCTGTCAACACGATATTTGCAGGTACTGATGTTCCAGCTGTATTTGGGAAGGTAGAAGCGTATGCGTCAGGATTCGGGTTGAACCTGTAATTCTGCAAAGCAGCTGCGTTGGTTACGTTTGCTCCGAACTGGTACATTCCACTATTTGTAGGAACGTTAGTTAACCATACGAAAGGAATTTTACCAGTGAAGATACCTGTACCACCTCTAACAATGAGGTCTTTGTTACCTTCAACATCCCAACGGAAACCAACACGAGGAGAAGCAAGGAATCTGCTTCTAGGCCATGCTCCACTATTGTATTTTGTCGGATTACCACTAGCATCAGGGAAAGTCAATTCATTAACTCTTGGATTTGCCAAAGGCTGAGAATTGTAAATAGGTCTGTCAAGTCTCAAACCATAAGTCAATTTGAAGTTATCATTCACCGCCCACTCATCTTGTGCATAGAATCCTAATTGTCCGATCTTCAATTCAGCTGAATAAACTGATTTCTGACCAGGAACCAATGAGTAAGTATAAGCGTAGTAAGCCGGAGCCTGATTGGTTACAAAATCATTCAAAGAACTGAAGATATAATAGCTCTGTGATGCAGGCATGAACATATTACCTACACGCTGTCCCTCATATGAAGCACCTGCAGTGATAGTATGATTTCCCCTGAACCATGTAGAGTTATTGGTAATGCTGAAGATGTTATTGATTACATCATTGTTGTTTGAGAAAGGCTCTAAACCAGCACTCATGTAGTTATCGCCAGCACCATTAAAGATATCAATCATTGGGAACAATGTACTTGGTGTACTTCTTGTTGCCTGAATCTTTGTGTAAGTTGCAAGGAACTGGTTAGCAAATCTTCCACTCACGTTAGAGTTCAATTCAAATGTTGCAGATTTTACAATATCCTTGAATCTGTAATTTGAATTCTGGAATGACATAGAAGCCAAGCTAAATCTATTTTGAGGCAAACGAGATAAAGCACCTGCTCTTCCAGTTACAGTGAAGCCACCGCCGTTAGGAACAGAGCTACCATTTAACTGTGCATCATTTTCACTTACCATTTCGTTGTACTTCAAAGTTAACTTGTGAACCTTACTGATGTTCCAGTCAATCTTAGCAAGTATTTTGTAGTTCTCAGCTTGGAAATTCTGGAAATTATCATAAGCACCTGTCTCATATCCATATGTACTTCTCAAGAAGTCAGAGAATTTCTTCAAAGAATCCACTGGAGTTGAAGATTCATTTCCTACTCCAGTACCACCTCTAGGTTTGAAAGGAATACCAGGGAACTCACGAGTTTCTCTTTCACCACTTGCAAAGAAGAACAATTTATTTTTAATGATTGGCCCACCAATTGTAAAACCAATTGTCTGACTCTCTGAAGTAGCTAATGGAGGTAATTTGGTATCACCTACATTCATTCCGTTAAAACTTTGATTTCTGTTGTATCTATAAGCAGAACCTTTAAATGTGTTGGTACCGCTTTTAGTAACTGCGTTGATACCAGCGCCTGTAAAACCCGCTTGTCTAACGTCGAATGGTGCAATATTAATTGAGATCTCATCAAATGCATCCAAAGATATTGGCTGGTTACCACCACCAGGAAGTGGATCTGAACTCAAACCAAAGTTGTTGTTCAAGTTAGCACCATCAACCTGAATGTTATTGTAACGTGCATCTCTACCTGCAAAACTGTTACCGTTTGCTTGAGGAGTCAATCTAGTGAAATCAGAAATACTTCTTGAGATAGTTGGTAAAGTAACAATCTGACGCTGACCAACGTTGGTAGCAGCACCTGTTTTATCAGCACCCAATCTGCTTCTTTTTCCAGATACCACAACACCACTTAAAGTAGTCTCAGTAACACTCATAGCTGCATTTATGAAATAAGGCTCACCCAACTGAAGGTTGATGTTTTCTATGGTAAGAGTGCCGTATCCTACATAATTAACTACTACAGTGTAGGGGCCGCCAATTCTTACACTCGGAAGAGTAAATACACCAAGTTTTTTTGAAATGGTGTTGTAAACAGTTCCAGATGGAGTGTGTGTAGCTGTAATTGTTGCTCCTTCCAAAGCCTTTCCAGAAGCATCTTTTACTGCACCATTGATACTACTGGTAGTTACCTGGGCTGATGCTGTAAAAGCAACAAAAAGAGCCAGGAAAAATGACAAATAATGTTTTCTCATAATTGATTTTTTTTTCGTCGTGGCAAATGTCCATAAATATTGCATACGAGCCATAAAAAACTGTTAACAAATCTTAACATTTTTAGTTTGACCGAGGAATAATTATTTATGAATTAGCAATACTTAGGGCTTAAAAAATGTAAATCCAGATCAGATTAATGTATAAGTCATTGATTTTCAGGACTTATTTTTTTCTTTTTTTCGAAAAACCGATCAAATTCGGTCCTGAAAGAGATGTTGCCACCAGTTCTGTCTCTCTTTCCAGAGGTGGAAAGGGCGTCAAAATTACTCCTGTAAAAGAAGGATGTCCTGAATTTTCCATCTGGGGTAATCTTATATTCAACATTTACATCTGGTAAAAACAAGAAAGATTGAGCACCTGTTGCTGTTTGATTTCCACCTGCTGTCGCAAAATTAAAGTCACTTCCAAATGTAATAACAAGTTTATCGTTCATCAAAGATTTGATGAATTGAAGGCTAACATTTTCTCTGAAGTTGTTTCCGGTATTTCCATTTGCACCAGCACCAGTTATATTGGTTAGGGTTCTTGAATAATTAAAGTTAACATCAACGCTTGAACCCAAAACCCTTGAAAAGAAGTTCTGAACACTATTCGACAATATGCCATTGATAACACCAGATATTGTTGTATTTATTAATTCACTATTTAAATCACTCGCAACAACAGCAGCCTGAGGGGCAAAACTTTTAAAC
>CAZVYI010000068.1:0-9643 GCA_964631755.1 uncultured Sphingobacterium sp. | reverse complement strand
ATTTTTACCATTGCAGAATCTCCATTGGATGAAAATCAAATATGGGTGGGTACTGATGATGGTAACTTGCAAGTAACTACTGATGGTGGGAAAACATGGACCAATACATCTGCTAACATTGTTCCAACTGGCATTCCTGCACAAACCTGGGTAAGCAGTATTGAGCCTTCGCATTTCAACAAGGATGTTGTTTATGCAACATTTGAAAACCATATGTATGGTGACCACAAAACATATGCTGCAAAATCTGAAGATGGCGGTAAAACCTGGAAAGCTTTTACAAGTAAAGAGTTCAGTGGCTTTGCACACAAAATCATTGAAGATCCGGTAAATAAAAATCTATTGTTTCTAGGAACTGAAATGGGATTATTTGCTTCTGTCAATGGTGGTCAGGATTGGTTCAGAATGAAGAACAATATTCCTTGGTATGCTTTGGTAAGAGATTTAAAAATTCATCCGAAGACAAACGACTTGATTGTAGCCACACACGGTAGAGGAATTTTGATTGTGGACGATATTTCTAGCATGCGTGAACTATCTAATGAAGTTCTTTCAAAGAATGTGCATTTGTTTGAAACCGGAGACATCACACTTTCAACAGGCGACTTTGGAAGTGGCGGTTTCCCAAGCACAGGTGGATGGGTTTCAGGTAATGCTCCATCGTTGAAACCTTTCCAATATTTCTTGAAAGAAAAAATAAATACAGGAACAGTAAAAATTGAAGTGTACGACAAAACGGGTAAACTGGTACAATCAGTTCCAGCAAGCAATAGAAAAGGAATTAATCGCGTTACATGGTCGCAGCGCATGATGCCTCCAAAAACTGCATCAGGCGGAACCAAACCCGACAATGGTGGGGCAGTCGCACCTCAGGTATTACCTGGTGATTATACCTTAAAACTCATTGCAGGAAAAGATACCCTAACCCAATCCTTCCGCATGGTGCATGATCCAAAAGCTTCATTCACACTTGCTGAACGCAACGCTCAATTTGTTGCAGCCATGGAATTGTATAACCTACATTTAAAGCTGGCATCAATTGTAACGGGTATCAGTGACAAACAAAAAACGTACAAAGAGAATGTTGGGAAATTGAAGAATAAAAAGTCGCTTAAGTTGGGCAATGATTACCTGACAGCTTTAGAAACTTTAAGAGCTGAACTACTCCCAACGAAGCAGACATCAATCTTTGCAGATGAATCAAGATTAAGAGAAGATATCACTCAGGTTTATCTTGCAATTTGTTTTAATGAAGCTGGTCCGAGTAACCTACAGCTTGAGAGTATCAAAACACTTACCAAAAGAGTAAATGATGCTGAGAAAAAAGCTGCAGAAATCAACAACCAGTTTGAGGAAAAAGTGAAGCAGGCACTAACAAAAGAAAAGCTCTGATTTAGTAATCAATAACTTAAAGGGCCGCAAATGCGGCCCTTTTTTATTAATCTTCTTCTCTTAGTATTCTTCTTAGTTTCAGACTCTTGATGGGTGCTACAACAAGTGGGAATTTCTCTACAGTCACATTGCTCGCATCCAATCCAAATCCCTTTTCTTCAGAAAGTGAAATTTCCTTTAGCCAGAAATACAACTTCATCACTAAACGCTCGAAGAAAGGCAATTCATTATCCTGACTCAGGAATTTTTCCATAACAATGAATTCAAAATCACCTGCAATGTTGTTACGGGCCAAACTCTCATAACGAGAAGTAATATTCACTTCTTTATTGGCAACCATATCTTCAACCACCTTTCTGAACATCAAGTTGATCTTAGGCTGTTGTCTAAACCCTAACCTAAATTCCACCCTGATAACTTCATTAGGAATAATTGTTTGTACTTCGTACTCACATGTATAAGGATCATCAAGCGTGTCTACATGCACAAACCAGTATATGTCTGCACGTTTAGGCTTCTTGTTCAAGATAGAGTGAATGATTTTATATTCTATCTCTTTAAAATTATTGGCACTGCTTAAATATACAAGGTGAGTTGCATACTTATTAATGGTCTGGTCGTTACTCAACTCCTGCAGTACGGGTAAATAATTTTCAAGTCGTGCAAATTCTACGTAACGGTTTTTGATTTTTCTGGACTTAAACCAAACATACATCACCAATAATAAAACACCACCAACAATAAGTGTTACATAACCCCCATGAGGAAATTTATCAAGGTTGGCAAAAAGAAACCCAAATTCTATACTAAAATAAACTACCAAATAAAGATAGATCCAGTAAGATTTTACCCTGTGTAAAACCAGATAATTCGCGAAAAGAATAGAGGTGGAAATCATACAAAGGGTAATTGCCAACCCGTATGCAGCTTCCATATTACTGGAACTTTTGAAAAACAATACAATGCCGCAACACCCAACAAACAACAATAAATTAATCGCAGGAATAAAAAGTTGACCTCGTTCCTCAGTTGGATAAACTATCTTAAACTTAGGCCACAAGTTGAGGCGCATCGCCTCACTGATCAATGTAAATGATCCGCTGATCAAAGCCTGACTGGCAATAATGGCTGCAGCAGTTGCAATAATAATACCAAAAATGAGAAATCCATCTGGCATAGTTGCAAAAAAAGGATTTCTCAAAAGTTCTGCATTAGGAAATGCTGTAATAAATTCTTCTTTTTTCAATAGTTGAGTATTGGCATATATTTTACCTACCTCTCCCATCAAATATGCTCCTTGTCCCAAATAATTCAGGATCAGGCAAACCTTTACCATAATCCATGATGCACGAATATTATTTTTACCACAATGCCCCATGTCTGAATAAAGTGCTTCAGCACCAGTAGTACATAAAAAAACAGCTCCTAAAATCCAAAATCCTTTAGGATAGACTGTAAGTAACTTAATAGCATAGACTGGATTAAAAGCTTTGATCACAGTTAGATCAGCTGTCATGTTGTAAATTCCAAGCACAGCCAGCATTCCGAACCAGATTGTCATAATTGGACCAAACATCTTTCCAATAGATGCAGTGCCAAATTGTTGCATGAAAAAAAGGACAGATAAAATGCACAAAACAATTGTTACAATCTGCATTTCAGTGATGGCAGCGAACTGTGGCAACTGTGCTAATCCTTCAACAGCTGAGGTAACTGAAATGGGAGGTGTAATCATCCCATCGGCAAGCAGTGCTGCTCCTCCAATCATAGCAGGAGCAATTAACCATTTTCTGCGCCTCCTTACCAAAGTATACAAAGAGAAAATTCCACCCTCCCCTCTGTTGTCTGCCCTTAATGTAAGGATTACATATTTGACTGTCGTTTGCAATGTTAATGTCCAAATGATACAGGAAATACCTCCAAGGATGAGCTCCTCAGAAATTACCCGTCCATTAATAATTGCACTAAAAACGTATAGAGGGGATGTACCGATATCGCCGTAAATGATCCCCAAGGCGATCAGCAAGCCTGCTGCGGTAACCTTGTTTAGCTGTTTACCCACTTTGCTTTGAATTTGAATTGCTCTATGGCAAAACAAAGGTATAGGGAATTTAAGTTTGTTTTAAAAAATAGTTTCGCTGAGTTGAAGTAATTTTAAGGTGAAAGCTATTCCACATGAAACAAGCACTTGTTGTTCTTTTTCTTTGCTTCACTTCTTTTTCTGCATTTTCACAGAAAATTGATTACTCTTTGGTTGACCGTGATGATTTCAAAGAAATGAATTTTGAAATCATTGGAAGGATGGGCAATAACATCAATATTTACAAAAACAACAGAAACAGACACGATATCAGTGTCTACGACAATGACATGCAAATCAAGAACCGTATCAAACTTGATTTCATGCCGGAGAAAGTTTATTCCGTAGACTTTGTATCCTATGGTGATTTTGCCTATATGATCTATCAGCACCAAAGGAGAAATATTGTCACCTATTCTATGGTGAAAATGAATCAGGAGGGAAAACTCATGACAGACCCAGTAGACCTTGATACTTCACATATTGGAGGCAATTCAGATAACAAGGTCTATTCGATGATCACCAGTGATGACAAAAAGAAAATTGTCATTTTTAAAATCAAAAGGGTAAACGACAAAAATTTTCAAATAACCTCATTGCTTTACAATAACCAAATGGAGTTGATCAAGAAAACCAGTTTTGACTTGAACAACCAAGACAGAGAAGGTTTGTTTACAGAGTTTTTGGTAGACAACGATGGCGACTTTGTTTTTGGCAGGGCTTCCAGAGCAGGCAATAGAGATTATATCAATAAAGTAGATCTGATATACAAAGAAGCGAACAGCGATACCATCACAAAAATCCCAGTTGTACTAAAGAATATTACACTTGATGAAGTAAAATTGAAAATTGATAACTACAACAAGAAATTAATTCTGACATCTCTATTTTACCAGCAACGAAAAGGGAATATTGAAGGACTGTACACCACAATCTGGGATAAAAAAACAAAGCAAATCAGCGCTGAAACTGTTTTTGAATTCAACGATAGCCTTAGAGTAGATGCAAAAGGTGAGAATGGTTCAGTCAAAACAGCTTTCAACGATTATTTCATCAGACATATCCTTCCCCTTCAAGACGGTAGTTACGCAGTAGCAACTGAATTGTATTATTCCTCTTCAAGAAATGGCGCCTGGAGCAGATGGGATTACCTGTATGGCGGCTTTTCGCCTTTCTTATCTCCTTTTGACATGTACTACAACTATCCAATGGCCAGAATGTATGGTGGTTGGGGATGGTATGATCCATTCAACAGGTTTGGCCCTCAGAATAATTTGGTGCGTTATATTGCTGAAAATATCATGGTCTTTTACTTCAATGCTGATGGAAAACTAAACTGGAGTAATACCATCAGAAAAAGTCAGTACGACGATAACTCAGATGCTTTCATCTCCTATCAATTATTCAATACTGGAAGTGAAGTCCGTTTTCTTTTCAACCAAAGAGAAAAAAGAGAACAGATGCTTAGTTCTGCAACAATGGACGCAGAAGGGAAAGTAAAGCGTCAACCTACACTAAAGAATCTAAATCGCGAGTATGACTTCATGCCAAAATTTGGAAAACAAATTGGTTTAAGGCAAATCATTATTCCTTGTGTTTACAAGAACTATATTTGCTTCGCCAAATTGGAATTCTAAAAAATTGATCACTCTATTTAAGCATAATAATCCCCTTGCCATCTTTCTCCTGATTGTTTTGGCAACATTACCCGAATGGAGAAGCGGATACGCTTTACTTCCCGAAGGAAACAATGGTGCAATTCTTTACAACTACATCAATGAATATTTATTCCCTCTCCATGAACAAAGTGGGGGACTAAGAACGATTAACATCATAATTTTATTGGCAGAAAGCCTTTTTTTAAACAAAATTGTATCTGATCACAGATTGATGGACAAGCCTGGATTTGTTCCAGCCATGACATTTTTACTTTTGCAGTCCCTTCTCCCTTTCAGAATTAACACCTTCTTCCTGATCATCAATGGCCTTCTCTTGACACTGATCAAATTGATGATTATGGTTTACAAACAAGAAAAACCAAGTAATAATTTGATTGCAGCGGGTTTTACTGCAGGCCTTCTGGCTTCAATGAACACTGGATATTGGGCAACCTACCTGTGGCTGGTTACTGCTTTGTTTATCATGAGACCAGCATCGGCTAAAGAATGGCTCATCATTACGCTTGGTTTCTTAATGCCTTTTTATTTTATACTGTCCTTACAATACTTAAACGACGAGTTGAATCTGAAACAGTTTTTTTCTGACTTTGGCATCCTGTTTAGCATTCCTGTTTATACACCTGTAACCTGGGTTAAACTCATCGCTCTTCTTATACTCCCGTTGATTGGTCTCTGGATGTATAGCGGACAAATTGGGAAAATGGTTATTCAGAACAGAAAAACCTACCTGATCCTTTTTATACTGATTCTTGTCATTATAGGAATCATTATGCTCAAGTTTGGACTTGCCTCAAGAGAAATCATGTTTATTCTCGCTCCAGCCAGCTTATTGGTCGCTCCAATTTTCCTTTCCTTCAATAAGGATTTTATCCCCAACCTTCTTTTTTTTCTGTTAATTGCCCTTTCATTGATTCGGTAAAACAGGAGTCATTGACAGAAAGGTTATAACTTTGTGTCAAATAGATCCCAATGAAATTTGGTGTAGTAGTTTTTCCAGGATCCAACTGCGATAGAGATATGATTGGTGCTCTGAGAGATGATCTTGGACAAGAAGTAATTGAACTTTGGCATAAGGACAGCGATTTGTCGGATTTCACTACCGACGACTGCATAGTTTTACCTGGAGGCTTCTCTTATGGCGACTACCTCAGGTGTGGAGCAATTGCCAGATTCAGTCCAATGATGCAGGCAACAATTGAGTTTGCCCAAAGGGGAGGAAAAGTTTTTGGTGTCTGCAATGGTTTTCAAATTTTATGTGAATCTGGTTTATTACCTGGTGCTTTGCTAAAAAATAGCAACCAACAGTTCATTTGCAAAAATGTGCACATCATTGGTAGCGAAGGGAAAGCACTAAAAATACCCATCGCTCATGGTGAGGGAAGATATTATGCTGACGAAAAAACATTGCAAGATTTAATCGCGAATGACCAGATCATCTACAGGTATTGTGATGCAGACGGAAATACAACAGACGCCGCAAATCCCAATGGCACAATGCATAATATTGCTGGAATTTGCAACAACACAAGAAATGTTTTTGGTATGATGCCACACCCAGAAAGAGCCTGTTCAGAAAAATTGGGCAACACTGATGGTAAAACAATATTTAATACTTTGTTTATAAAACATGTAAAGCAAGCAGTGCTTGCATAAACATACCCTAATGAAAAAAATATTCTCCTTTTTGATATTGGCAATAGGCTTAAGCGCGGTTGCATTTGCACAAATGGGATCTGCTAAACAAGTAAAATGGGCCTTCACCTCAAAAAAGATTGGTGATAAAAAATATGAGGTAAGGATGACTGCTACTATAAATGGAGACTTCCACATGTATGCAATCAATGCTGGTGTAGAAGGTCCAGTTCCTACCACCATTAGCTTCTCACCAAATCCCTTAATTACAATAATAGGAAAGCCTTCAGAGCAAGGAAAAAAAATAACAAAGTATGAGTCGGCTTGGGATGGCAAGGTTAATTTCTTTGAAAAAACCGTTACGTTCATTCAAGTCGTTAATACAAAAACCGCCGCCAATACAAATTTAAACGGCAAAGTAGCATTCATGGTCTGCAATGATGAAGTCTGCCTCCCACCTTCGGAAGTCCCGTTTAAAATTGCCATTGGAGGCTAGCCCTTCAATATGAAAAAAAATCTTCTGCTGAGCCTTTGGCTCTTTATTCTATTACCGTCTTCCTTAATTGCTCAAGACAGCACCAATGGTGTATCATGGAAAGCAATCTCATTAAAGACAGGAGAAAAAAAATATCAGCTCAAGTTCAGCACTGACAATACAACTGGTTGGGAGATCTATGCGCCAAATATTGATTTTGATGGGTTAAAATCAGCTGAACTCATACTGCCCGACTCCTCCATCAAAATTATACAACCTCTTCAATCCCTTGAAAAAGGACAGCGTATTCAAAGCATGATCTTTGAAGGCAAGACCTTTGAAGTTTTTACAAAAGCTGCTGAGTTTACCGTTGAAATCGAATTCAATTCCACAGTTCCAGCAACACTTCAAACTACTTTAGCGTATTCCTATGGAAAAGGCGATTCATTTTTTCCTGGTGAAACAACAGCGTTTGAAATATCCCTTGAAGGTGGAAAAGCTACTGCCAGTAAGATTTTAATTCAAGGATTAGACATCGATAACCCCCTACAGGATTGTGGGACAGGTGGGAAAAGTGAAGAGGAAAGCGGAATCATGAAAATCTTTTTACTCGGTTTCCTTGGAGGTCTTTTTGCACTGCTAACACCTTGTGTTTTCCCAATGGTTCCATTAACTGTTTCCTTTTTTACCAAACACAGTGATAATAAAAAGAAAGGTAAGCGTCTTGCTATAACCTATGGATTATTCATCTTTCTTATTTATGTTTCCTTCAGTATTCCATTCCATTTGATTGGTAATGTAAATCCAGCCATTTACAACGAAATCTCTACTAATGTCTATTTAAACGTTGCCTTTTTTGCCATTTTCATCTTTTTTGCGATTTCCTTCTTCGGTTACTATGAAATTACATTACCGGGAAATCTGGCCAATTCTACCAATGCAAAACAAGGTTCAGGAATAGCCGGAGTATTCTTCATGGCACTTACCCTTGCCATAGTATCTTTCTCTTGTACTGGACCCATTTTGGGAACTTTGTTGGTTGGAACAGCAACAGAGGGGGCTTGGCCCCTGACAGCTGGACTAGCTGGTTTTGGAGTGGCCCTAGGTTTGCCTTTTGCATTGTTTGCTCTTTTCCCACAGTGGCTGAATTCATTGCCCAAAAGTGGAAGCTGGCTGAATACAGTAAAAGTAGTACTTGGATTTATTGAGCTTGCACTTGCTTTAAAATTCCTGTCCAATGCCGATTTGGTAGCACACTGGTCCCTCATCAAAAGAGAAGTTTTCTTTGGCATCTGGATCATCATTTTCTTAGGCTTATTCCTGTATCTCATGGGATGGATCAGATTCCCGCATGATTCAAAAGGAGAGAAAATCGGACTAGTCAGAAAAATCTTTGCATTTGCTGTACTGATTTTTACCCTTTATATCACACCCGGGGTTACCAATACCAAACAAGCAAATATTAGCCTGGTCAGTGGCTTCCCGCCCCCAGTATGTTATAGCATCTATGAACACCCCATCAATTGTGACGAGCCCATCAAAGATTATGATGAAGCATTACAACTGGCCAAAAAGTTGAATAAACCACTATTAATTGATTTTACAGGATGGGCTTGTGTGAATTGCAGAAAAATGGAGGAAAACGTTTGGACCAAGCCCGAGGTTCAGGCGCTGATGGAAAAATACATTCTGGTTTCCTTATATGTTGACGACAAAGCTGCACTTCCAATAGATCAGCAACAGGTTTATACTACCAAATCTGGGGCTAAGGTGAATATTAATACAGTTGGTACAAAATGGAGTTTATTTCAGACTGAAAACTTCAATGCCAGCTCACAGCCTTGGTATGTGGCGATGTCTCCCAATGAGCAATTGCTGACAGCTCCTGTTGGTTATGTTCCAAATGCTACTGAATATGCAGCATGGTTAAAATGCGGATTGGATGCTTTTGAAAGGGTAAAGCAATAAAAAAGGGACCATCCCTGGTCCCAATTTCCTATTCATGAGAAAACCATTCCTTATTTAGAGCGCAACTTGCTGCTCAACCATCAATTTTCTGAGGTTGATCAATCCGTAACGCATTCTGCCCAAGGCAGTATTGATGCTGCAATTTGTTTTATCAGCAATTTCTTTGAAACTGAGGTTTGCAAAATGTCTCATTACAATCACCTCTCTTTGGTCTTGTGGAAGCATATCAAGCATCTGTCTAACACGCTCATGGCTTTGTGATTTCATGATTCTGCCTTCAGCGCCTTCTTCAGACAAGTTGATGGTTTCGAATATATCGTAGTTATCACTGTTGTGGTTCACCACTGGAGTCCTTTTTACCTTCCTGAAATGATCTACACACATATTATGTGCTATTCTCAATGCCCAAGGCAAGAA
>CAZVYI010000067.1:4695-9705 GCA_964631755.1 uncultured Sphingobacterium sp. | reverse complement strand
CGCGACCTCCGCCGTGACAGGGCGGCATTCTAACCAACTGAACTACCGATCCTTGCTTGATATTGCTATCAAATCGGGTTGCAAAGATAAAGGTTTTGTTTTTATAACAAAATCCTTCTTGAAAAAAATCCTTTCTTGTTTTAACGAAGTTTAGTATTGGGGTTGGACCATAGAGGTCTGCCGCCTAGTGGCTGCAAAACTTTTGCGTTTTTGTATTAAGATTATTCAGAAAAATCAGCATCTAATTCTCTTTCAATCTCTTCCATTTGCACAATATCCCATGCCTCAGATTCAGTTGGCGTGTAATTTAATGTTTCCAGTATACCCCAATTTGATAAGTTTTGTTTAATGTTTTCAGAGAGGTTGCAAATAACGAAAGACTTTTTTTCGGCATAAAGATTTTCTTTAAGATTGTTCAATTCTGAGGCAAAATCTTTATCCATTTGCTTCACTGTTTCAAGGTTGAGAATTATGCTTTTGCTCTGTTCTTCCTGCTTTTTAGCAATTAATGCCAAGAGTGTTGCTGACATATTAGCAGTCAATTCACTGTCCATAATGGAAATGACATGGAATATTTCTTTGGTATCAATTTTGACATTCATGTGTATAAAGCTTATAATTCTTACTTTTCGAACCACAAAGATATCTCATTTGTTGATTTTAGAGATTAGTTCAAGCTGTTGGAATGTGAATTTGTGTCAGAAGTAATCTGAGAATTATTCGTTATTATTGTATCAATCGAAAATCCAACCTAATATGGATAATAATTTTTCAGCACAGGTTAAAGAAATCATCTCCTACAGTAGAGAAGAAGCGTTGCGTTTGGGGAATGATTTCATCGGGACAGAACATCTATTGTTGGGTGTGATTCGTGAAGGGGAAAATACTGCTTTGAAGGTTTTACAGAACCTTAACATCGACTTATATGAGTTGAGAAAAGAGGTTGAGATGGCAGTAAAAGATAAATCTGGAAAAAACATCCAGAACATCAATAGCCTTCCTTTAACTCGACAAGCAGAGAAAGTAATTAGGGTGACCGTACTTGAAGCAAAAGCGCTCAAAAGTCCAATGGTTGAAACTGAACACCTTCTACTATCTATTTTAAAAAACAAAGAAAATATTGCCACACAAATTCTAAATCAGTTTGATGTAGATTATGATCTCTTTCGAAATGAATTAGGGACTGTAAGAAGCAATGATGTTAAGAGTGAATTTTCTGACGAGCCAGAAGAAGAATTTGATGATGAGAGGAAGTCTGCTCAACAAAAAGCAAAACCGGCTCAAGCAGGAGGGAAGTCCAAAACTCCAGTATTGGATAATTTTGGTAGAGACATTACAAAATTGGCAGAGTCTGGTTCACTTGATCCAATCGTAGGAAGAGAAGCTGAGATTGAAAGAGTTTCTCAAATTTTATCGAGAAGAAAAAAGAACAATCCAATATTAATCGGTGAGCCGGGTGTGGGTAAAACGGCAATAGTAGAAGGCTTGGCACTCAGAATTGTCCAAAGAAAAGTATCAAGAGTATTATTTGATAAACGAGTTGTCTCGTTAGATCTTGCAGCTTTGGTTGCAGGTACAAAATACAGAGGTCAGTTTGAAGAAAGAATGAAAGCCATCATGACCGAACTAGAAAAGAACAGGGATGTGATTCTTTTCATTGATGAAATTCATACCATTGTGGGCGCAGGTGGTGCAAGCGGCTCCCTTGACGCATCTAATATTTTTAAGCCAGCATTGTCTCGTGGTGAATTGCAATGTATCGGCGCATCAACATTGGATGAATACAGGATGCACATTGAAAAAGATGGTGCATTGGACAGAAGATTTCAGAAAGTATTGGTAGAGCCACCATCCGTTGAAGAGACGATTCAAATCCTGAATAATATTAAGTCGCGCTACGAAGAATACCACAATGTGGATTATGCGGATGACGCTATTGATGCTTGTGTGAAGTTGAGCGACAGGTACATGACCGATAGGTTGTTGCCGGATAAAGCAATTGATGTGCTGGATGAAGTTGGTGCAAGAGTGCATTTGAAAAACATAAATGTGCCGGATGATATCATCGAATTAGAAAAGAAAATCGAAGACATCAAGCTAGAGAAAAACAGGGTTGTAAAAAGCCAGCGATTTGAAGAGGCAGCAAGCTTGAGAGATACCGAAAAGAAATTACAAGAGGAGTTAGAGGCTGCAAAAAATAAATGGGAAGAAGAATCTAAACATAAGCGTTTTCCTATTTCAGAAGAAGATATTGCAGAAGTAGTGAGTATGATGACTGGAATACCTGTGAAAAGAATGGTTCAGGCAGAGACTGAGAAATTGCGGAACATGGCTAATGAGATGAAGTCTTTGGTTGTCGGTCAAGATGATGCTATTTCCAAAGTTGTGAAAGCAATTCAGAGAAATAGAGTGGGATTAAAAGATCCTAAGAAGCCGATTGGTACCTTTATTTTCTTGGGACCTACAGGTGTTGGTAAAACTGAGTTGGCCAGAGCCTTATCGCGTAATATGTTTGATTCAGAAGAGGCGTTGATCAGAATCGACATGAGTGAATACATGGAGAAGTTTACAGTGAGTAGACTAATTGGAGCTCCTCCAGGTTACGTTGGGTATGAAGAAGGTGGACAATTAACAGAGCGTGTAAGAAGAAAACCATATTCTGTTATCCTTCTGGATGAAATTGAAAAAGCCCATCCAGATATTTACAACATATTGTTGCAAGTATTAGATGATGGACAACTTACTGATGGCTTGGGAAGAAAAGTAGATTTTAAAAATACACTGATCATCATGACTTCTAACATTGGCGTTCGTCAATTGAAAGATTTCGGTGAAGGAGTGGGTTTTGCTACAAGCGCACGTCAGGCTAATGCTGAGGAAGCAAGTAAAGCTGTAATTGAAAAGGCATTAAAAAGAACTTTTTCCCCTGAGTTTCTCAATAGGGTGGATGATGTGATTATTTTCAATTCGCTTGAAAAGCATCATATTTTTGAAATCATTGATATTTTGATGAAAGGCGTAATGAAACGTCTATCCAATCTAGGATTCTCATTAGAGCTGACAGAGGAAGCAAAAGAATTCATTGCAGATAAAGGATACGATCAGCAATTTGGTGCAAGACCTTTGCATAGGGCAATTCAAAAATATCTTGAAGATCCATTGGCGGAAGAAATACTCAATATGAATATTAAAGCTGGAGATGTGATGTTGGCTGATTTGGATAAGGAAAATCAGAAAATAGTTTTTTCAATCAAACCTCTGTCTGAAAAGAAGGAAAAATCAAAGGCCTAAACATGATTGAACTCATTTAACTTTGTCCCGGTGAAAACCGGGACTTTTTTATGTATACAACAGAAATAGGAACTGATCTGGTAAAGGCAAAATATCTTCTCGAACAAGGAGAGTTGGTTGCTATTCCAACAGAAACGGTCTATGGTTTGGCTGGAAACGCATTGGACAGTAATGCAGTTGCAAAAATTTACACAGCAAAAAATCGTCCCCAATTCAATCCATTGATCCTACATGTAGGAAGTGTTGAACAAATGGAAAAATGGGTTGAAGAGGTACCTGATGTTTGTCGTCTACTTATTTATCATTTTTCGCCAGGCCCTATTACTTATTTATTGCCTAAATCTCCTAAAGTCCCTGATCTGATCACCGCTGGAAGCAGCAGAGTTGCCATAAGAATTCCTGCACACCCATTGACACTTCATTTATTGAATACATTGGAATTTCCACTGGCTGCTCCCAGTGCAAATCCATCCGGTTATGTTAGCCCAGTTTCAAGTCAGCATGTCTATGATGGCCTGAAAGGTAAAATCCCATATATCATTGAAGGGGGACCATGTAAAATTGGTTTGGAGTCGACAATTGTAGGCTTTCAAGACAACAAGGTGATCGTGCATCGACTAGGAGGAATATCTATTGAAGAAATAAAAGCTGTTTGCAATACAGAAGTTGCGGTTCAATTGGCTCATGCACAACCGACTGCTCCTGGGCAATTGAAGAGTCATTATGCAACTAAAAAAATTTTGTTACAAGGTGATGTAAATGAAAACAAGTTACTTCATAATGATAAAAAAGTTGGTATTCTTTCATTCAAAACCAACTACCATATTTCCAATTCTATTGAATTCGTTCTGTCACCTAATGGGAATTTGTCAGAAGCAGCATCAGGTCTTTTTAGTGCAATGCGTTCACTGGATCAGTCTGATGTTGATGTTATTTTAGCAGAATTTTTTCCCGATGAAGGATTAGGAAAATCCATCAATGATCGTCTTGCCCGAGCTGCATATCCAAATAAGTTAGATGGGTAAGACTTGTCTTAAAGTTCCCTTACTCAAAAAGATCACTCAGTTCCAACCAACGCAATTCCTTTTGGTCAATCAGTTCTGAAATTTCTTTGAAGCGGGCAGAAAGTTTTTCTATTTCAGCATATTCCAGGGTTCCCGCAGTAAGTTGCTCAGTGATAGTATCTTTTTCCTTTGCCAAATTTTTCATCTCCTTTTCTAATGAATCAAATTCTCTTTTCTCGTTAAAGGAGGGCTTTCTTTTTACAGTAGTGGCTTCAGGTATTTCGGTTTTTGCATCTATAGTTTTTATGATTTGCTGTTGTTGGGGTTGTTGTCTAGTGGATTGTTCTTCCCGGTATTCTGCATAATTTCCTGGGAAGTCACGGATAACTCCATTTCCTTCAAACACAAATAGGTGGTCTACTATTCTGTCCATGAAATACCTGTCGTGACTAATAATAATCAAACAGCCTTGAAAATCCATCAGGAAGTTTTCAAGTACAGATAGTGTAGGCAAGTCCAAATCGTTTGTAGGCTCATCCAGTACCAGAAAGTTGGGGTTTTTGAAAAGGATACTTAACAAATGCAATCTTCTTTTCTCTCCTCCACTTAGTTTACTGATATAACTGTATTGTTGGTCTGGTGTAAACAGAAAGAGTTCCAGAAATTGTGCTGCACTCAATGATCCTCCTTTTGCGAGAGGGAAATTTTCTGCAAT
>CAZVYI010000067.1:0-4595 GCA_964631755.1 uncultured Sphingobacterium sp. | reverse complement strand
CCAAATTTTTTATAGACTTTTTTTAGTTCTGCAATTTTACCACCAAGTCGACTCATCTTCATTTCCAGTTCAATCTTCTTGTCTTCTATTTTTTGTTTTGCAACTTTTTCAATGTCATAGAAGTTGTCTTGTCTGCTTTTTGATTTGGTGGTCCTGGCTTTGGGCTGTTTTCGCATCCATTCCAATTCTTTGCGGTAGGTGTTTCTGGCTTTATCAATGGTTGCCTGTTCGCTTTCTATTCTTGCAGCTTTTTTTTCTACATAGTTTTGGTAATCGCCTTTGTAAACATAGATTTTGCTGTTTTCCAATTCCCATATCTCATCACATACACTGTCTAGGAAATATCTATCGTGTGAAACAAGCAGCAGTGTAATTTTTTCTTTGTCGAGGTAATGTTCTAGCCACTCAACCATTTCAATATCGAGATGGTTAGTGGGTTCGTCCATGATGAGTAAACAATGGATGTTTTCAAATCCAATGTCTATTAAGGTTTTTGCCAAAGCAACTCTTTTTCTCTGCCCACCACTTAAGCTCGATACGGGTTGATCCAAGTGATGGATGTTTAACTTGTCTAGTATCTGCTTTACTTTGGCGTCAAAATCCCAGGCATTTCTTTCTTCCATCTCATTGATGGCTTCAGCAAGTTTATCAAAATCTTGGGCATCTTCTGCTGCCTCGTACCTCTTGATTGCATTTAGGGTGGGGTGGTCGTGGGCAAAAATGTTATCTAACACACTGGCACTTTCAAAAAAGGCAGGGTCTTGCTCGAAAAGAATACATTTTACTTCTTTGTTGATCCAGCATTTGCCTTCATCCGCAGTTTCTTTTCCTGCTAGTATTTTTAATAGTGTGGATTTACCTGAACCGTTTTTTGCAATCAGCGCAATTTTATCTCCTTCGTTAATGTGAAAACTAAGGTCACTAAATAGGGGCTTAATTCCATATGATTTACCCAGTTGCTCTACAGACACATAATGCATGTTGCAAAGATACAACTTGATTGTGGTAAGCGTTTAGTTACTTGCTGATCAAGAGTATTGCTAAACAGATTAAAATTGTGATGAGGATGACAATTGGGATTTTAAAGGAGTCCATTTTTTCTTTTTTGATTACTGCATTCAGGGTTTCATTCCACTCCTTCTGGATCTTAGGATGCCTAGAAAGCAACATTTGCAAGTGTTTTTGAAAATTGAATTGTGCTTCTGAAGGCAACAATTTACTGGATTCTATGGCCAGTCGCAAGGATTCTTTTTCCAATTGCTCATCATTTGATGAAATGATTATTTCTTGTCGACCTATGCTATACAATTGTTTCAGGTGTTCCAATAAATGGTATTTGTCCATTTTAAAGACATCTGTTCCCTGTATGTATTGCTCTGTTTTTAAAAAAAGTTGAATGATTTGAACGGGGGTTAGTGCAGTGTCTAAGTTATGTCCCATCGACTTCTCCAGCCACCTGTGATAAAGATACTCTTCTCTTTTTCTGGTATCAGATAAAGTGAAGTAAGCTTCTTGAATTTCCCTAAAATAGCTTTCTGTGTATTGGTTATTTCCAGTTTTATCTGGATGGTATTGCATGGCCAGTTTTCGGTAAGCTTTTTTAATGGTTGCCAGGTCTGCGTTTGGCTCAATCTTTAATAATGTATAATAGTCTTTGACTGGCATCTTGACAAAGATATTAATTCGATACATTTGTCTAAATACAAATTGTTATATGAAATACATCTTTGTTGCAGTTGGCTTATTTTTTTCAATGTTTTCAATCTCGCAGACAAAAGCTCAGAATAAAGATTATTTCGAATTGAAGGTATATGAGTATAAAGACAGTGAACAAGAAAAGATAATTGATCATTTTTTATCGCAAGCATACCTTCCATATTTACATAGAAAAGGAATTGGAAAGGTTGGTGTGTTTACAAATATTGGCAATGATACTGCTACTGTAAAAAAAATGTTTGTCTTGGTGCCTTATAAAAGTATTAACGATATACCAATAATCAATAAAGCGATGTTTGCAGATGTAGAAGTCGCAAAAAATGGTAAAGAGTATCTTGATGCGTCAAGTGAGCAACCTGCTTTTGATAGGATTGTCGGTTATATATTGGAGGGTTTTAGGTTTGCACCTACCTTGATGATGCCGAAGTTAAAATCTCCTTCCAGTGAGCGAGTTTATGAGTTGCGTAGTTATGAAAGCGCATCTGAAAAAAAGTATTGGAAAAAAGTAGAGATGTTCAATGAGGGTGGTGAAATTGATTTGTTTGCCAGATTGAATTTCAACGCAGTTTTTTATGCAGAGGTAGTAAGTGGTCCAACCATGCCTAATTTGATATACATGACCAGTTTTGAAAACATGGACGATAGAAATGCCCATTGGAAAGCATTTTCTAATGATCCAAAATGGAAAGAATTGCTGTCTAGAAAGGAATACGATAAAACGGTAAGTAAGAATGTAACACTGTTTTTAAGAGCAAAACCGTATTCCGATTATTAATGATAGGAAACACCAGGTACTTTTAGTACCAGTTCGCTACCATAGCATCCTGCAGGAGTTTGGTAACCTGGTTTCCAATTTCCCTTCAAAATTTCAGTAGCAATAATCAAGGATGCATGTGCAGTAAAAGTGTAGCCTTCAGGACCGGCTAGCCTTACAGTAATGCTTTCGCCTTCAGCATTTGTTCCTTTACCCCAGACCAAAGATTTTCCCTCTTTTCTCATTTTCTCATTCGGACCAGCTGGTCTTTGATCGATTCTTTTTTTGATATAATTTCTAACAAACTCCAACTTGAGGAACCAATTGAAAAATTTCTGCATCTTCATCCATTTGTAAACGGATGGTTTTACAGCAAAGAAGGTTTCAATATTTGGGATGCCAGTAGTATGATGTGCTGTACTAATATCTCCCCAGGGAATACTCATTACAAAAAGATTCTTTTTGCCAAAATCTACCCACATGGAATTTTCCCCCAAAGGTGTGCCAATAATCTTGCCATTCCTTCTTTTTGCACCACCTTCTCCTAACTTTTCAGCCATGGTTGTTGCGGTTCCATGAGAAATGGTACTGCCAATGGAAGCAAAAGCCAATTTAAGATCAATTACACCTGGCAATAATTCGGTAATTTTTTTAGCTACAGAATCAGTTGGAACAACGTCGAATCCAACTCCTGGCATTATCATACATTTCCTCTCAATGGCTAGCTGGTTAAATGTTTTTACCAGTTCAAAGCAGGAAATGTCTCCATTGATATCTGTATAGTGTACATTATTTCGAATACAGGCTTCCACCATTTGTCTCGCTGTTTTACTGAATGGTCCAGCTGCATGTATCACCAATTGATGTCCCTTAAGCAGGTTGTCTAAAGCTTCAGCGTTATCGAGACCCACTGTTGCATATTCTAAACCGAGTTCTTCTGCAAGACTTGTAATGGCTTCTGTGTTTCTTCCAGCCAATAAAGGACGAAGACCATACTCTTGCGACAGTCTGGCGATTAGTTCACCAGTATATCCATTTGCACCATATAATACGAAGTGGTTCTGCATATTCAAACTACACTAAAGATAGTATCTTTGTTCAAATGGATGAGAATATGACAGAATTAGATAAGATAAGGGAGGCTGTTGTTTATCTTGAGTCAAGGGTTTCAAAAGAGATTAAGGTAGGAGTAGTTTTAGGAAGTGGGCTGGGTTCATTTACTGAGCAGATTGAAATTGATTTAGAGATTCCTTATTCAGTCATACCGCATTTTCCTGTTTCAACTGTAGAGGGACATAGTGGAAAATTGATTTTTGGTCGGTTAGGCAATGTGGATTTGATTGTTATGGCAGGGAGATTTCATTATTATGAGGGCTATTCACCCAATGAGGTTGTTTTTCCAATTCGTGTAATGAAAATGTTAGGTGTAAATCATCTTTTCTTATCCAATGCAGCTGGTGGTGTCCATCCTGAATTTAAAGTGGGTGATTTGATGATCATTAAAGATCATATCAGTTTTGCAATTCAGAATCCATTGTTAGGCAAAAATATTGATGAATTGGGGCCAAGATTCCCGGACATGAGTGAGCCATATGCGAAAAGACTAATAAACAAAGCCATCGAAATAGCAAATTCGCATAACATCAAATTACACCAAGGTGTATATTTTGGCGTAACTGGTCCCACTTTTGAAACAAGAGCAGAATACAAGATGATTAAACTTGTTGGAGCAGATGCTGTAGGAATGAGCACTGTTCAAGAAGTTATTGTTGCAGTACATTGCGGTATGGAAGTTTTTGCAATGAGTGTAATAACTGATTTAGGCATAAGAGATGAGGAAAATATTATTACTCATCAAGAAGTATTGGATGCAGCCAATGAAGCAGCACCCAAATTGACAGCTATTTTTAAACAGCTTATTCAAACCATTTAACAGGGTTGGGTATTTAGTTCCTTTCATGATGTATTGGATGATTAGTAAGCAGGTAATTTATTTTCATCGTCGATCAATTGTTGTTGGTGGACTTATTTTCCTATCTGTACTTTTCAATTCAGTACAAACCAATGCACAGGGAAGGGGTGGTGGTATGGGAAGGGCTATGCAAGGAATGGGTTCACGGGTTGG
>CAZVYI010000066.1:1929-9733 GCA_964631755.1 uncultured Sphingobacterium sp. | reverse complement strand
ACTGATAGTGGCGGATACCAGGTTTTCTCATTGGCATCGAATAGAAAAATCAATGAAGAGGGCGTAGTTTTTCAAAGTCATATTGATGGATCAAAACATTTGTTTACCCCTGAAAAAGCAATGGACATCCAAAGGGTCATCGGTGGAGACATTATCATGGCCTTTGATGAATGTCCACCCTACCCCAGTGAATACAAGTATGTCAAAAACTCAATGGAGCTTACACACAGATGGCTCGACAGGTGCTTCAACCAATTCAACCAGACTGATGGGTTATACGGATATACTCAAAACCTCTTTCCCATCGCACAAGGTGGTACTGAAAAAGATTTAAGAAAAGCGTCATGCGAATACATCACATCAAAAAATGCTGTCGGTAATGCGATTGGCGGACTAAGTGTAGGGGAACCGACTGAACTCATTTATGAATATTGTGGATGGTCTTGCGAACACCTTCCTGAAAACAAACCAAGGTACCTGATGGGTGTTGGTACACCAGCCGACTTACTAGAATGCATCGCATTGGGTGTAGATATGTTTGATTGTGTAATGCCCACTAGAAATGGAAGAAATGCCATGCTCTTTACAACAGAAGGCATCATCAATATCGATAATAAAAAATGGGAATTTGATCACAGCGTAATTGATGCTCAACTGGATAACAATACTTCAAACTATTACTCAAAATCTTATTTGAGGCATTTGATCAAAAGCAAAGAGCTTTTGGGATTAACAATTGCAAGTATTCAAAATCTTGCATTCTATTTATGGCTTGTAAAAGAAGCAAGGAAAAAAATAATGGACGGCTCTTTTTATTCTTGGAAAAATGACATCCTTCCTGTCATTACCAGAAGACTCTAAGTTGATGGTAAATACTTAATTTTAAAAAGTAATTGTTGAAACATTCAGATGATGAAAAATAGTATAACTGCAATCTTATCTCTCTTCTTTTTTTTCAGTGTAAGTGCACAGGACAAAGACTTATTTGAAAAACAACTTTTTGTTGTAGGCGAAGACACACTTCCTTGCAGAATATTAACGCCAACCAATTTTCAAATAGGAAAGAAATATCCACTTGTTGTTTTTTTACATGGTGCGGGTGAAAGAGGAAACGATAACCAAGCACAATTGAACTGGGGGGCAGATTTATTTTTAGATTCACTGAACAGAGTAAAGTTTCCAGCGATTGTAGTATTCCCACAATGCCCGGTAAACGACAAATGGGCGGAGTATAATAAAAATCCTAATGCCGACAGCACAGGTTATGTTTATACAGCTGACGCCCCAATGCGAAAGTCGTTGAAATTAGTTTCACAATTTATCGATACCCTTTTGTCGTCCGGACAAATTGATAAATCAAGAGTATATATTGGAGGTCTATCAATGGGTGGCTTTGGCACCTATGAATTACTCTGGAGAAAACCTCAAACCTTTGCCGCAGCATTTCCCATTTGTGGTGCCATGAATCCTGCACGAGTAAATGATATCAGAAAAAATTTACCGCTCTGGATTTTTCATGGAGACAAAGATCCTATTATATATGTTTCAAATTCGCGACTCATTTTTAATCTGGCTAAAAAAACAAATCCACAGGCTCGTTATACTGAATATCCAGGAGTTGGTCACGATAGCTGGAGAAATGCTTTTAAGGAACCAGAATTATTTCCTTGGCTTTTTGCACAAAAACTAAAATCGTCGAAATAATTATAATTGCAAAGCAACTCCCACAAGAAAATTTCTGCCTGGGGCGGGATTGAAAAAACGGCCACCAAATGCATTGATATCATTACCTAAACTATACTGCTCATTGCTGATGTTGTCAACCAAGAAATGAGTATCCAATATCTTTCTTTTCAATCTTGTCTTCCAACCAATTTTACTCTGCCACAAACGATAAGCTGATGCATAAACCGTATTGGCATCATTCAATGGCATTCCACCTGTATAATTAAAGTTTAGATTGAAGTAGAAATGATTGAAAAACTCCGATTGTATTCCCGCTGTAAAGACTTTATCCGGTATGCCCGTTAGGTTGTTCCCTTTAAAATTTGAATTGCCAGGTTGATAATCGCCAAACTTAAATTCATTCCAAGTAAATGAACCAAGGAGTTGTAAATAATTGACTTTTCTATTCCCTGAATTGTTGATGACAATCCAATTGAATTCAGATTCAAAACCTTTTTGATTTACTGCACCAGCATTTGCAAAATACTCAGCACCCGCTGCATTGGTTTGTCTTACAATAGCATCCTTTAGGTCGAATTGAAAAATAGTAGCACTAAAAAACAATCTTCCACGAATAGCCGACCACTTTATACCCAATTCTCTATTCCACCCGTACTCTGCTTGAAGTCCAGTATACACTCCCCCGGCCGAAGGCCTTATCTCAGCAATAGTTGGAGAAGAATAGCCTTTTGAGAGTTGAGCGTAAACAGTAAAATGTTTATTAGGAAAGAAACTGATTGCAAACCTTGGTAAAAATTGATTTCCAAATTCAAGAGGCACCTTTCCATTTGAAGGCGCTCCTATGGTTCTTTTAATTGTGTAACCAAAATAGTTATAACTAAATCCTACCTGCAATTTTAAAAACGCAAAGGGATCTATACTGAATTGAGAAAAAACAAATTGCTGTTTTACTTCAATATCATCCCTCACTAAATTTGCATCTGGTATCCCCCCTTTGTTACCCGTACTATCAATTCGATAATCACCGCGTTGAACCTCAATACCCGTAACCCATTGGTGAGGAATCCCTTTATTTTGCTCATAAACCAATTTTGTTCGAATACCTAAATTACGCTCATTGCGTTTTTCAAAATTGGTGATGAATGGATTTTTAAACCCAGTTAGTGAAGCTGAAAAAGAAGAGACAGTTTTCCAGTTATCAGTTAGTCTGTATGTATTTGAAAACCCAAACAAGGCAGTATTATTGAAGATCTGAGCATTTTGTGCTTGAGCTGAAGGAAGTGTAGCAGTAGCAGGCCTTGATTGTTTTGGATTCGCCAATACCTGCACCAGGTTAAGCCCACCTGGAGTTTGATAGTTTAACCTGGATAGCAAAACAAGAAAATCACTACTGAATCTTTTATTCTCTTTGAGTTTAAAACGCAATTGTATATTGTCTTTTTGAAGACGACTTTGGTCGCGGTACCCATCTGACTGACTATGATTTTGTAGAATACTCAGGTTATATGCTGAAGTATTTTTTTGCCACTGAATCGATTGATGGAGTGTATTAAAACTCCCAGCACTTAATTTAAATTGAGCTGATGAAGTATCAATTTTTGATTCAGGCATTAAAGCATTTCCAGTGAATAGAACAGCTCCACCAGTTCCAGCACCATATATGCTGCCAGCAGGACCTTTAATGATTTCAGCACTGCTTATACTGCTATTATCCAATAAATTCAAATAGGCATTCCCTCCTGCATCTGTAAAAATAAAATCATCCAAATACAGTTTTACATTTCGCACTCCAAATGGAGATCGCAACAAACTTCCTCTAATGGAAAGTCGATAACTTCCCGGAGATCGTTCTTCCATTCTGACCCCAGAAACATTATTGAATGCAGGTAATAAACTGTAATTGGAATTTCGTTGCAAATCAGATTTGCCAACAATGGAAATAGATGCGGGAACTTGCTGAAGTCGAGCATTGGATTCGAATCCTTTTACTACAACTTCTTTAATATCGATAAGAGAATCTTTCTGAGCGTAACTCAGATTTGATTGCAATAAAGTAATTGTAAATATAAAAAGTAGAACCTTTTTCAAGGATCTATTTTTTAATATACATGACCTCTTTGACCAACTTAACAGTTCTCGGTACATCAGGAAGATAACCTGCCACTAAATTAGGAGCGTAGTGCATAGGTGCATCGGCTGCAGTAATTCTTCTGATTGGTGCATCAAGATAATCAAACCCTTCTTTTTGGATTCTATATGTAATTTCTGAAGATACAGAAGCAAAAGGCCACTGCTCCTCAACAATAACTAGTCGGTTTGTTTTTTTAACGCTCTCAAGAATAGTATACCAGTCAAGTGGACGAATCGTACGCAAGTCAATCACCTCTGCACTAATGCCTTCTTTCTCTAATTCTTCTGCAGCAGCAAGTGCTACCTTCATCATTTTATTGAAAGAAACAATTGTTACATCTCTACCCGGTCTTTTGATATCCGCCTTTCCAATCGGAATTAAATATTCTTCTTCCGGCACTTCACCTTTGTCACCATACATTACTTCACTCTCCATGAATACAACTGGATCATCATCTCTGATTGCACTCTTCAGCAGACCTTTTCCATCATAAGGATTGGATACTGATATTACTTTTAAACCAGGAATGTTTGCGTATAAACTCTCGAATGCAGTTGAGTGCTGAGCACCAAGCTGACCCGCTGAGCCATTTGGACCTCTGAAAACAATTGGACAACCTACTTGTCCACCACTCATTGCCAACATTTTCGAAGCTGTGTTCAAAATCTGATCCAAAGGCAAAACGGCAAAGTTCCAGGTCATGAACTCTACAATTGGCCTTAATCCATTCTGAGCTGCACCAACTGCCACAGCAGTGAAACCAAGTTCTGCAATTGGAGTATCAATTACACGCTTTGGCCCAAACTCATCTAGCATACCCTGGCTTACCTTATAGGCTCCATTGTATTCAGCGACTTCTTCGCCCATAAGAAAAACTCGCTCATCTCTTCTCATCTCCTCCTGCATGGCCTCTCTAAGCGCTTCCCTAAAAGCAATGATTCTACCCATAATGACAGATTTTGTGATGCAAAAGTATTGCATGGGAGGAAATGTGCAAAATAAAAACCCCGCACTTGCGGGGTTGATATTTTCAGGCGTTTTTTGCACTTTTTGGCTTCATAGTCTGGACGCCTGGTAGCTTTTCTCAGAACAGGGATGCTGTTCAAGGATAATTGGATATACGGATTTTTCTAGGATATTGTAAACCTAGATAAGGTTGAACACACCCCAAAATAATGAGATCTGAAACTTAAAATATTACGTATTTCTGCTGAACGGTGCTAACGAGGTACACGCAAGACCAAAGCTGAAGCACCTCCGCCCCCATTACATATGCCTGCTGCGCCATAGGTTAGCCCCTTTTGCTTTAAGGCGTGTATCAGGGTTACGATTATCCTTGCTCCGCTACAACCCAAAGGATGCCCAATAGAAACTGCACCCCCATTTATATTGAGTTGGTCTTGATGAATATTTAGTCTTCGAGCATTTTCGATAGATACGACTGAAAAAGCTTCATTGATTTCCCAAAGATCAATTTGTTCTTTTGTCAACCCAGCTTTTTCTATTGCTTTAGGTAGAGCGATAGCGGGACTGGTAGTGAACCAAATTGGTTCTTGTTCAGCATCAGCATAGCCCAAGATGATAGCCAATGGTTTTAAACCCATTGATTCCGCTTTTTCTTTAGACATTAAAACGACAGCAGCAGCTCCATCGTTCATCGTACTTGCATTGGCTGCAGTAACAGTTCCTTCCTTTTTGAACGCAGGCTGCAAAGCTGGAATTTTATCAAAAACAACCGACCATGGTTCTTCGTCTTTATCCATTAATATTGGAGCACCTTTTTTCTGAGGTATTGACAAAGAGATTACTTCATCATTAAACTTTCCATGATCCCATGCAGATTGCGCTCGTTTGTAGGCCTCAATGGCATACTGATCCTGTTCTTCTCTTGTAATATTACAAGTTGAAGCACAATGCTCCGCAGCTAATCCCATAGCCTGTTTGTCATATGGATCAGTCAATCCATCCTTGGCCAAACCATCAATGATATTTCTATCTCCGTATTTTGAACCCCATCTTATTGAATCTACATAGTAAGGCACATTAGACATACTCTCCATTCCTCCAGCAACAACACATTCAACATCTCCCATTAAAATACTTTGAACACCCATGGAGATAGCCTTCATCCCGCTTGCACAAACTTTATTGACAGTTGTACAGATAGCATCTTTGTTTATTCCTGCACCTAATGCAGCTTGCCTGGCAGGAGCTTGTCCCAAATTGGCAGAAAGCACATTACCCATGATTACTTCCTGAACTAAACCAATTTCAACACCAGCTCTTTTTACAGCTTCTGCAATTGCAAAACTTCCTAATTGTGTTGCAGAAAAACCAGCTAACCCACCCCCAAATTTTCCAATTGGTGTTCTTACTGCTGATAAAACGTAAACTTCTTTCATTGACATCAGTTTTTATAAAGTATTGTAGCACTATAGGGCATCAGTTCTACAGCATTTTGAATATTAGATTTTGACTTAACAGAGGAATTCAATTCATTGTTAGCGATATGAACATTCCAGGATCCTTTGTCCAGCTTCATTTGTTTAACTTCAGCAGATCCATTGTACAAAACCCTTATGTTTTTCCAATCGTCTCCTAAAGCAGCACCATTGATTTCATAAGCAATCAATCCCTTTGGAGTAGATTCATCGAAACGAATATGTCCTGCAATTTCTGCCTGAGTTGTCATTCGAAATGCAGGATGTTCCTTTCTCATTTTAATCAATCCTTTTACATATTCATAGACATCCTGGTAATCCGACTTATCATTCCAATTGATGGCATTAATGCTATCTCCTGCATTAAAGGAATTCTCAACTCCTCTTTTGGTTCTCAAAAATTCAGTCCCGGCATGTAAAAAAGAAATGCCTTGAGAAGTGAGTACAATTGATAAGGATAACAAATGCATTTGTTTTCTTATATCAGTTGCATCGGATGCATTTGAAATAGCAAGCTTATCCCACAACACATGGTTATCATGACATTCACAATAGGAAACTACCTGTGAAGGCTCTTTTGCATAAGGTGCTTTTGAATAATTAACTCTTTGGTAAGCAAGTTGAGGATGTTCACATGCAGCTGTTACACCAAACTTGATGCTTTCTTCCATATCCTGTTTACCTGATGCAAAACCTTTATCAGCATGTTCAAAAACACTCCCCTTAATACCATCACGTAAATCATCACTGAAGACAGCAATACCTTCTAATTTATGTGCATTTTTTTTCAACGCGCGGACTGAATCAGGTAATGGTGAACTTCCTGCAGTCCATCCTTCTCCGTACAACAAGATATCAGGTTTCAAAGCATGAAGCTCTTTTGAAATCAGATTCATGGTTTCAATATCATGTATACCCATCAAGTCAAATCTAAATCCATCAACATGGTATTCTTGCACCCAATATTTCAATGACTCCAACATGAATTTTCTCATCATCGGTCTTTCACTTGCTGTCTCGTTTCCACAAGCTGAAGCATTAGAAAAACCACCAGATTCATTTTGCCTGTAATAATATCCTGGAACAAGCTGATTGAAATATGAATTTTCTGTCAGCATGGTATGATTGTAAACCACATCCATAACAACCCGCAATCCTTTTTGATGCATAGACTGCACAAGAGTTTTAAACTCCTTTATTCTTGTTATGCCATCAGCAGGGTTTGTTGAATATGAACCTTCAGGTACATTGTAATTCAGCGGATCATATCCCCAATTGTATTGAAGACTATCAGGCCTACTTTCAACAACACTGTAAAAATCATAAGAAGGTAACAAATGAATATGTGTAACACCAAGATCATGAAGATGATCTAAACCTGTCTTTACTTTTTTTTCATTAACTGTACCAGTTTCCGTCAATCCCAGAAATTTACCTTTATTCCTAACCGCTGAAGTTGGATGGATAGTTGCATCTCTTACATGTAATTCATATACGACTGCATCTACAGGCAATCCCCCTATTCCCTTTTGTAAATTTTTTCTGT
>CAZVYI010000066.1:0-1829 GCA_964631755.1 uncultured Sphingobacterium sp. | reverse complement strand
TCCAAGTATAAATCTTACTGAAGATCGCATAAAAAAATATGATTTTTTTTAATTATTCTGTTTCAGGTGCAAGTGACCAATGCTCGGGTGAACGCCATAAACCCGACAACAATAATTCACGCATGAAGAAAAATTCTTTAGGTAGCTTATCATACATCATAGAAAACAATTCTTCATGTGCAAGAATCTCTTTCTTCCATGCCTCACGATCTACATCCATCACTGCATCATACTGTTCAATTGAATAATTCAAACTACCCCAATCAATGTCTTCATATTTTGGAACCCATCCAACGGGACTTTCAATCGAAACTACTTCGCCATATACACGCTCCACTATCCATTTCAACATGCGCATGTTGTCTCCAAAACCTGGCCAACTGAAATTTCCATTTTCATCTTTTCTAAACCAGTTCACACCAAATATTCTGGGTGGATTAGGAATGTTCCTTCCCAACTGCAACCAATGATTAAAATAATCTGCCATGTGATAACCACAGAAAGGTAACATGGCAAAAGGATCTCTTCTCACCTTTCCAACCTCACCAAATGCTGCAGCAGTAGTTTCTGACCCCATGGTTGCAGCCAAATAAACACCAAAGTTCCAGTTGAAGGCCTGGTACAACAATGGTATAGTATTGCTTCTTCTTCCACCAAAAATGAAAGCACTAATCGGAACGCCTTCTGGATTCTCCCATTCAGGATCAATACTAGGGCATTGATAAGCGGGTGCAGTGAATCTCGCATTAGGATGTGCAACTGGTTTACCAGATGCTGGATCATGTAATTCTCCACGCCAGTTGTAAATTTTTTCAGGAACTTCTTTTGTTAATCCCTCCCACCACACATCACCATCTGGGGTTACCCCTACATTGGTAAAAATGCTGTTTTTTGAAAGTGCTGCAATTGCATTAGGGTTGGTCTTTGAGTTTGTTCCAGGTGCTACACCAAAGTATCCATATTCCGGATTGATGGCATAGAGTTTACCATCTTTACCTGGTTTGATCCAGGCAATATCATCACCGACTGTCGTCACTTTCCAACCTTTCATTTCAGCAGGTGGAATCAACATAGCAAAATTGGTTTTACCACATGCACTAGGAAAGGCAGCAGCGACATAAGTCTTTCTTCCCTTTGGATCTTCTACACCCAAAATGAGCATGTGCTCTGCCAACCACCCTTCTTCTTTTGCCATGACAGAAGCTATGCGCAGAGCAAAACATTTTTTACCCAATAGTGCATTTCCACCATAACCCGAACCATACGAAGCAATTGCTCTGTCTTCAGGATAATGAACAATATATTTTGTTGTTGGATTACAAGGCCATGGCACATCTTGTTGTCCCGCCTCTAATGGAGCACCTAAAGAATGTAAACATTTAATATACTCACCGTCATCTTTTAACTTTTCTAACACTGCATTACCCATTCGGGTCATGATGCGAGTATTTACAACAACGTATGCTGAATCAGTTATCTGAATACCAAATTTTGAAATGGGAGAATCAAGTGGACCCATGCAAAAAGGAATCACATACATGGTTCTTCCTTTCATAGATCCATTGAATAAAGCCTTCATTTTGGCTTTCATTTCTTTTGGGTCGACCCAATTGTTAGTGGGACCAGCATCTTCTTTTCTTCTGCTGCAAATAAATGTTTTGTCCTCAACCCTTGCAACATCACTTGGATCTGAATTACAGGCATAACTGTTGGGCCATCTTTCCTGATTCAATTTTTTGAAAGTGCCATTACTTACTAACAATGCACATAAAGCGTCATACTCCTCCTGCGAACCATCACACCATTGTATATCTTTTGGCTGGCAGACT
>CAZVYI010000065.1:0-9900 GCA_964631755.1 uncultured Sphingobacterium sp. | reverse complement strand
CAAAAAGAATATATTTAACATACGCCTTGTTTATGTCGGCTTTTGTAAAAAGCATGTAAGCGATAAAACCTACTGCAACAAACAAAGCGATGAACATTACAATTTTTGCAATCATCGACTTTTATTTCTAAACCACACACCAGACATTCTACAAATATTTTCTGCGAAAGAGATATCGTCAAAAACCTCAAATCTTGGCAAGGAATATGGACAATTTATTTTTGCAACATTTAAATAATCAGGAACAGTAGTAAATGCATATTTATACCCATGCTTTTTTAGATACTCAATTTCACGTAATCCATGAGAGCCATTGGGATATGCAAAACCCATTATCTTTCTTCCTAAAATATCCTCTAGCAAATGTTTTGATTTCTGAATCTCATATTCTGAATCCTGATCCGTACACTTTGTAAGTATAGGATGACTAACCGTATGGCTTTCAATTGCTATATTATGAAGTCCATCTGCTTCAATTATATCTTCAATTGTCATTGCCTCATGATCTATAGTTGTATTAAAGCCAAACTTATTCAGATAAGCTAATCGATGGTTATTATCCATATTTTTTAAATCCTTTACATCATGCATTTTTAATCCTTTTGATTTTTGCTTATTTACAAAAGACCACCAAAAAGGGGTTCTCCGGACTACTGGATCAAGAGAAACAAATATGGTTACAGGCACATTGTGCAATCGGGCTAAATCAATTACGTTATGCTTATTCCCTTTCCATCCATCGTCAACTGTTAGAACAACAGATGAAGGCTTGGGCCTTAACTCACCATTCATGATTTGGACTAACTCATTAGTAGATATAAAGTTTACTTTCTGTGCTTTTAACCAATGTATTGTTTTTCCAAACAGTTCTTTAGATGGATCGTGAAAGTAAATAGATAACATGAAGTCATCTGAATGAAAAGCATCCATCGATCTTTTTACCTTCCCACTATAAATTAGTGAATTAGCATACAGATAAGCTATGGTATTGCGCAGGTTCAGTTTCATAGTCGGCATTAAGTATTTTTATATTAGAAATTGGTATTTCAGCAATCATACTGTACCCCAGAGAAGGAAGAGACACTACAACAGAATTATTTTTTACATTTCTCACAATGCCATGTTGATTATAGAAAGATCCCCGTGTAATTATCACCTCCTCATTAATGTCGACATTTCTTTTTTCCAACTTTACATTACCATATTCATTCAAAAAGAATTTGATATTGTCAATTTCTTGGTCTTTCACTACAGCTGGTTTACCCAACCAATAAACGAGATTTACAATATTTGATGTAAGAGACTTGAGTCCCGCTAGGTCTTTTTCAAATACGTGTACAAATACATATGATGAAAACAATGGCATATCAATAACTTTTTTTCGATCAGACCATTGACGATAGACCTTATTAAGTGGACAATAATTTTCTACCTCTCTTCTATTGAGCAAGTCAGAAACTTTTTTCTCACAATTAGAACGTGTGTACAATACAAACCAATTTTTATTCATATAATGTTCATTTTATTTTAGTCCATGGCTTCGCCACATTCAGTTACACTGAATTAGATTGAATAGAATGAAAAGGAAATCCTATGCCTTTTTATCACTGCTATAGTAAGCACCATAGCCATATTTATATCCATAACCATATCCACTTTCCCTTACTCCAAAACCTCTTTTTTTAATGCCATTAAAAACAATGACAGGGCTAAGCAATGGATTAATTGAATTTGTGGAATCCAGTCTCTTTACGATCACTTTTGGCGTATACCCGTGTCTAACCACATAAACTGTAGCTCCACAATACTGAGATAACTGATAAGCATCGCTTACCAAAGCAACTGGAGGCGAGTCGATAATAACAATATCAAACTCCTCTTCAAGGTAGTCCATAAGCTTAGACAGATTTTCGTGCTCAAGCATTTCAGAGGGATCTCCTTGCCTGGTTCCTGTTGGTAAAAAATATAAATTTTCATACGCTGTAACAGGATAGACAATGTCCTTTGCTGGAATACTTCCTATTAAAAAGTCCAATACCCCCTCTTTACGATCATTTATAAAAATCTTATCCAATGAAGAGTTATGTAAATCAAAATCAACAAGAGCTACTTTTTTTCCTGAAAGAGAAAAACTAATCGCCAGATTAGAGGAGACAAAACTTTTACCTTCTCCACTCAAACTTGATGTAACAAGGACTTTATTTGTAGTGGTATTTGTCCAATAATACTGTAATGCATAACGGATTCTTCTAAATTCCTCTCCTACTAAACTTCGCTTACCAGCTTCGATTGCCAAGGGTTTTGTTTTCTTATGCATTTCTAACTCTCCTATTACAGGAACTTGTGTCAGCGACTCAATTTCCTGACGATACAGAATAGTTGAAGTAAGCGTCTCTTTTGCAGTTATTATTGAAATAGGTATTCCAAATACTGCAATCAAAGCGATACTATAGGCTAATATAGGACTTGGGCTCACAGGTGAACCAAGTGATTGAGCATGATTAATAATCCTGCTGTCTGACAAATTTGATACATAAGACAACTCACTCTCTTCTCTTTTTTGAAGTAGAAAAGAATATATTCCACTTTTAATATTTTGATCTCGACTGATTTCAAGCAACTCTCTTTCTTTTGTTGGAATTGCCTGTAACAAAGAATTGTAGTTGGTATTGGTTTGAGATAAATTAATTTTAGCAGCTTCCAGGTTCTTCCTTTGATCAATTATATTTCGATATATATTTTCCTTAATCTTAATTATTTGATCAGATACTGCAATTAAAATAGGATTATTTTCAGCAACCGTTTTTTTCAATTTCTCTCTTTCCAATTCTGCGCTGTTTAATGATCCCAACATTTGCGTAAGCATCGGATCTGTGTTTCCGATCATCACAGTATGAGAACCTGCTGAAGTGGTTTTTTCACTTAAATCTCTCTCCAGTGTGTTGATAACAGCAAGTTGTAAATTGATTTCGCTCAACTTCTGGTCATTGGTGCTTACATTCTGTAAATAGAGTTGACCCTGCATACTTATGTCTACTGCACCTGACTTAGATTTATACTGCTGGATACTTCGCTCAATGTCATTTAACTGTGAACCAACAGCATTTAATCTTTCTTCGATAAATTTTAAAGTACTTTTTGCTAAAACATTTTTTTCGGCAATTGAAGCAATGTTATACGATCCAATTATTTCATTGAGAACTTTTTCAGCAAGCAGAGGGTGTTTGTCCTTGTACTTCACATCAATAACACTAGACAATTTGTTTGTAGATGATACTTTCAAGTCTGATAGTATCTGAGCTGTTTTAACTGGAAGTGCATATATAGACAAACTATATACTTCACCCTTTTTAAGTCTTCGATATTCACTTCTATGCATAAATTTTAATGTCCCAAAGGAAGTATTAGACCACTCTCCAATTTTGATCACCTTACTATCTTTAATTAGTCTTACAGCCTTCCCATCATCAATTAATTCAAAATCGATATCAGATTCACTCGATTGAATCTCTATGGGATTAGATGCCTCGATAAAAACAGGAGCGCTTTCATATAAAAACACTTTTCTAAAATCCTTTTTTACATAAAACTCCGCGTATAAATGCATTTTCTTTATTACAGACTCTATCACAGGTCTTGATTTCAAAACCTCAATTTCATTTTCAATTATTTTCTTAGATCCAATTAAATTGAGGGACTCCATGAGTCTTGAATCATCATTCCCCTTTTTTTCATCTTTTATAATAAGAGAAGCAGTGGCTTGAAATTTGGGTGTTGCATAGCGCAAAAAAGTGTAAGTAGCAGCAAAAATCAGTAAGAAAAAAAGAGTAAATAATGGCCAATAGGGAAAATATTTAACCATTAATTTATGAAATAACGTTTCGTTTGAATTCTTATCCATTTTTTAATTTTCTATGCCCTATAAAACTCGATCAAGTACAATAACAACAACAGACAAACCAGATAATACTGCCGGAAGCAGTTGACGTCCTCTACTTACACTTGCCAACTTGTTTTTATTTGGCTCCACATAAACAATATCATTTGGCATAAGGTAGTAGTAAGGAGATTGAAGTAAGCTTGATGAATTCATATCAATTCGTTTTAATGTTTTTTTACCATTTACTTCTCTTACGATCAATACGTTTTCTCGTTTCCCATATACAGTAATATCCCCAGCCAAACCCAAGGCCTTTAAAATTGAAATCTTTTCATTTGGAACATTTATTACAGTCGGCCTGCCTACCTCACCTATAACAGTCACTTCATAATTCATGTGCCGGATAGTAACAATTGGATCGACGAGTAATCTTTTTTCAATAATTATACTTGTGATGTTTTCCCTTAATTCTCTTTTTGTCATCCCTTCCGCTTTCATATTGCCTAGAATGGGAATTTGAATAAATCCATCTCCATTGACTAAATATCCTCCAGATTGAATTACACTTCCATTAGATGAAGAACTATTAAAGACATGGTTGTTTGTGGTATTGAAGACAATGGATGCATCAGCGTTAAGACTGGTTATGGTTATACTCAGGATATCATTTCGCTGTATGATGGCATCTGGACTAGCATCAGTAAGATATGTAGCATCGTTGGCATTTTTTAGATAGCCTACGTTTTTAGTGTTCACACAAGAAAACAAGTTTATTAGCAGAATACAAAAAACAGGAAAAAGGATCAAAGGCGGTTTTAACATTGTTAGTGGTTTCGTTAGACTGTTTGTTCTAATCATGAAAACAAAACTAATGGTATAGAAAAACCTCAATTATGACGGATGACTCAGGATATGATGAGTGAACTCATGATTTAAAGCGAAAAGCAATAACCACTTGAGTTTCATAAAAAAATTTACCATCAAGGCCGAAATACTATAAACAAAAAAATAGATTTACTTACCGTTTTAAGTATTTAAAATCACTAATCTTTAAAGAATATCGAAATTTATGTATATTCACTAGGGACAATCATTCTATCAAATGGACACAACGCTTGGCCTTAAATTTGCTTCTGCACTCTTGCCCATTATTATGGGCATTGGAGTCATTTTTTTTGAACGCATATATATAAAATGGAAATATAGTCCACGTGGAGTATCCCCCTCTTATTTTGCCTCTGTGGCGCTCTTGTTTGCCTTGTTTGCAAGTCTGATTTTCTCTGAAGTATGGGGGAAAATTTCAAAAACAAATGCTTTAATGACCCAGCAGGCCAACTCTCTAAGAGCATTGCTAAGAATGACTGAGCCTCTTGGGCCAGACTCAATTAGAGTGGCAAATGCAGTAAAAAATTATATTCAGAAATTAAAAGAACAGGAAGTAAATGACGACATGCTTGCACAACAAGGTTACTCAGTTTACAAACAACAATCTTTCAACAAAAAAACTTTTCAGGAATTTTATTTAATAGCGGCCGACAATAAACTATTTCAAGGCCATCCTCATATGCAAACTGCTTTTTACAATGAACTGGAAAGCGTTAGAGAAGCCTGGTTCGAAAGAAGAGAATTGAGAAAACAACATATCCCATCCACTAAAATTGCAGTATTGTTCATATTTGGCTTTTTCACACAGCTTGCAATTGCGTTTTCTCACATTGGCAACAATAATGCAACAAGAGCAACAGTTATGTTATTTAGTTTGGCCTTTGCAGCTGCAGTTGTCTTATTGGCTTATGTTGACAATCCACATCAAACCTCTTATTTGGTTAGCACAGGTGTTCTAGATGATATACGCTAAAGCTTATTGCTTCAAGAATCTGGTTTGAATCACTTCACCCTGATTTGTATTGAAGGCTACCATGTATAGACCTCTGTTTAAGTCGTTTACAGGAATTCTGTTTATACCAGCACTAAGTGAAATTACCTTAACGATTCTACCTGAAACATCTATGATATTTGCTCTACCTGCTTTATCACCAGTATTGATTTGCAATAATGCTGTTGCTGGATTAGGCCATACCTTTAACTGTTCTGTATTTGAACTCAGGTTTAATTTTTTTACAGTAGAATAATTAGCTGATCCATTTAATTCCAATTGTTTAATTCTGAAATATACAGTACCAGAAAATACTTTACCCATTGTATAGGTATAAGCCGACTCTCCATCAGTTTTTCCTGAAGCATTCACATAACCCAAATCTTCCCATGAATTTCCATTGTAACTGTATTCAATGAAATATCCTTTATGCTCTCTGTTTTCAACCACTTTCCAATTCAATTGCACTTGATTAGATGTTGTAGACGATTTCACTTGAAAATCTACCCACTCCATTGGAAGAATACAAATTTCATTGATAATAAAACTTGCAAGTGGTGTCGTAAATGAAGTCTCTCTTACAGCAATAAACAACTCCCTATAATTCAAACTAGGCGGATTTGCTGTATTAGCATACATCAAAGCATCTAGCAGCATCTCAGCTTGAGCAGTTGTCATAGTAGTACCATTCCTTGAAAAACGAATATAATTGGTACCTGTAATTATTGCACGATTGACCGTAAACACTACACCATTTAAAGTGAATGTTGAAGTACTTGGTGATGTAAAATTCAATTTGATACTATCTGCAGCAGGATTACTTGAGCCATTTGGAAATATATTTTCGAATGCGCCATTTAAAATGGTAGTTCGATCATAAGAAATGATGATCTCACTTACAGTATTTGATGAACCTGTCAAACTTAAACTTGTTGATCCATTGGTAATGGGACGAACAACTGCTCCACATGATGAAGAGGTTTGACTAAACCCAGGCTGTCCAGGATTAAGATCTAGAGTTGGAGTACCAAAAAGGTTTGTAGTGCCACCCCAATTTGGACCAGTGCCAAAATCTAACATGAAATAAGCTGCATTAGAACCGTCAGCACCTACCATTATCTCGAAGGTACTTACCTCATCATATTTTACCATTACACGGTGCTGGTCTGCTGTAGCAACAGTACTATTAGTAGTTACGTTTGAACGAAACTTTGTTAAACTAGAAGCAGTGTTATAAGAATATGAAACCCGAGTGGCAGGCGAAGCACTTAAAGTAACAGATGAAAATCCTCCGAACTCATTATACTGATTTGAATTTGCTCCATCATTACCATCAATATCATATGTATTTAAAGTAACATTTCTAATTATAACAGGGGTGCCTTTATGTGTAGTATTATTGTATGTATTACCAAGAATGAATTCAAATTTAAACTTAGCACTTCCGCCACCAGAATTAAAGGTTAACATAGGTGAAAAAAATCGATCAAGATTAGCAGAAAGACCAGTACCTGTTGGTGAAGAATAATCAAAGGCTATTGTACCATTTGGCGAATTAGGTGGCAATGCAAAGCTACCGTTGGTTAAACTTACTGTTCTGATTATACAATCAATTCGCTGACCTGCAATGGTAATCACATTGGTGTATAAGGTAACATTACCTACACTTGATCCATTGGCACCTACTGTGTGAACTTTATTTGCTGCCAAAAAGCTAATGTTGGCATTATTGGCATTGAAAACAGCCTGTGCACTGGCAGTGTAAAAGCCAGACAGCATTAAGAGGATGGTCAGTAAAACGACCGATTTGGGGCCTAAATGATTGGTTTTCATGGTCTTGGATTATAGGATAGATAGCGTTGCCGACTATCATATAATAATAACGTAGACCAAGAACCGCATATTGTTGTATTACCGCAAAATCTTACAAAAAAAATGATTAAACCATGACGAATTATAGGAACTATACCTCGTATAATTACGAGACAGGACTTTAAAAAGGAATCAAAAATTATTTTCTCAAGAAAACTTCTCTACCTTTTAAGACTGTCCTGATCGCTTTCACCTCTCTAATTTTTTCTTGAGGTATAGTAAAAATATCGCTTTCCAGAATTGTAAAATCGGCATCATAACCTTCCTTCAATACACCAATTCTACCATCAAGGAAGGATCCAAAAGCATTTGTTGATGTGTACGACTGTAAAGCTTCTTCTACTGAAATCTTTTGATTCGGATACCAGCCATTTGGATTCTTGCCATCTCCTGTTATTCTTGTTACAGCTGCAAAAATGCCATACATAGGATCTACAGTTGCAACTGGCCAGTCTGATCCGAAAGTTACTTTCACACCCTTGTCTTTCATGCTCTTAAATGCATACGTACCTTTTAGCCTGTTCGTATCTAAACGCTTGTATGCCCAAATTCCATCATCATACAAATGATAAGGATGCATCGATGCAATCACGCCCTGCTTTGCAAATTGATCGATTGTTTCGGGCCTCACATGCTGTGCGTGTTCTACCCTAAATCTTCTATCGCGCGCACCATTTATTTTTGCAGCCTGATCATAAACAGATAAAATAAAATCATTTGCTTTATCACCAATAGCATGAACCCCAATGTGAAGACCAGCTTTATCAGCACCCAATACCCATTTACGGAGTAATGAAGTATCTGTGATGAACAACCCATTTGTTCCAGGATCATCTAAATAAGGTTGATGAAACCATGCAGTTGTAGAACCCAATGACCCATCAACAAATCCTTTCAATCCGCCCCAATGCAACATATCATCACCTCTTCCATTTTTCTGAACGAATGAATCCATTCTTTCCCAAGTGGCCAATGGGACAAATGAATACATGCGCAAAATCATACGATCTGTTTTCCAGGCTCTCCTATACGTTTCCAAATCGCTCCATCCGCCATAAGAATTCATGTCGTTCACATTGGTTACGCCTCGTTCTACAGCATACTTTGCTGCTGCATCAAAATATTGATCCAATTGCTCCGCAGTTGGCGGAGGTATAGCCTTTATTACCAAATTCATTGCAGCATCTTTTACAATCCCCGTTGGCTCACCGTTCTTGTCTTTTACCAAAACTCCACCAGCTGGAGAGGGTGTATTTTTATCTATCCCTGCTAACTGTAATGCTTTAGAATTCGCAAATGCCATATGACCATCGTACCTGGAAAGAAATACTGGATGATCACCACAAACAGAATCAATCCATTCTTTAGAAGGTAATTCTCCTCCCCAATTCTCATGATCCCAGCTACCTTCCATTACCCAGGTATCCCCAGGCAGATTTTTACAAAATTCGGCTATTCGATTGATGAACTCTTGCTTGGTCATGGCATCCTTCAACTTTACACTCGAAAGGGAATAGCCAGCGGAGAGAAAATGCGTGTGGTTATCGCTTAACCCCGGAAGCATTAGCTTACCACCAACGTCTATTGTTTCGTCTGCACTATATTTAGAAGCATCATTACCGACATATACAATCTTCTCGCCTTTAACAGCCATCACTGAAGCACTTGGATTGGTTGAGTCACCTGTCCATATTTTAGCATTTACATAGAGCTTGTCCACTTTTTCACTACCACATGAAACCAAGACCAACGACAACACAAATAGCTTTAGGAAATTCTTCATTGTAGAATAATTTGTTGCAAAAATAATTAAGTTATTTACTCATCAAACCTTTAAAAAAACCGACAGATTCTGCCATGCCTACCAAAGGCGCATCCATGTCTTTTTCATATTCGATACTGCAAATTCCATTGTATTTTATTTTTCTTAAAACATCCAAGACTGCAGAAAAGTTGATTGCACCTCTGCCAATTTCTATTGTTTTAGCATCTGCCCTCATTGCCTCTTCGTCTTTGATATGCAAATCAAAAAGACGATCAGCATATTGCATTATTGCTTGCTCTGGTAATACCCCTGCACGGAATGTATGTCCAATATCTATACACAACCCCATTCTTTTGTCCATTTTTGCTATGCGGTCATAAATGGATTTTGGCGTAGGGTATAATTTATCTTCGGGACCGTGATTATGTATCGCCATTTTGATGTTGGTCGACTTCACCTTCTCTTCCACATAAGGCAAAAGCGCTTCATCAGGAACACCGACAATCA
>CAZVYI010000064.1:0-10041 GCA_964631755.1 uncultured Sphingobacterium sp. | reverse complement strand
GCTCTTTTCTTAATCAAATAAGTATGGCACAGATCAACAGGGAGCAATTGGCTCCACTTCACGAAAAAATTACAGTTAACGTTTCTCCTTCAGATTACAACAATGCATATGAAGCTTCTTTGAAGAAGTATGCAAAATCTGCAAATATTCCTGGCTTTAGAAAAGGAATGGTTCCTGCAGGGATTGTAAAAAAAATGTATGGTGCATCTATCTTTACTGAAGAGGTGCTTCGTTCAATTGAGAATGAACTGATGACCTACCTGCAGGCAGAAAACATCTCTTATTTGGGTCAACCCCTTCCAGAGGACAGCAATGATCCTGCAATTTTCAATCACAATGAACCCAAGGATTACGCTTTTTCTTTTGAAATAGGTCTGAAGCCTGAGTTCAGCCTACCTGATCTTGCGAAAGCAAAAACTACTTTGCATGTAGTTGAAGCTACGGACGAAATGATCAATGAGGAAATTGACAGAATTCAACGTCGTTTAGGAAAAATGACTGAACCTGAAACAGTGAGCAATGAAGAAGATGTGTTGAATGTTTCTTTCCAGAAATCAGATGCAAAAGGTGCAGTTGAAGAAGGCGCCGATAAAAAAGACAACTCATTATTGCTAAAATATTTTGCCGAAGGTTTCAGAAAAAATCTCCTTGGCAAGAAAAAAGATGAATCGGTTGTATTGCAGTTGAGCACTGCATTTGAAGAAAAAGAAAGAGAGTGGATTGCAGGCGATTTAGGTCTGGATAAAGAAAAAACAGAAGACCTTGCACAGCATTTTGTGATGACCATCAATAAGATTGCTTTTGTTGAGAAAAGGGATTTAGACGAAACATTCTTTAAAGAAGCTTTGCCTGGAAAAGACATCGCGACTGAAGAAGCATTCAGAAATGAATTGCGCTCACAAATTGAAGCCTATTGGAAACACCAGGCACAACACTTGTTGGAGCACGAAATTTTCCACCTGCTTTCAGAAGATACAAAAATGGAATTCCCTGAGACCTTCCTAAAAAAATGGTTGCTCAAAACCAATGAAAAGGGACAAACTGAAGAAACCATTGAAAAAGAATTTCCAGCTTTCTTGAACCAATTGAGATGGACGCTGGTAAGCAATGAAATAGGCACACAAAATTCGATTCAGGTTAACAGAGAAGAAATCATGGACACCATGCGCCAGCAACTCATGGGTTATTTCGGATCAATGAACATGGGCGGCAACTTTGATTGGCTGGATAGCTATGTGGACAGAATGATGAGCGACAAAGACCAGGTAGAAAATGCTTATCAGCGTGTTTTCAGCTCGAAAGTTTTATCATGGGCTGCCGGTCAAGCAAAACCAAAAGAGAAAAAAGTGACTGCTGCCGAGTTTGCAGAATTACAAGGCAAGCATAACCACTAGTTCATAAAAACTTTTACATACAAAGTGAAAAGTGAGTCATCATTTTTCACTTTTGTTTTTTACGAAAAAACATGGCATTTTGTCCGCTTTTCAATCGGGCACGGAATTTGGTCAGTTTTGTAGTAATTTGCTAATCATAAAGAGCTACATATGAATCTTGGAAAAGAGTTTGAAAAATTCGCGATCAAAGAAAGAGGAATTTCCAGCAATACCCTGCACGGTTATACCAATCACATGGTTACCAACCTTACCCCAAATATTATTGAGGAAAGACCCATGAATGTTGCGGTAATGGATGTATATAGCAGATTGATGATGGATCGTATCATTTTCCTGGGATATCCTATTTCCGATGAAGTTGCAAATATCATAACTGCACAATTGCTGTTTTTAGACAGTACCGACAGAACACGTGATATTCAAATGTATATCAACAGTCCAGGTGGCTCTGTCTATGCAGGACTTGGCGTATATGATACCATGCAGTACGTAACTCCAGACGTATCAACCATTTGTATTGGTGTTGCTGCCAGCATGGCTGCAGTCTTGATGTGCGCCGGAACTCCAGGAAAAAGAACTGCTTTAAAACATTCCCGCATCATGATGCACCAACCTAGCGCAGGTGCTGGTGGGCAAGCCAGTGATATTGAAATCACTGTTTCTCAGGTCAAAAAACTGAAACAAGAACTTTATGAGGTAGTGTCGTTGCATAGTGGCCAGCCAGTAGAAAAAATTGCAGCTGATTTCGACAGAGATTTCTGGATGACTTCTCTTGAAGCAAAGGAATATGGCCTGGTTGATGAAGTTTTGTTGTTGAATCCTAAGAAAAAGAAGAACGCTTAAAAAAGCAGATATGAAAATGAGACAATTTGTTCCTGTAAAAATGGACGAAGAGCAAGAGCCAAAAGAAAATGGAAACCCCATGGAAAATATGGTTTCCACTGCACGTTTCGATAAAAAGTTCATCGAAGAACGCAAGATATTTTTATGGGGAGTTGTGGATGACAAATCTGCCAAAGACATCACTGCCAGATTGATGTATCTCGACATGATTGATCCTGGAAAAGAAATTAAATTTTATATCAATAGTCCGGGTGGAGTTGTAACGAGCGGCATGGTCATTTATGATACCATGCAAATGATCAAATCTCCAGTTTCCACAATCTGTATGGGAATGGCAGCTTCAATGGGTTCAATCCTGTTGAGTGGCGGCGAAAAAGGGAAACGTTTTATTTTCCCTCACGGTGAGGTAATGATACATCAACCTTCGGGAGGTGGACAAGGAACATCTGCAGATCTTGAAATCATGGCTGATCAAATCAGAAAGATAAAAGCATTAGGTGCACAAATCCTGGCAGATAATTGCGGACAAACATTTGAAAAAGTGATGAAAGATTTTGACCGTGATTATTGGATGGGTGCTGAAGAGTCACTTGCTTATGGCATTGTTGATGGCATATTGAGTGAACTCTGATTTTGAATATTTAAACCAAAACCATGGCGAAGTCCACTTTGCATTGTTCGTTTTGCGGAAGGAACCGCGATGAAGTCAAAATTCTCATAGCGGGACAAGAAGGGCATATCTGTGAAGGCTGTGTAGAACATGCCAAAGAAATTGTATTACAGGAAGTTGATAACAAACAATCTGCTGCTTCAGGTTACAAACTAAAAATCAAGAAACCAGTCGAACTCAAGAAAAGTCTTGATGAATACGTTATTGGTCAGGATGAAGCAAAAAAAATCCTTTCAGTCGCAGTATACAATCACTACAAACGCCTCAACCAAAGCATAGATAAAACAAAGCGTTCAAAAAAAGAAGGTGAAGAAGATGAAGTAGAAATTGAAAAAAGTAATGTAATCATGGTAGGTGAAACCGGCACAGGAAAAACCTTACTCGCTAAAACCATTGCTAAACTACTTAACGTTCCTTTTGCCATAGTAGATGCAACTGTTTTCACAGAAGCAGGATACGTAGGTGAAGATGTGGAAAGCATCCTTACCCGTTTACTTCAGGTGTGCAACTATGATGTAAATGCAGCTGAAACAGGCATTGTTTACATTGATGAAATTGATAAAATAGCAAGGAAAAGTGATAACCCCTCAATCACAAGGGATGTGAGTGGAGAAGGTGTTCAGCAGGGTTTATTGAAGCTGTTAGAAGGAACAGATGTATTGGTTCCGCCTCAAGGTGGAAGAAAGCACCCGGACCAAAAACTGACAAAGGTAAATACGCAAAACATACTCTTCATTTGCGGAGGTGCATTTGATGGTGTAGATAAACTTATTGCACGCAGGGTAAATACCAACTCGATTGGATTCAACGTAAACAAAAGTTTACAAGATGAAATGAAAAGCAACCTGCTGAAATATGTAAATGCACAAGACCTTAAATCATTTGGTCTTATTCCAGAACTCCTGGGCAGATTGCCAGTAGTCACTTACCTCGATCCATTAGATGCTGAAACACTGCGTTCAATTTTAGTCAAACCTAAAAACGCATTGATGAAACAGTATAAAAAATTATTTGAACTTGAGGGTATTGCACTATCCGTAGAAGACGAGGTAATCGACTTCATGGTAAAGAAAGCTATGGAATTTAAATTAGGCGCAAGGGGTCTACGATCAATTTGCGAGAGTATGCTTACAGATGCCATGTTTGAACTTCCTTCTAGCAACAAGAAAGAATTCAAATTGACAATAGAATACGCAAAGCAAAAATTTGATCAGTCTAAAATGAATATGCTCAAGGTCGCCTAAACATGAAAGAATTGATTGATCAATTGATGAAAGAAGCTGGCCTCAATGAAAGGCAGGCTCTTGAATCCATTCGTATTATCAAAGAGTTTGCAAAAAGAAAGTTTCCGGTTTTTGGAGGTGCAATTGATAAGCTTTTTGATAAGTACGCTCCCAAGCAAGAAGATGATTTTCTTGACTAATCATTGAACACCAGATAGGGTAAAAGCTTTTGAATAATTGATTTGTCCAGTTCTCCCACTTTTTCTAAATCTAGCTTTCCCTTATATGCTCCATTTACTTTTCTGTAGGCAATCACCAATTTGGTAAACTCATGTGTAGCATAAGGATGCTTTCTTAAAGCAGCATATTCAACGCTGTTGATTTCAATATATCTTGGCTTAAAATCGTTATCTATCGTTAGCAAGGGAGAAATCAAATTGAATGCAGAATCTGAAATCCCATACACTTCTTTTACTTGCAAAATGCTGATAAACCCTCCCAGCCTTTCCCGGTACCTTACAATTCTGGAAGACAGTTTCTCTCCAATTGCGGGCAGCTTTTCAAACGCAATGCTGTCTGCCTCATTGATATCCAAAGGAGTACGCTTGTTGAATTTCAAAGCTCCTGAAACTGTATTATTCTCATCGTTGTATTTCCTATCTGATACATTTACGTTGACCGATTCATTTGAATATCGCCTATATCTAGTTGCATTTTTATTGAATTCTGTTTGCTGAGCAACCAATATTTTTTTAGCACTATCTATTTCTAAGTAAGTCACCTTCAATACATCTTCAATGGTTTCATCCTGAGAAAAAAAATAAGGTATTGCCCAAACCATGATTGTGAGCACAGACAAAACATAGATGCCCAATCTTTCTTTTTTTGAAAACACCAAATACGATGAAACGAAATCTTTTATGTTCACCAAACAAACATAGCAGAGGTCGATTGTTAACACAAGTGAAAAACAACAACCAGAAGAGAGATTATTCTACTGTAATCACAAGTCCATCATACGCTAAATGCATACCAGATGGCAACTCTTTTGAAACCTCTTCATGTAAACCCAGCTGATGGCTGATGTGAGTAAAGTAAGTGACAGGTATTTGTAACTCAACGGCAAGATCGACTGCTTCCTGTAATGTAAAATGAGAAAGATGTTTTTCTTTTCTAAGGGCATTGAGGACCAATACTTTTGAACCACGTATTTTTTGCTTCTCCTCTTCACTGATAAAATTAGCATCAGTGATGTAGGTAAAGTCACCTATCCTATATCCAGTAACATTCATGTTCAGATGTTTTACCTGTACAGGCAAAAAATCAAGATCTCCAACAGTAAAAGACTCTTGTTCCTTAACATGCAGTTCCAGTGCAGGGACTCCTGGATATTTTTTTTCAGCAAAAGCATAGTAAAAATCACGCTGTATTGCATGTGCAGTTTCTTTGTTTGCAAAAAGTGGCATTACGCTTTGATGTATAAAGTTAAATGCCTTCACATCATCTAATCCGGCAATATGATCTTTATGAGAGTGGGTAAATACTACGCCATCCAGCTTTTCGATATTGGACCTCAGCATTTGGTACCTGAAATCTGGTGTTGTATCGATTACAACACTTGTGCTGGGCGACTGAAGATGAATACTGCTGCGCAATCTGTTGTCGCGCTTATCCGTTGATTTACAAACAGCACATTTACATGCTACCATTGGAACACCACTACTCGTTCCTGTTCCTAAAAATTCAATGGTAAGCGCCAAAAAATTAAATTAAATAATGAGTTAAACAGTTTCTTCAGGTTGAACTACCTGCTCAGGCTTTACCATCACCTCTTCATAAAGCTTACGACTTTCAATGCTAATATGATCAGGCTCGATGTTCAGAACAGACAACAAATCAATAAGTGTATTGATTCTTCCTTCTGTTTGTAAAAACTTATTTAAAACAACGACCTTCTTTGATTCCAAAATACAAAAACCACTTTGGAAGGTACCACGTTCATATCGAAGAATATATCCTGCCTCTGAAATGATCTTTTCCAACTTCTCAAGAAAGGCAGGTGTGAATTTCAGCTTCATGGATCATTTTTTACAAATTTACTGAATGAGGATTTGCTTACCCATGAGCAATCAGATTAGTTGTGAACATTTTTACTCTTTGCTGTGAATAATCCTACTCAATACGGCTTTCCAATTGCACAACAGGCACAATCATTTCTTCCATGGAAATTCCACCATGCTGAAATGTATTTTTGTACAGATTTGCGAATTGATTGAAATTATTAGGATAACATAAATAATCTTGACCCCCAGCAAAAACAAAAGAACTGTTTACGGCATATTTAGGCAATCCTGCTGTTTGAGGATCACGGTAAACATGAACTTCCCTTGCATCAAAATCAAGATTTCGCCCAGTCTTGTAACGCAGATTATTAGTGGTCTGTTTATCTCCTACAATTTTTACAGGATTCTTTACTAGTATACTTCCATGGTCTGTACATAAGATTATGTTACACTTTCGCTCAGCAATTTTTTTCAAGGTTGTTAATAAGGGAGAATGTGAAAACCAACTTTTGGTAAGACTTCGATATGCTGTTTCATCAGAAGCCAATTCTTTGAGCACATCCAATTCAGTACGGGCATGACTCATCATGTCTACAAAATTATATACTACAATAGAGAGCTTGTGATCGAGCAAATCAAAAGCATGTTCAGCCAAGTCAACTGCATCAGCATGAGAAACAACTTTCCGATAGCTGAAATCAAGTCCCTCTTTTTTTACCTGCTTAAGTTGCTCAGCAAAAAAGAATTTTTCATGATTGTTTTTCCCTTCCTCCCCTTCATCACGGACCCATTTCTCTGGATATTTTTTTTCGAGTTGCATGGGCATTTCCCCAGCAAAAAGAGCATTACGGCAATAATGCGTTGCAGTAGGCAAAATAGAATAAAAGCAATCCTCTTCAACAAGTTTAAAACTTTCATTGAAGAGTGGCTCGATTACTTTCCACTGATCAAAACGAAGATTATCAACCACTAACCAAACAACTGGCTTATCATTATTGAGAAGAGGAAGAATTTTCTGTTTAAATACTCCATTGCTCATGAGAGGGGCAGCTGTATCGCTGAGCTGAATCCAGGAACTGTAATTTCTAGAGATGAATTTATAAAATGCTTGGTTGGCTTCTTTTTTTTGAGCCAAATGAATTTCCATCATTTCTGGACTCTCACTTTTTTCCATTTCCAGTTCCCAGAAAGTAAGCTGTTTGTACAATTCAATCCATTCTTTATGGTCGGGCTCCCCTTCCAGTCCATTTAACATGGTTCTAAACTGCATTTGGTAAGATGCAGTTGTTTTTTCTGCAACCAATCTCTTGTTATCGAGTAGCTTTTTCAATGCCAGCAGTACCTGATTGGGGTTAACAGGTTTGATCAGGTAATCTGAAATCTGCGAGCCAATGGCCTCATCCATGAGGCTTTCTGTTTCATTTTTTGTAACGAGTACAATCGGGAGGTGAGGATGGATTTTCTTAACACGAGCTACTGTTTCCAATCCACTCATTCCTGGCATAGACTCGTCAATCAATAACAAGTCAATTTGAGCTTGATGAAGGAATTCCACAGCATCAAATCCATTGGTAAAGGTCACCAATGAATAGCCCTTCATTTCCAGAAAACGCTTGTGCGCTTCCAGAATTTCAATTTCATCATCTACCCACATGACCTTTGCAAGTGCCATTCAAAAAAAATTTGTGAAACCTCTATAGGATTTGGAATAAAGTTAGCGAATACCTCAACGGGTTCATACCTTTGCTTTCATTTCGCTTCATTTTTAACAAAATAAAATATGCCATTCAGAAAGATCATCAATGATCCAGTACATGGATTTGTTACCGTCAGCGATCCGCTGATCTATGAGATCATTTCTCATCCATGGTTTCAGCGCTTGCGCAGAATCAACCAAATGGCCATGTCTTATCTGGTGTATCCTGGGGCAGTTCATTCCCGTCTTCATCATGCATTGGGCGCCTACCATCTCATGCACAATGCCATCTCAGAATTGAAACAAAAAGGTGTTGACATAACTGAAGAAGAAGAGCAAGGCGCAAAAATTGCTATACTGTTGCATGATGTTGGCCATGGACCTTTTTCACATGCTTTGGAGTCTTTGCTTGTTAAAAACTTAGGCCATGAAACTTTATCCATGATGATCATGGAAGAGTTGAACAAAGAAATGAAGGGTAAACTCAAAACTGCAATTGCGATTTTTAAGGATGTTTATCCTAAAAAATTTTTACATCAACTCATCAGTGGTCAGCTGGATGTTGACAGAATGGATTACCTCACAAGAGATAGTTTTTTTTCAGGCGTAATTGAAGGTATGATTGGATGCGACAGAATTCTGAAAATGTTAACTGTTCATAATGGTGAACTGATGGTAGAAGAAAAAGGAATCTATACTATTGAAGAATTCCTTGTTTCTAGAAGGCTGATGTACTGGCAGGTTTATCAGCATAAGACTGTCTTGAGTGCAGAAATGACCCTTGTCAAAATCCTTGAACGCGCCAGTTGGCTTTATCAAAAAGGACATCATGATATCGATCAAAAAGATGAACTCAGCCATTTACTTTTTGGAAGCCTCACCCAAATCAACCGCAGTGAATTAGAGAAATTCTGTTTGCTGGATGATAGTGATGTAATCAATAGCATAAAAAAATGGAGAACCCATTCTGATCCTGTACTTTCTATTTTATGCAATGCGCTGCTCAATAGAAAACTTCTAAAACTCCGACTCCAAAATGAACCCATTACTATGGAAGAGGTTTTAGAAAAGAGAGAGGCAATTGCAAATGATTTGTCAGTTAGCCAAGAAGACGCCAACTTCCTTGTTTTTACAGGGGAAGCTGAAAATAGCCTTTACAATCCCAACAATGAAAGAATCAACATCCTGTTTAAAGATGGGGGAGTGCGAGATATTTCTCAGGTAGATTCACCGCTCATCCATCAAAACCTGTCACATCCTGTAAAAAAATTTTACATTTGTTTTTACCAACATCCCTTGGAGCAGTCTAAATAAAAAAGAACTAAAATCGAACTGGCAGTCGACAATTTTGTTACCTGCACAGCCAACTGAAACATATGCAATTTTCAGCCGAACAAATAGCTACTCTTATCCAGGGAAAAATAGAAGGTGATTCTAAAGCATTGGTAGAAGGATTTGGAAAAATCGAAGAAGCGGGTCCAGATGATCTTGCTTTTTTAGCCAACCCCAAGTACGAAGAATTCCTTTATACAACTCAAGCTGGTGTAGTTATTATAGGTGAGCAACTGGAACTTAAACAACCAGTAAAAGGCACCTTAATCAGGGTAAAGGATGCATATTCTTCATTTGCTACACTCATGCAATACTATCAGCAAATGAAGGCAAAACAAATGGTCGGCATAGAGGAGCCCGTATACATTCATCCTAGTGCAAAAATTGGAGATCAGGTTTACATTGGGGCATTCTCTTACATTGGGGAGAATGCGGTGATCGGAAATGAGGCTAAAATATATGCTCAGAGTTATATTGGGGCTAATACAAAGATTGGCAACAGGACTGTTTTGCATCCTGGAGTAAAGGTTTACCACGACTGCCTCGTTGGAAATGATGTGACCATTCATGCAGGAACAGTATTGGGAAGTGATGGTTTTGGATTTGCTCCCCAGCAAAATGGCACATACAATAAAGTACCTCAACTTGGCAATGTAGTAATAGAAGACTTTGTCGAAATTGGGGCCAATACTTGCATTGATAGAGCTACAATGGGTTCGACCATCATCAGAAAAGGAACCAAACTGGATAACTTATTGCAAATTGCCCATAACGTAGAAGTCGGCGAACACGGAGTCATTGCAGCACAAACTGGTATCAG
>CAZVYI010000063.1:0-10332 GCA_964631755.1 uncultured Sphingobacterium sp. | reverse complement strand
ATAACATAACTTGAATTTTTGATAGATAACAAATCTACAATTTTTTTCCCATACCTGGAGGGCATAAAAAAATCCCGCATTTGCGGGATTTTAAATAATTGAGTAGTAATGAACTACATTCTTTTTTCTTTAATTCTTGCGCTCTTACCGCTTCTCTCTCTGAGGTAGAACAACTTAGCCCTGCGCACTTTACCAGTCTTGTTCAATACGATAGAATCAATATTTGGCGAAGCAACCGGGAAGGTCCTTTCTACACCAATACCATCAGACATTTTTCTAACAGTAAAAGTTGCAGTACTTCCCTGGCCTTGACGTTTTACTACATCGCCTTTGAAGCTCTGGATTCTTTCTTTACTTCCTTCGATAATCTTATAATTCACAGTTACATTGTCACCAGCCTTGAACTTTGGAAAATCCTTGACTTGGGTCAACTGCTCGTGTACAAATGCGATTGCTTGGTTCATAACTTTAAATTAGGGCAGCAAAAGTAATGAAATTTGTGTTTTTGACAAAATCTTTTGGTCCTAATTCAAGGACAAACACAGTTTTTATTTCTTATGCCTGATTGTTAATGTTTTATCTGGCTACGTTTACAGTTCTTTTTTCCCTGATTACAGTCACTTTGATCTGACCAGGATAGGTCATTTCGGTCTGTATTTTCTGGGCCATTTCAAAACTGAGCTTTTCGCTATCACCATCTGTTACTTTATCTGCTTCCACAATTACCCTCAATTCTCTACCAGCCTGGATGGCATAGGCCTTTTCAACCCCATTGTAAGTAAGTGCCAGGTTTTCCAGGTCTTTGATCCTTTGGATGTATTGTTGCATGATTTCCCTTCTTGCACCTGGTCTGGCGCCACTTATGGCATCGCAGGCCTGAATGATAGGGGATATCACATACTGCATTTCAGTTTCGTCGTGGTGAGCAGCAATTGCATTAACAACAGCTGGGTTTTCACCATATTTTTCAGCGAGTTTACCGCCGAGTAATGCGTGGCTCAATTCTGTTTCTTCATCTGGTACTTTACCAATATCATGTAAGAGACCAGCTCTTTTTGCAAGTTTTGGATTCATGCCTAATTCAGCAGCCATGATGCCGCAAAGGTTGGCTACTTCGCGACTGTGCATGAGCAAGTTCTGGCCATAAGAAGACCTGAAACGCATTTTACCTACAACCCTTACCAGTTCTTTGTGAAGTCCGTGAATACCTAATTCAATGATGGTTCTTTCACCAATTTCCATCACTTGTTCTTCCAGTTGCTTGCGTGTCTTTTCAACTACTTCCTCAATTCTAGCAGGGTGAATTCTTCCATCACTCACCAGTCTTTGTAAGGCAAGGCGGGCGATTTCTCTTCTTAATGGATCAAATGAAGAAAGAACGATTGCTTCTGGCGTATCGTCTACAACCAAGTCAACACCGGTTGCAGCTTCGATGGCACGAATATTACGACCTTCTCTACCAATAATCTGACCTTTGATTTCATCACTTTCCAACTGAAAAACAGTCACCGTATTTTCAATGGTCTGCTCTGCAGCCGTTCTTTGGATACTCTGGATGATGATTTTTCTGGCTTCTTTATTTGCCTTCTGACGGGCATCTTCAATGATTTCTTGCTGCAAAGACAGGGCTTTTGTCTGAGCTTCCTGCTTAAGGCTTTCAATCAATTGAGCCTTTGCATCCTCTGCGCTAAGTCCACCTATTTTTTCCAGTTTTCTAATGTGTTCTTCCTGGTGTTTTTCGAGTTCATTCCTTTTTTGGTTGATGATCTCTATTTGTCTGTTCAGGTGTTCCTTGATGGTTTCGTTTTCCTTTACCTGTTTATCAAGGGTTTCAGTCTTCTGATTGATTTGCTGTTCCTTTTGCTTGATTCTGTTTTCAGCGTCAGCAATTTTTCTGTTTTTTTCAAAAGCTTCTTTGTCGTGATCCGCCTTGAGTTGAACGAACTTTTCTTTTGCCTCTAAAAGTTTTTCTTTTTTGAGGTTTTCAGCCTTGAATTGGGCGTCGTTGAGGATTTGTTCGGCTTGTTTCCTGGCTTCTTCTAGTTTGGCAGCTGAATTTTTTGAAAAAATGAGTTTACCCAGTCCGAGCCCAACTAATGCGGCTACGATACCTGTTATTATGGGTATAATGAGTTGCGATTCCATGTGTAATTGTTTTTTTCTTTTTCATTTCAATCCCTTCGAAAAAATTTCTATGGACAAGTGCTACGAAGTTAAAGAAAAAAACACCACTGGGTTGTTAATTTGAGCTATTCTCCGGAAAGAGATTTGTCCAAAAGGGCTTCAATTCGATCAAAAACAGGTCCCAATTCTTCATTTTCTTTACCCGAGTCCCCATTTTTCTGCTCTAAAACGAATGAAAGTAAGACCATAGCCAGATAATCCTGCATGTCTTTTCCTACATATTGCTTTTTAAACTGAATCAGCTGATCATTCAGTTTTTTTGCTTTTTCTCTTACTTTCTCTTCATCCGTATTTTCTATCTTGATTCTATAGGTACGATCACCTAAAATCAAATTGATGGCTATGGTATTCGACATTTTTGATGAATTTTTGAGTTTAATAACAAATTATTCACTATTTTCAACATATAGTATCCAATTCATAAGAAAAACCAAGACTATGCTTGCAAAAACAAAGTCGTTTAGTTTCATCGATAAGCTCACACTTGAGTTAGAAGAAACTGCCCAAGGACTCTTACAAGTTGTACTCAAAAGTGAAGATGGTAAAATTTGCTGTAAAACTGAAAAAAAGATCAGTTACGGCAGTTCGCTGGTTAATTGGGAAGGTCTGGATCATTTGCCATATGGGGTGTATACAGTGGAGTGTTCCCAAGGAGAGGATGTGGTAAGTGTAAAAACTGTAAAACGTATTTAGGACTGGTTGCCCAATATTGCAATGCACTTATCAATCTCCTTTACATATGTGTTGATTTTCTTTTCTAAAGCAGCTCTTGAAGCCTTTGCTCCCTCTGTTTCTGATGATTGAAGCAGAGCTATTTTTATTTCAAGTTCTTCAACCTTGGTTTTTAAAGCCTTTTGATTGCTTAAATAATTCTCTTGTTCTATGCGAAGTTTTTGATTCTCACGCAAAGTTTGCTGGTGCTGTGCAATTAGACTTGCCAGCTTTTCTTCAATCCTTTCTAATTGTTGTTGGCCGGAGCTCATGTTATTTTCTAATCTCGGCTTTTAAAGTTTCTTCAATTCCTTTTGTAATCTTCCCCATGATTTTGTCTACCTGATCATCTTTCATGGTCTTTTCTTCATCCAGGAAGGTAAAATTCATGGCCATTGACTGCTTGTTCTTTCCCAACTTCTCACTCTTGAAAATATCAAAAAGCCTGTAGCTTTTCAATTGTTTTATAGATAGCGATGAAATCAAGCGCTCAATGTCTACGAAAGTTACATCATTATTGGCAACAAATGACAGGTCCCTTTGTACCAATGGGAATTTTGATATTTCACGGAAGCGAATGGATTTTGTATCTCCAGCAGATAACCAATGCTGCCAATGAATATCTGCAAACCAAACTGGCACCCTGATGTCAAATTTATTCAGCATTTCAGCAGATGGTTTTCCGATAGAAACCAATAGCTTATTGGATGCATATCCATTGATACAATATTCAAATCTGTTTCTTTGTTCAATCTTGTATTCAATTGAAGGAATAGCTGATTGCACCTGCAATGCTTGTATAACTCCCTTCAGATAATAAAGGTCTGCCTGCTCTTCTTTTTTGTTCCATGAAGTTTCACTCACTTTGCCTGCAGTAAACAATGCCAGATGATCATCTTCAACATACTGATCATTTTGTTTGGCATATGTTTTTCCAAATTCAAACATCAGTAAATTATCGTTTCGGTGGTTCAGGTTCCTTGCCAATGTTTGTAAACCCGTTTCCATCATTGTTAGCCTGAGCATATCCAATTCGGAGCTCAGGTTGTTGAGCATCTTGACAGCTATCTTCAATTCGTCTTCGCTATAATTTGCACTATTGGTAATTGAATTGTTGAGCATTTCATTGAAACCAAGACCACACAAAACACCTGAAAGTTTCTCTCTCAATGGATAATCCCTGCTGCCTGAAGAAACTGCTGGTGTGATACTGATACTTGAAGGGATTACAATGTTATCAAAACCATCTATTCGCATGATCTCTTCTACAAGGTCTGCAGGAATTCGAATATCTGTTTTATAAGTGGGAACCTTAACCACAATAGTTTCAGATGTATCTTCAACAACTGTAAACTGCATGCCTAACAAGATCTGTTTTACCTGATTGGTGGCATAATGTTTGCCACTCATTTTATGTAGGTAACTGTAAGCAAGTGTTACTATAGGTTGGTCAGCTGGATTTGGATATTCATCTACAAGTGCAGATTCAATTTTTCCTCCCCCATATTCACAAATAAGTTGAGCTGCTTTTGATAACACATCAAGTGTTTGACCGATGTCCACACTTTTTTCAAAATGCATGGCTGCATCAGTTCTAAGGTGATGTTTAAAAGAGGTTTTTCTTATTGCAACAGGGTGGAACCACGCGCTTTCGAGAAATATATTTTTTGTATTGTTGGTAACACCACTGTTCAAGCCCCCAAATACACCACCCATGCACATTGGATTGTTATCACCATCACAAATCATCAAATCAGTTGATGCCAGTTTTCTCTCTTTTTCATCTAATGAAGTAAAGGAAGTTCCTTCAGCTAGGTTTTTTACTCTTATTGTATTTGCTTTGATCTGATCAGCATCAAATGCATGCAGGGGCTGTCCTGTATCGTGTAAGATATAATTTGTAATATCAACAATGTTGTTGATTGATCTTTGTCCAATTGCTTTAAGACGTTGTTGAATCCATTTGGGAGCGTCCTTGACTTCTACGCTTTGTATGTAAGCTCCAGTATAACGCTGGCAATCATTTGTATTTTCAATTACAACTTTAATGGGACAAGCATTGGTTGAAGTTCCAATATGACTATTGAGTTTGATGAGAGGGGATATGTTAGTTCCTTCGTGGTGATTCAACCAGTTGCACACATCTCTTGCAACACCCAAATGACTCATCGCGTCGCTTCTGTTGGGTGTCAATCCAATTGATATTACATGATCGTCATATGGTTCAAAAAGGTCTGCAACTGTAATTCCAATGTTTGTATTTGGATCTAAAATTTTAATGCCATTGTGATCAGTTCCAAGACCAATTTCGTCTTCGGCACAAATCATCCCCATGCTTTCCACTCCCCTGATCTTAGCAGCCTTCATGGTAATCGGATCACCTGAGGTGGGGAATATGGTACAACCTACCGGTGCAACGATCACTTTTTGTCCAGCTGCAACATTGGGTGCTCCGCATACAATTTGAAGTGGTGATTCATTTCCAATATTTACGGTTGTTACCGAAAGTCTATCAGCATTGGGATGCTTCTCAACGGTCAGTACCTCGCCGGTCACTAAGCCCTTTAGGCCTCCTTTTATCTCCTGATAAGCTTCATAACTTTCTACTTCCAGTCCGATTGAATTCAAAATCAGACTGAGTTTATCGTGGGGAATAGGCGTTTGGAAGTAATCCATCAGCCATTTGTACGAAATTGTCATGCTGCAAATATAGGAATTAGGCTTTGCCTAAAAATGTGGGTTTCTGAGAAGTTCATGTCAATAAACCCATATTTTCTGTGGATAGGCTTGTCAATAACCTGTTCTTATTAATGTTCTTTTAAAACAAGTCATCCTTCAGTCATCCTCGTTATATTCGCGATATGGATACGAATTTGAACCGGGACAGAAGGAACAGGAGAAAAACAACTACTGATTTTAATACTTTGGCTTATGGCAAAGTACCTCCTCAGTCTCGCGAACTGGAAGAAGCTGTATTGGGTGCTGTGATGCTAGAGCGTGGTGCTTTTGATATTGTAGGTAACATCCTTAAGCCTGAATGTTTTTATGTAGAAGCCCATCAGCATATTTTTAGGGCAGTAGTGCGTTTAAATCTGGAGAGCAAGCCTATTGATTTGCTTACAGTAGTGGAAGAGTTGAAGTCGATGGAAATGCTTGATGCAGTTGGCGGTCCCTATTTTATTTCAAAACTCACCAACTCTGTAGTCTCTGCCGCAAACATTGAAGCACATGCTCGTATCGTACAAGAAAAATTTATACAAAGAGAGTTGATTCGCATCAGCAGTGAAATCATCACTGATGCATATGATGATACTACAGATGTTTTTGATTTGTTGGACGCAGCTGAACAGAAATTGTTTTCTATTGCAAATGATCAGCTGAAAAAAGAATTTGATACACTTGGAAAAGGTGTGATGGATGCCTTGAACAAGATTGATGAAATGCGGGCTCGGAATGAGGACATAACTGGTGTGCCTTCTGGTTTTCCTACGCTCGATAAAACCACATACGGTTGGCAGAAATCAGATTTGATAATTCTTGCGGCTCGTCCTTCAGTAGGTAAAACAGCATTTGCTTTGAACCTGGCAAGAAATGCAGCAATGCATCCCACAAAACCAACAGCGGTCGCTTTCTTCAGTTTAGAGATGAGTACAAGTCAGCTCGTACAGCGTATTCTTTCTGCAGAAAGTGAGATCTGGCTGGAAAAAATTTCCAGAGGTAGAATGGAAGACCATGAAATGAAGCAGCTCTACAAAAAAGGTATTGAACCGCTTACCAATGCAAAGTTGTTTGTAGATGATTCTGCTGCTTTGAATATTTTTGAATTACGAGCTAAGTGCAGAAGATTGAAAAGTCTTCACAATGTTGGGTTAATCATAATCGACTACTTACAGTTGATGAGTGGATCTTCTGATAACAGAAACTCAAATCGTGAACAGGAAATAAGTACTATTTCAAGAAACCTAAAACAATTGGCAAAAGAGTTGCAAGTGCCAATCATTGCACTGAGTCAGTTGAGTCGTGAAGTTGAAAAGCGAAAAGATAGTCAAAAGGTTCCTCAGTTGTCCGACTTACGTGAATCTGGTGCTATTGAACAAGATGCTGATATGGTGATGTTCTTGTACAGACCAGATTATTATGATATCACAACCAATGAAAATGGAGAAGATACCAAAGGTGATGTTTATGTGAAGATTGCCAAGCACAGGAATGGTTCATTGGAAAATATCAAACTCAAAGCCAAGTTGTATATCCAGAAATTTGAAGAGCAAGAAGAGATTGGTGGTTTTGGAAATCCACTGCCACAAGGTGGCAGCTGGAGACCAGTAGCTGATAATGAGGGGGCTAAATTATTCATTCAGAAGGGTAGCCGCATGAATGATAATCCTGCTGATGATATGGAGGATAGTCCCTTTTAGGATTTAATTGATTTGCATGAATGCACTTCCTTTATTTTATTTTCCTGCACTTGCTCCATCAGCTACCGTTATAGATCTTGATGATACTATCCGCCATCATGCTGTGACTGTTTTAAGGATGAGCGCAGGTGAGAAAATGTTGCTGACCAATGGTGTGGGACTTAGTACAACTGCAACAATCATCAGTTCTTCAAAAAAACAACTTACAGTTCAGTTGCATGATGTTATAGCGCATCCACAAGTTTCTAGGAAACTAATACTTGGAATTTCTCTTTTAAAGAATGCCGCAAGATTTGAATGGATGCTCGAAAAAGTTACTGAAATTGGAATTACAGAGATTTATCCATTGCGGTGTGAGCGGACAGAAAAGCAGCATTATAAAAAAGAAAGATTTGAGCAAATCATCATCAGCGCTTGCCTGCAATCTCAGCAATTTCATTTTCCTATAATGCATGAACCCATTGCGCTTCATGAAATGCTTTACCAATCATTACCCAATCAAAAATTTATTGCGCATTGTATGGAAGGAGATAAGACATTGTTGTCTCATCCATCCGGTGATGCAGCTTTGTTGATTGGACCCGAAGGTGATTTTACAGCACAGGAAATTGTTGAGGCTGTAGCCCAACAGTTTATTCCTGTGAGTTTGGGTAATACAAGACTCAGGACTGAAACTGCTGGTGTTGTTGGAGCTGTGCTGATGCGTTAATTAGTTTTCCTTATTTAAAACCGGCTCATGTAGTTTTACAGGCACTGATTTGCGTTTTATGCGCATGTTCAACATTTCAACGCCAAATGAGAAAGCCATTGCAAAATAGATATAACCTTTATCAATGTGGCTGCCGTGTATAGGTTGAAGTCCCTCAAAGAACAAACTAAATCCTACCATCAATAAAAATGACAAGGCGAGCATTTTAAGTGTTGGATGCTTGTGTATGAAGTTGGAAATCTTTTCTGAGAAAAAGAACATGACAACCATTGCTATGACTACTGCTACAATCATGATCTCAACATGTCTTGCCATACCGACTGCTGTGATGATGCTGTCGAATGAAAAAATCATGTCTATCAAAACTATTTGAGACATGATACTTGCAAAAGAGGATTCTTTCTTTTTTTCAGCACCATTGATTTCTTCCTCTCCTTCCAGTTTAGCGTGGATTTCTTTTACAGTTTTGTACAATAAAAACAATCCTCCAAAGAACATGATCATGTTTCTCAAATTGAACCCATAATGATGACCTTTAAAGTTTAGTCCAAATAATTCTTTGTTGCCATTAGCAACCAGCCAACCCAATGCAAGCAGTAATAGTACCCTGACTGTTATACCTAAAATCATCCAAATGCGACGAGAAAGCAGTTTTTGTTCTTCCTTCAAGCGCCCCATTAAAATGGAAACGAAAATCACATTGTCAATTCCCAATACAATTTCAAGCAGAGATAAGGTAATAAGACTGATCAATGAGTCAACGGTTAATAGGCTTGTCATATTATTTATATTTCTTTACAAATGTTTTTTACAATAGCAGGTCCCTCATAAATAAATCCTGTCCATACTTGAACAAGGCTTGCGCCAGCATTTATTTTCACCTTTGCGTCTTGTCCCGTATAAATTCCACCACTTCCAATAATGGGTAATTGTTTTTTTGTAAGCGTATGTAATTTATTCAAAACACGATTGGATAAATCTTGCAATGGGAGTCCACTTAGTCCACCCATTCCAATTTCATCTGCTCGCTTTTTCGATGACATAGACAGGTTTTCTCTTGATATGGTTGTATTGCTGGAAACAATTCCGTCTAGTTTGACAACTTGAGCCAGTTCTGCAATATCATTCAATTGTTCGTCAGTTAGATCAGGTGCAATTTTAAGTAGAAGTGGTTTAGGATGTGGTCTTGAATGATTGTTCTCTTGCAACACGCCAAGAATTTTTAATAAAGCATCTTTATCCTGCAAGGCTCTCAGACCAGGTGTATTGGGTGAAGACACATTCACCACGAAATAATCCACTACATCAAATAGTTCGTTGAAACAGATTTCATAGTCCTTCCAGGCCTCTTCATTAGGAGTAATCTTATTTTTTCCAATATTCCCTCCAATAATCATCCTCCCCTTTCCCTCAAACTCCCCTCCTGGTTCAGGAGGGGCTCCGAGTCCCGCCTTGCGGGACGAGTGAGGGGTGGTATTTTTTTTCCACTCCTCCAACCTCTCCCTAATCACCTTAACCCCATCATTGTTAAAACCCATTCTATTGATCAAGGCTTTATCGTTGGGAAGTCTGAATAGACGAGGTTTTTCATTACCTGCCTGTGGGAGCGGGGTGACTGTCCCAATTTCTACAAAACCAAAACCCAAGGCCTCTAATTCTCTTAAGTAGATTGCATTTTTGTCAAAGCCTGCTCCTAATCCAACAGAATTTCTAAAGGGGAGACCAAAAACAGTTCTTTCTAATTCGGGCTGATTTGGAGTAAAGCATTTGCTGATAATACTTCTAATTGGCCCAATACTACAGGCTGCTTTTAGCAGATTCATCGAAAAATAATGCGCCTGCTCGGCTTCCATCTTGAACAATAAATTCCTCAGTAAGCTGTACATGGCGCAAAGGTAATTCTCTTGGTGAAACTTATAGCGCTCCAGTATTTACCATGGGGGAAACTGATTTTTCTCCACACAAGACAACCATCAGGTTGCTGACCATTGCAGCTTTCTTTTCATCGTCTAGTTTTACAATATTTCGTTCTGCTAATTTATCCAGTGCCATTTCAACCATGCCGACTGCACCCTCAACAATTTTTGATCTTGCAGCAACAATCGCAGTCGCCTGCTGGCGCTGTAACATAGCACCTGCAATTTCAGGCGCATAAGCCAGGTGAGAAATTCTTGCCTCAATTATCGTAATACCGGCATTTACCAAACGATTGTTTAACTCATCTTCCATCATTTGTGTTACCTGGTCGCTGTTGCCACTGAGGGTAATCTGAGGATGATCGCTTTCTATATTGTCGTATGCATAACTAGT
>CAZVYI010000062.1:7960-10412 GCA_964631755.1 uncultured Sphingobacterium sp. | reverse complement strand
TGGAAAACTCATGATGTGGTATTTCCTAATGAGTGATGCGTTCACTTTTGGTGCTTTCCTGATTTCTTATGGTACAATTCGTTTCAGTCAGAACTACTGGCCTGATCCGAACGAAGTTTTTAATGCATTCCCTCTTGCAGGTCATGCAAACCTTCCGCTTGCTTTCGTGAGTTTGATGACTTTCATTCTCATTGTGAGTTCAGTTACCATGGTATTGGCTGTACATGCTGGACATAAAAATGATAAGCAAGGTGTAATTAAGTGGATGATATGGACCATCATTGGTGGTCTTGCATTCTTAGGTTGTCAGGCTTGGGAGTGGACACACTTGATCACTGGTGATCATTTGGTGTTAATCAATGGTGAAGTAAAAGAATTGGGGACAACTGTTACTATGAATCCATGGGGACCAGCTGCTAATGTTGCAGGTCATGATGGACATCATGTAACTACTCCTGGTCCAGTTGCCTTTGGTGGTTACTTCTTCGGTATTACAGGATTTCATGGATTCCACGTATTATCTGGAGTTGTCATCAACATCGTGATGTTGATCATGGCCATCAATGGAACTTTTGAAAGAAAAGGTCACTACTGGATGATTGAAAAGGCTGGTCTGTACTGGCACTTCGTAGACCTGGTATGGGTATTCGTATTCCTTTGCTTCTATCTTATCTAAAAACAACCTAAAGCATTTTTATGGAACATAGTGTACAAGAAATTACGTTTCACCACGAACCAGGAGGAGACGAAGTAGTAAAAAAGATTATCAAAACGACTGTCCTCTTATCAGTAATTACAGTTATTGAACTTGGACTTGGTCTTTTGATGTATGCCGTTCCAATGGCTGGAGCACTCACTCTATTCTTAAAAGGAGTTATCGTGATTCTATCATTGGCTAAGGCATTTTATATTGTAGGTGTATTTATGCACCTGGGAGATGAGTTGAAGAACCTTATCATGACCATCGTAGTACCATTGTTACTTTTCATATGGTTTATTGCTGCCTTCTTGTACGAAGGTAACTCTTGGAAAAACCTGAGAAATACCTATAATGGCGCTCCTGCTGTTACTGCTCCTGCAGAAAAACACGCTGAAGGTCAACATTAATTACAATGAAAATTATACTGAAAGCATCGTTGGTATAAAACCTACGGTGCTTTTTTTTGTTAATACATAAGTATGAAAAGAACAACAATTATAGCTCTTTTGGTTGTAGCGGTTTTACCAGTGGTCAGCTATCTGCTTGTTGAAGACCTCAGCAAAGATGCAGTTCAGATGCCGAGACGTTATTTCTATGATACGGTTGTTGTTAAAAAAGAAAAAGGTCGAGACGTAAATGATACTGTATGGCATAAAGTCAGGCCCTTTAAACTCAAAAATCAGTTTGGTAAAGAAGTTGGACTTGACGACTTGAATGGGAAAATTGTGATCGCTGATTTCTTCTTCACTTCTTGTCCCTCTATTTGCCCCAAGCTCACCAGAAATATGAAGCGCTTGCAGGATGCGTTTAAGAAAACGGATACCATCGTTAGATTCGTTTCTTTTACTGTTGATCCTGAAAGAGATTCAGTGCCCAAGATTAAAGCATATGGAGATCGATTTGGCGTTGACCACGACACCTGGTGGATGCTTACAGGCGATAGAAAAGAAATTTATGATATTGCATTGAACGAATTCAAAGCTTCTATTGCTTCAGAAGGAAATATCGATACAGGGTTCATCCACACAGAAAAATTCTTTTTACTGGATCGTGATAAAGTAGTTCGTGGGTGGTACAATGGATTGGATAGTGTTAACCTGGATAGGCTGATCAAAGATGTGGTGCTCTTGAATATGGAAAGGGATAAAAAGAAGAAAAGAAATTTGTTTAGAAAATAAAATACCAAAAGCATGTTACCTGCAAGCATTCAGAAAAACGACAAACTCGCAAATATTCTCATCATTGTTTTTTCAATTATTGTTTTTGTAGCTGTTGTTTTTTTATCAAGGATAAAACTTGAAGTTGATCTTCCTTTTGATGTACATCTATTTGCTAAAATCAATGCCATCATTAATTCAGCAGTCTCTTTTCTTCTGCTAGTTGGTTTGCTTGCGGTAAAACGAGGAAGATATGAATTGCATAAAAAAGTGATGATGTCTGCTATGGTCTTATCGCTTTTATTTCTCGTCTCTTATATCTGTCATCATTTACTTTCTGAATCAACTTCATTTGGTGGAGATGGGACAATCAAAATTTTCTACTATGTTATTTTGATTTCCCACATTATACTTGCTGCTGTTATTTTACCATTCATACTTTATACTTCTTATCGTGCATTGGTTGCTGAATGGCCTGCTCACAGAAAACTTGCAAAAATTACATGGCCCATCTGGTTCTATGTTTCTGTTACAGGGGTGATTGTTTACTTGATGATTAGTCCGTATTATGTCTAAGGGGACAGGGAATAGGGAA
>CAZVYI010000062.1:0-7860 GCA_964631755.1 uncultured Sphingobacterium sp. | reverse complement strand
TTTTTTGAAGATGTTTTTGATGTTGTTCGTTTGATTCCTCCTGGAAGAGTGACGAATTACGGCAGTATTGCTAAATACCTTGGATCTGGATTGTCATCAAGAATGGTTGGATGGGCAATGAACGCATCACATATTGCAGATCCTCCGGTTCCTGCTCAACGGGTTGTAAATAGAAATGGGATGTTAACAGGCAAACATCATTTTGCTACACCAACTTTAATGGAGGAGCTTTTAGAACAGGAAGGTGTTGTTGTTGTGAAAGACAAGGTGGTTGATTTTGAAAGACTATTTTGGGATCCTGCAAAAGAGTTAGCGCTTTAATTGGTTTGTTTTGCTCTGGCTATCGCGTCCCTTTTTAATTTTAATTCTGATTTTCTTGGTTCATTAACATTGATGTAATCGTAAGGGCAATTTAAACAACCATTACCACAACAGTTTCCATTTTCGAGATGGTATTTGGCAGTCAGTACCATATAACCTTGATCGTTATAGTAAAAATGTTCTCCCTCAATCAGTTTCTTTTTCATTTTCAATCACTCCTTCGTTGTGGTCTTTTTCAAGTTCTTTTGTTATTTCCAACAGCAATTCATCCTTTGATGGATCAAGGTCTGAGGTTATTGCGAATTTAAGATAATGTATTCGGTTACTCTTTGCTATATCCAGACTTTCGTAATGTGTTTTTATCAACAATTCTGGAATCTGTTTAACATCTGCTATGATATCAGTACTATCATGAAACAATTCTAATCCGTACATCTCAATTACACGTTTTGTGAATTGATAAAGTACAGGTGAGTCTGTCTTCAAGTGTATATAACCACCAGGTTTGAGTAATTGTTTATATTTTCTAAGAAAAGCAGGATGCGTTAATCTTCTCTTGCATTTTGCTGCACGCAGTTGAGGGTCAGGAAAGGGAAGCCAAATTTCACTTACCTCTTCTTTTGCAAAATAATTTTCGATCATGCCAATTTGTGAACGCACAAATGATACGTTGTTTAATTGTTGATCTATTGCTCTTTTTGCACCTACCCAAATACGGTTGCCCTTGATATCAATACCAATAAAATTCTGATTACCATACATGCTTGCTAATCCAACGCTATATTCTCCTTTTCCGCAGGCAAGCTCAAGAACAATTGGATTGTTGTTAGCAAAATGCTCCGACCATTTTCCGGCAATATCAGTTGGATATTCTAGTACATTTTTGAATGTAGCGATCTCAGCAAAACGTTTGAGTTTTTTTTGTCCCATGCGTTTGCAAAGTTAATTGATGCGAATTTAATCTTCCCATTTTTTGAATGCGAGTACAGCATTTAATCCTCCAAATGCAAATGCATTTGAAAGCGCATATCGGATATCTTTTTTTCTGGATGCATTAGGTACTACATCCAAATCACATGCTTCATCTTTTTCTTGAAAATTAGCTGTTGGAGGAAGTACTCCCTCTTTTAATGCCATGATGGTCGCAATGGCTTCAAGAGAACTCGTGGCCCCCAGCGCATGACCATGTAATGATTTGGTGGAACTGATGGCTAACTGATTAGCGTGTTCACCAAAAACATTTTTTACGGCAGCTACTTCCATGCTGTCGTTTACCAAGGTGCCAGTACCATGTGCATTGATATAACCGATTTGTGCTGGATGAATTCCTGCATCTCTTATGGCCATACGCATTGCCTCTTCAGCTCCTTTTTGATCAGGCTTGGTAATATGACTTGCGTCGGAGGTCATCCCAAATCCAATAATTTCCGCTAATATGGTAGCACCTCTTTTTTGTGCTGCTTCCAATGTTTCCATCATGAGCATTCCTGCACCTTCACCAAGAATCATTCCTTGTCGCGTTTTTGAAAAAGGCCTGCAAGTATCTGGAGCAACAACACGAATGGCTTCCCATGCTTTTAAAAAAGTATAGGTAAATGGAGTTTCACTACCACCAGCAATAGCCTGATCACATATTCCATTCCGAATCAACCAGAATGCATTTCCAATGGCATGGTTAGAAGAAGCGCATGCAGTCGATACAGTATAAACAGGTCCAGTTATTCCCAACTGCATACTGATATTGCTTGCTGCACCATTGGGCATGGTCTTGGGAATAGTTAACGGGTGTACTCTTGTTTTATTTTCCCTGTACAATTCAAGATAAGATTGTTCTTGTGCATGTACACCCCCAATTGAAGTTCCGCAAATGATGGCAGTGCTGTATTTATTTTCTTCATCAACTTTAAAGCCTGATTGTTGAACAGCTTCTTTTGCGGCAACGACTGCAAACTGAGCGAAGCGATCCATCAAATCCAAATCACTCTTTTCCAAATGTTGTGTACCATCAAATGCTTTTACATCAGCACCATTTTTGAAACGAATCTGTTCTGCTAAGGGGGGGTGGTACTCTCCAATTCCGGATTTGCAATCAACAATACTTTTCCAAAAATCAGCAGTATTGTTCCCTATTGCAGAAATTACACCTGTACCGGTAACAACGACTCTTCTTGAATTCATCCTAATGAGTTTTAACCATTCATGGCTTTCGATAAACCATCTACAGCATTTCTGATGGTCTTGATCTCTTGTAATTCGGTGTTTGGAATAGTAACATTGAATTCTTCTTCCATATCTGCAATCAATTCAATAGAGTCTAAGGAATCTAAACCCAGTTCTTCAAATGAGCTATCGATTGAAATCAATTCTTTGTTTACGCCTTTTTTAGTCGATAACAATGTTGCAATTTTTTCAAATACTATTTCACTCATGTAGTGCAGTTTTTAGGTTATTTAAAGTTAAAACATTTCATGAATTGTTTTGCACATGAAAATCTATCATTCTGTGAAAACCCCCAATTTAAATAGGTTTAATCTCTTTCATTAGTGATGAAACATACTTTTCAAAGTTTGAAGTTGAATTTAGTTTTACAATAGAGTTTAATCAGAACTCGATGGCGTGATACCCTTGCCAATCCAAATCATCTTTAAAAACCAAACGTATGAAGAAACTGAGTATTGTGACGATGATGCTGATGATGACTTTCAGCATGACTTATGCAGCGGGATTAGTGAAACCCGATTTCAGCAATGTGAAAAATGAGATCAGTAAAGTTAAGCAGGTAAATATTCAACCTGATGTAAAGTCAGACGCAGAGTGTTCTATCACTTTAAAAGGGAAAGTGGATTTAGGTCCAATAGAAGCAGAAGTAAGTTGTACTACAACAGCTCCTACTTGCAACGAGGCGACTATTCAGGCCGTGAGCTGTTTAAAAGCAGCAATGAGGACTGTAAGAACAATTATTTATTAATCAATGGCGTGGGTATTACGTCATCAATTTTATGCAATGAGAAAATTATTTATATTTTTTATTTCTTTTTTTGCTGTTTGTGCAAATGCACAAGAGGTTAAAGGGACATGGTATTATCAGGGAAAATTCAATGGAAGCTTTGGCAGGAGTGAAAATCACAGGGAGTATTGGGGAAGGTTGATTATAGATGGGAGTCGTTCATTGTTTACAATGAAAGAAGAGGGCCAACATCATTCCTCTTTGCAGGACAATACAATAGATTTAAGAAGCGATAGTTTGTTTACAGTATTTAAAGATCATGAGAGTAATTCATTGTTGTTTGAGTTTACAGACCTCAATCAAAGGCCTCATTATTTTGCCGATACGCTATTCCCAATGGAATGGACAACCATTGAAGAACATAAAATGATCGGGGGCATACCTTGCTTGAAGGCAGTGACGAGGTTTAAGGGCAGAGGTTATACGGCATGGTATGCACCCACGATCACCATCAATGATGGTCCGTGGAAATTAGGTGGACTCCCCGGTTTGATTCTTGAAGCTTATGATGATGAGGATAACTGGCGAATGGAGTTTGTAAGCAGAAGCAGTGAACATGATTTTGATTCGGATTTCTATGAATTGAAAATTCAAAAAGGAATTGAAGGTTTCCCGGCTTATGCTGGGTTTGTGAAAAAATTATTTGCAAGATTGGAAGCATCCTTTAATAATAACACGGATTGTATAGGTTGTCAGACCAAATCAAAAATCAAGTTCCATACCTGGGAACATATTGATTAAGTATGTATATATTGATTGGAGCAATCATGAATATTTTGATCATGTTTAGCTCATGCGATGCCTTACCAATATCCAGAGATACTTTCCCTTCCAAAAGCCACCTTGTATTGCCGGAGATTCAAATCAAAGGCAATGCTTTGGTGGCTAAAAGAAGAGGTGATACATTGATCTTTTCAGCTGATCGATTTAAAAGGCCCGACGCAATTCGACTGGAACAACTGTTAAGCAATGTACCAGGTTTTCAGATCGATCCAAATGGGAGAATCAGCTATAACGGTAAGCCAATAAAGAAACTGATGCTGGATGGAGATGATCTTACTGCTGAAAATTATCAGTTGATTTCTCGTAACCTTCGTTCGCTGATGATTGATTCAATTCAGGTATTAGAAAAGTATAATGAAAATCGCTTTTTAAAAAACTTTGATGAAAACAAAGATATTGCTATCAATCTTATTCTAAAACAATCTTATCATGGTAAACCCAGCTTAAATCTTTTGGTAGCCTATGCTCCTAAAAAGCATGGTGAATTACAAGGTGAATTGATTCGTATGCGGAAAAAGGTTAAACAGTTTGTATTGATCAATGCAAATGATATAGGCACATATCCGCTTCAAAATCAGATGATAGATCAGTTGAATGATTTATCGTTCGAAGAAGTGCTCTTTCATTCCTGGCCGAATGAACTTCAATATAATTTGATGCAAACGCTACCTAAGATTTATGTGAATCCGAACAGAGACATAGGAATGGGTTGGGCGAATTCAATCAAATTAAATAAGTTTAATCAAATCAGAATCAATTTTAGAAAGTCTAGTAATCACATTGCAGATCAAGCAGAACAGGACCAGCAGTTTTCTTTAGGAGAAGATTTCAAATTGGGACTATTTTCAATGAACTCAAATAAGTATCAATGGAAAGAAAACAATCTGTTGCTGCAGTGGGAGAGAGATAGACATAAAAATTCAATCTCAAAATATGAATTAGAATTATATAATGATCGTCGTTCAATAAATTCAAGCGAACAACGAATCTTGAGTACTCCTTATCAGATCTCTTCAAGTGCTATACTAAATAGTCGAGGGTTAAAGTTTGCCGTTAATTTTTCCTGGAAATCTAAATCAAGTTATGTTTGGTTTGCAAAAGCATATGCTGATGGATCAAAGAACTTATATCAAGTATTTATTCAAAGAAATGAATTTGGTGATCGTGATACTTCAATAATACCTGATTATCAGTTGATAAAACACGCGGGTTTTCATTACCAAGTTGCTGTTGGTCATTATCGGGTATACAAAAAACTCAATTTTAAATATTGGTTAAAGTCCTCTGTTTCTAGTACGGTATCAACTAATGCAGATCAAGAGCTAAAGACATTTGTTTTCAAAAGCTATATATTTTCTAGCATTGTCGTAGTACTCAGGAAAAATTTAAATTTTGAAACACAGTCAATGTTAGGTGCTGTAGAATATAAAATTAATGCAAGTCCTGCTCTAAGAATGATTTACCATCTAGATCAGTCTTTTGTCTGGAGAAGGAAAGCTTCCCATCAGGTGAGTTTGAATTATGGAGTATTAAGGCAAGCAACAGAAGTCCGTAGGTTTTTTGCAGGAGCAGTATACCAAAACGGGACTACAAAAGTAAATGCTCCGCTTGCTCCTGCATTTCCTTTATCTATCTATGGTCAGCTCAATATATCTTCAATGGATCTTTATAGAGGTTTAACATTTGGTACTCAACTGATGTTGAAAAGGGTATATAAAGATTATTTGATCTCAGTTGATCTTGATTCTTTCTATACTATAATGTCTCAGTTAATTGGTGAGCAACAGTCGAACGTATCTGTAAACCTTCATCTTGAAAAAATAATACATCCATTTCGTTTGAAGTACCGTATTCAATTGAATGGGATGAATGTTCTTCAACCAACTCAGTTCAACGGTAATCAATTTGAATCTATCAATCATGCTTTTCGGATAAGTAATCATTTGTATACCAATTGGCGTAAAGGGTATAATCTTCAATTTGAGCATCAGTTTATGCTTTCTAGATTTTATCGTCTGGATAACACAAATGTTTTATGGAATGTTAGAAATGAATTTAAAGCAGGATTACAATTGATATTCAGTCAAAAGTTCAATTCCCACTTAAGTATGATGCGTTACACTGGTCGTGGTTTTATTACACTTGATTTAATAGATTTAAAATTGAATTACATGCCAAAAAATACCTTTCGTATGTATGTTCATACTTATAACCTGTTGAACAAAAGAATTTTTGTTCAACAGAACATCCATCAAAACAGTCTTCAAAAGAATATGCAGCATTTGGTAGGAAGAAGAATTATAATCGGAATTGACCTACCCTTGTAGTTAGTTGATCGTTACTGGTTTTTGAGCACTTTCATTTCCAGTACGGTCGATTGCCGTAACGATAATATATTTTAATTTACTAGGTTCTGGTTGTTTATTGTTATAAAGATTAATAAATGTTTCTGTTTCATCTTTATTAAAAATCCGTTGTTCCCATTTGTTTTCATATTGGTAATACAATACCCATTTGAAAATATCTTGTTCTTTGCTTGTCCACCTGATCAATAAAGAATCATTTTGAGCACCTAAAAAAACCTCTGGAGGCTTTGGAGCAATATGATCCAGCCATGGACTAGCAGGAACAAGAGCGGGTTGTTTATAGACGCCGTCTTTTAAATCTTTTGTGAGCGATGGATTTTTTATAAGTGAGCTCATGCTCCAGTGAACCGTACCTGGACTTTTTGGAAGCATTCCACGTGTGATCATGATTTCATTAACGACTTCAATATTGTTGACTATAATATTTTTATCATTTGCACTATTGATACCTGGCCACAAGTGACGTTGATGTGTATTTTCTTCTTGCCACCATCCCAAGAGTACTGGAAAGCTCATGTTCAATTTGTTGGTCGACCAATACAATTGAGGCGTGAAATAATCAATCCATCCCTTGTTCAACCAAAGTTTCGCATCTGCATAGAGTTTATCGTATTGATCAAATCCTTCTACGGATTTAGGATAACCGGGACGCCAAATACCAAAAGGACTCAATCCAAATTTGACATGTGGCTTCTCTTGTTTAATTTCTTTGTATAGTCTTTCGATTAGTGTGTTGACTGCATTTCTCCGCCAATCGCTACGAGACATGGTACCACCATTTTCAACATATTTATTCCATGATCGATCATCAGGAAAATCATCATTACCATTATAAGTTGGGTAAGGATAAAAATAATCATCGAAATGAATTCCATCTACATCATATCTTTTTACAACATCCAGTACTACTTTGCTGGTATGATCTTGTGTGAATTTTAAAGCAGGATCCATCCACCAGTATCCTTCTTTCAACCAGTAAACTGTTTCAGGATTGGTACGCACAATTGATCTAGGAGAAATTTCTTTACCTGAACTGTGGTGTGCTCTGTAAGGGTTCATCCAGGCGTGTAATTCAAGGCCTCTTTTATGGGATTCTTCAACCCAAAACGATAAGGGATCATAGTAAGGATCTGGTGCTTTATCTTGCTCTCCTGTTAAGAAATACGACCATGGTTCAATGGAGCTTGCATAAAGTGCATCAGCTTGTGGTCGGACTTGCAAGATGACCGCATTGAATTTATTTTCCTGGAGATAATTTAAAATAGAAATTGCCTCTGCTTGTTGCTCCTCCGTAGATAGTCCCGGTTTACTAGGCCAATTGATATTGGCCACACTTGCCACCCACGCTGCTCTAAATTCTCTGAGCGGATGAACAAGTTGCGC
>CAZVYI010000061.1:0-10648 GCA_964631755.1 uncultured Sphingobacterium sp. | reverse complement strand
CACAGATTTGCTAATGGATCTGTCGAAGGTCAGTATCCACTTGCTTTGGTTAAGCTCTAAGGTTAATCAAGCTATAAATAATAAAGGCTGTTCATTTGAACAGCCTTTATTATTTATAATAGTTTAGAAATTTTTTTTACGGGGGCGTAGCAGTTTAGAAAGAATAGAATCAAAGTCTTATTTCCTCTTCATTCTTGTCAAAGAAATGAAATTCAGTGAGATGGTAATTGGAATTAGGCTTGATAGAAAGTGACATCTTGTATGACCAAGACCATTTTCTTCTTTTTGAAATCAATCCCTTTGTTAAATAAGCATATAGAATTGGATGCACCGAGATTACCAATGATTTATGGTTCTGTTCGCTGAGATAACTGATGTTCTTTTCTATTTCATCTTCAAGCACGAGTGTAGATGAAATTTTGCCTGTACCCTGACAAGAAGGGCATTGTTCCTGGGTATTGATATTCATTTCAGGTTTCATACGCTGACGGGTCAGCTGCATGAGTCCGAATTTGGATATCGCTAATACTGCATGCTTGGCGCGATCTATCTTCATAAAGCCTTCCATGGCTTCATGTAATTTGCGTTTGTTCTCAGGCAGCTTCATGTCGATAAAATCAACCACAATGATTCCGCCTATATCACGAAGCCTTAATTGTCTTGCAATCTCTTCAGCAGCCTCTAAATTCGTCTGAAGGGCATTTTCTTCCTGGTTACTGCTTACGCTCTTGTAACCACTATTTACATCAATTACATGCAGTGCTTCTGTATGTTCAATAATGAGGTAAGCTCCGCTGGGCAGATTCACCGTTTTTCCAAAAGTGCTTTTGACCTGTTTGGTCACTCCTGTAAAATCGAACAGATTTGAACTACCTGAATAAAATGAAACAATATCAACTTTATCCGGAGAAATTCTCTGTATATAAGCTTTGGTGTCAGCGAAAATTTGTTTGTCGTTGACAATAATTTTATTGAAATCAGCACTGAGCAAATCTCTTAAAATACTGGTTGCCTTTGTTTGCTCGCTGAGTATTTTGGCAGGAGGAACAGCGCCACTCAGGTTTTGCTGAATGCTTTTCCATTTGGAGAATAAGGCATTCAGGTCTTCGTGTAATTCAGCTGTATTTTTACCTTCTGCAGCGGTACGTACAATAACCCCAAAGTTTTTTGGCTTTATAGCTTCAATGATTTTTTGAAGGCGTTTACGTTCTTCAGCAGAATGAATCTTTCTGGATACAGCAATAATATCATTGAACGGAGTAATGACTACAAATCTCCCTGGAAGTGAAATCTCACAACTCAGTCTTGGTCCCTTTGCTGCAATGGGCTCCTTAAGTATCTGTACTAAAACATTGGGTTTTTGACCCATCACTTCATTGATCTTTCCCGTCTTTACAATTTCAGGTTCAACAGTGAATTGAGCGAAATCTTGTTGTTTATCTACCGGTGTATTGATCGAATGATTGGTGAATTTGAGAATTGAACGGGCATAGGGACTCAAATCGGTATAGTGCAGAAAGGCATCCTTTTCGAAACCAACATCAACAAATGCAGCGTTTAGTCCAGGAATAAGTTTCTTCACTTTACCCAAATAAAGATCACCCACAGCAAAACTGGCATCAGCTTTTTCTTGATGAAGCTCTACCAGTTTTTTGTCTTCCAGCAAGGCAATTTGTACACCTTGGGCAGATGATTGTATGATCAGTTCCTTGTTCAAAAGATGACTTTGATCAATAGGTATAATTGAACATGCACTGCCGTGATTACTCACATGACAGTGCTAATTCAACATACAATGATGATAAAGAAAATAAAGGTTATTTCTTACCCTTTTTGTGACGATTCTTTCTAAGTCTCTTTTTACGTTTGTGAGTAGCTATTTTATGACGTTTTCTTTTTTTACCACAAGGCATGATGCAATGAGTTTAAATGTTAAAAATTATTTTAATGATTTTATCTTTTCATCCAATGCTTTTTGGAGCTCTGGATTTTCTACAAATTTCTTTCCCTGTTCATACCATTCTACCGCTTTCTTTTTATCTCCACCTCTCTCATACAGCTCAGCCAAAAGGAAAATGGCTTCTGAATTTTTAGGGTCAAGTTGTATGACCTTTAAAAATCTTTCAATGGCTTTATCATTCTGACCAGAAACCATTCCACCGAAACCTAACATGAATTGAGCAAATACATTGTTAGGATCTTTTTCAGCAATGGCCCTTATTTTCATGATACCCTCCATTGGAGCCCCTGATACACCAAAGAAGAAAGTACTTCCTTGTCCAATTACTGTCGAATCATTATCCGGATTCAATTTAAGGGATCGGGTAAACAGGTCGTTAGCCTCATTAGCCATCCATACTCTAAGTCCGGGATCTGAAACTCCTCTCAATTCCTCCAACATAGAGTGGGCGGCAAAGTTGAGGCTTTTTTCAGAATTTTCCAATTTGGCCTTTTCGCCATAGAAATAAATAAATGGAAGAAAACTTCTGGCACTGTCTTTCCAAAAGTCAGACATGGCCTGAAAATTTTGTTTTCTCTGGGTTACCAGGTCGCCTCGGGTAAGTGCATCTTCCAGACTTGTCAAATAAGCTGATTGTGAAGGTGTTAGTTCTTTTTTAAGTTGATTGATATAGGCGTTGATATCAAATTGGCCGGATTGTGCATTTGGGGCAGCGGGACTTCCCTCAGCATGATCAGTATGTTCTTTTGATGCGGGACTAAATCTTCCAAAAGCAAATGTTACGAATAGCAATACCGCTACAGCAGATACTGCTATCCATTGTTGTTTTTTCAACATTAAAAATTAATTTAAGTGTGCAAAGGTACTGACTTAAGCCATTTCATCAGCACCATCGTCTTTAATTATGGTGCCTACTTCAAGCTTTTTAACTTCCTGCATGAATTCCTTGGCAGGTTTGAATGCCGGTATATAGTGTGCAGGGATATGTACAGCTGTATTTCTTTTGATGTTTCTGCCAATTTTTGCCGCTCTTTGCTTTGTAATAAAAGATCCGAACCCTCTTACATAGATGTTCTCGCCTTTAGCTAGAGTCGACTTGATTTCCTTGAACATGGTTTCAAGGGTAACCAATACATCTACCTTCGGTATATTGGTTTTTTCGGCAATCTTGTTGATGAGATCTGCTTTTCTCATTGTTAGTACGTTTTAAAATTTACTTCTTTTGGTTGAATGTTTTAATTTTAGCCTTCAAAACACATTAGTTATCAGGCTAATAGCACTAATAACGTACCGATTCCTATAAAATTGCGTACTTTTTTAGAATTTGCCAAAAAAAAGTGACATAAGTGCTTGAAAAACAACTAAAAGAATGGTTTTTACGCTCACTGAAACAGTGGCATTTGAAGAAAAACAAACGACAAATGCCCTGGAAAGGAGTAAAAGATCCATATAAAATATGGCTTAGTGAAGTTATTCTCCAACAAACAAGGGTTGAGCAGGGACAGGCCTATTATGAGCGTTTTATTAAAATGTATCCTACAGTTCATCATTTGGCTCAAGCTGCTGATAATGAAGTGTTTAAGCTTTGGGAGGGCTTGGGTTATTATAACAGGTGCAGAAATCTGCTTACCACTGCTCGTGAAATTAGTCGTCATCATAATGGGCAGTTCCCTTCATCCAAAGAAGGGCTTTTAAAACTAAAAGGTATTGGAAACTATACGGCTGCTGCGATTGGGTCTTTTGCATTTGGACTACCTCTTGCAGTAGTCGATGGAAATGTTTACAGAGTGCTGTCCAGAGTTTTGGGTATTGATGAACCGATTGACCAACCAAAGGGGAAATTGCTTTTTGATCAAATGGCTCATGAACTTTTGAATAAAAAAGATCCAGCTGCTTTTAACCAAGCCATAATGGACCTTGGAGCAACAGTTTGTAAACCCAAGCAGCCTAATTGCGGTGAATGCTCTTTTCAAAAAAAATGTATCGCGTTTGAAAAAGAGCTTCAAACCAGCCTGCCCGTAAAAGCAAAAAAAGTAAAAACAAGAGACCGGTTTCTTTATTATTTGCTGCTTGAATACAAAACGTACAGATTGGTCAGAAAAAGAGGTGCTGGTGATATTTGGAAAGACCTGCATGAGTTCCTATTGGTAGAAAAAGATGAGCCGGCTGATGAGAAAGATGTAAAAAAGAATCCTTTTTGGTCCAAACAAAAGCTATTTTCTCCAGCACAAATCATTCAAATTTCTGATGAACAGATTCATCAACTTACTCACCAAAAAATACATTCTCGCATTTTAAATGTTAGGGTTGATAAAAAAATTGAAATTGAGGGTTATGCATGGGTTGCTCCAACTGAGTTTAGAAAATTGGCTTTTCCTCGGTTACTCACTCGCTATTTAGAAATGTACAGTTAGAATGGCATCTCCTGCTATTTCAGTAAATTTGCACCATGGTTGTAATGGCTATCTTGTTGTCGGCTTCCTTGTTGATGTTGTTCATGAATTCTGGAGCAGAAATTGCTTTTTTTTCACTCTCGTTTCGTGATTTAAAAAATTTAAGAACAAGACAATATCCTGCAGCTCAAAGAATTCTTTCTCTGGTTCAAGAACCGAGATTACTGATGTCTTCCTTGCTGATGGGCAATATGGTATTGAGAATTCTTGTCATTTTATTATTTAATTATTTGGTGACAGATGAAACTTTTCCTGGCTTATCTGGTTTTTTATTATTTATAGTTCGTTTGTTTGTCGCCATCCTAGTTTTAATTCTATTTGGCGAGCTGCTTCCTAAAGTCTGGGCTTCCAATAACTACATCAGATTTGCTTACTACTCATCAAGCTTTGTTTGGTTGAATTTTATGCTTTTTAAAAGACCTGGTAAATGGATGGCTGGTATCACCCAAAAAATTGAAAAGGCATTAGGAAAAGATGATCTTCATGCAAGAATCGACCAAATCGACCAGGCCATTTCAATGGAAGCAGATGATGTAACATCAGAAGAAGAAAAAAATATCTTAAAAGGAATTGCTCAGTTTGGAAATGTTACTGTTCGAAAGGCCATGCGAAGCAGACTTGATGTGCAGGGTGTTGAAGACATTATGAATTTTGCAGAGTTGAAGAAAAAAGTTGAAGAACAACAATACTCGCGTTTTCCTGTTTTCAAAGAAAGTCTCGATAGCATAACAGGTATCTTACATGCAAAGGATCTTATACCTTATTTAGATGAAAAGGATGATTTCAATTGGAGTCCTTTAGTGCGCCCCGCTTTTTTTATTCATGAACAAATGTTGGTTGAAGATCTCTTGAGAGAGTTCCAATCAAAAAGAATACATTTTGCGATAGTAGTCGACGAATTCGGTGGAACAGATGGTATCATTACCATGGAAGATATCCTGGAAGAAATTGTTGGTGAAATTAGGGATGAATATGACGATGAAGATCCTGTCAATATTAGGCTGGATGAATTTAATTTTATTTTTGAAGGCAGGATGATGATCAATCAGGCCTTGAAAATAATGCGGTTATCAGCAAAAGAGTTTGATCACATTAGAGGTGACAGTGAAACAGTAGCAGGTTTGGTTTTAGAAATCGCCGGCGAAATTCCAAAAACCAACCAGGTATTCAATGTTAATGGTTTTACGTTTACTGTACTAGAAGTAGCCATGAACCGTATTCAGAAAATAAAAATAACCATAGAAGGCCATCAACTATAAATTCATGATAAACAATAAATACAGTGGGTTGATATTGGTTTTCTTTTTCTTGCTTTTGGCTTGTAACAGCAATTTTACCCCCAAGCCGAGAGGATATTTTAAAATTGATTTTCCTGAACACCAATACCAGCAGTTCATTCAAGCCGATTTCCCTTACACATTTGAATATCCTACCTATGCCACTGTTACAAAAGAATATGATTCAACTGGACAAAATCCATATTGGATCAATATAGATTTTCCAGGATATGCCGGAAGAATTTACATCAGTTATAAAGGGATAAACTCTTCTACAATTTATAAGATGAAGACTCCCACAGGGTATAAGGATTCAGTAGTAAAAAACAGTTTTGAACTTTTGAGAGAAGAGGCTTACAAAATGACTTATAAGCATTCCATTAAGGCAAGTGGTATTGTAGATTCTTTCTTTGTCAATCCGCAAGGCTCTTCAGGTGTTTATTTTTATGTTGCTGGAGAGGCAGCTACCTCAAAACAGTTTTACCTTACAGACACAGTGAAACATTTTCTTCGAGGAGCTTTGTATTTTGATGCAAGCCCCAATGCTGATTCAATATCAGTTGTCAGCGATTTTCTGGAAAAGGATATCAAACATTTGATACACACGCTGAAGTGGAAAAACTGATCAATTGAATTTCTGCATTTGCTTACTCATCTCCAGTTCAATTTCTGCATTGCATAAATTACCAATGCTTCCTTCATGTGTATGGTGAAGTCCTTTTGATAGGTCAAATGAAAACTCACCTTTTTCAATCATATTCCCTACTTGCTTGTAAGCATCTCTGAAAGGAATACCTTGGTTCACCAATTCATTTACTTTTTCTACGCTAAACAGATAGTTGTATCTAGGATCTTGCAATACAGCTTCTTTTACTTTCAACTCACTCAGCATGAGTTGCATCATCTCTATGCAAGATCGGAGTTCTGCAATTGCAGGGAATAAGATTTCTTTGGTGAGTTGCATGTCGCGGTGATAACCTGAAGGCAAATTATTGGTAAGTAGCGTTAATTCGTTTGGGAGCGACTGTATTCTGTTGCATTTAGCTCTGATCAACTCAAAAACATCAGGATTTTTTTTATGAGGCATAATGCTGCTTCCCGTTGTGAGTTCATCTGGAAAATGAATGAAACCAAAATTCTGATTCATGTACAGGCAACAGTCCATTGCCAGTTTGCTTAATGTTGCTGCTACAGTCGATACAGCCATGGCTGTCAGCTTCTCTGTTTTTCCTCTGCTCATTTGAGCATAAACTGAGTTATAATTCAAAGTATTGAAGCCCATTAAATCCGTTGTTCTCTTTCTGTTTAATGGAAGTGAAGATCCATAACCTGCTCCACTACCTAAAGGGTTTTTGTTGGCTACCTGATAAGCAGCTGCAAGAAATTCCATATCGTCTACAAGACTCTCTGCATATGCCCCAAGCCATAGTCCAATTGAAGATGGCATAGCAATCTGTAAGTGGGTATACCCAGGAATTAAATCATCTTTATGTTTATTACTTTGAGTGATTAACAGTTGAAACAAGTTGTTTACTTCAGATTTGATTTCGAGTATTTGAGCTCTGATAAAAAGTTTTATATCTAGAGCAACTTGATCATTTCTGCTTCTTCCGGTATGTATCATTTTTCCAATATCACCAATTCTTTCTGTTAGCATAAATTCTATCTGCGAATGGATGTCCTCTGCCTGAGGGTCAATGCTAAATTCGCCCGATGCAATTGATTCGGCAATCAGTTTCAAGGCTGCGACAGCAATCTCTGCATCTTGTACAGACATCAATTCCTGTTCTCCAAGCATGGTAACATGTGCGATAGATCCCTCCACATCATATGCAGCCATCAGTAAATCAAATTCACGATCTCTTCCAACGGTGAATGTTTCAATTTTTTGAGTTGTGGTTGTATTTGATTTGCTCCAGAGTTTCATATTTTGTCAGTTGGGTTGTTTGATTTGTTCTGCTGTCCCTTTTAATAGATCAATGTATCCCTTGATGCCCGATGAAATTTCATTGAGCAGAATATATTCATTGGCAGTATGGCTTCTTGTGGAATCACCTGGTCCAATTTTTAATGCTGGAAATGGCATCAATGCTTTGTCGCTTGTTGTAGGAGATCCATAATGTGCCCAGCCTAACTGTTTACCTGCTTTCACTATTGGATGTTGCATGTCTATCATGGTTGATCTCAACCTGAAACTTCTAGGAGTTAGTTCACTTTTTACAGACGACTGTATCTGTTGCAGCATTTCTTCAAAACTGTAATTTTCGTTTACCCTCACATCAATAACAAATTTGCATGAAGCAGGCACTACATTATGGGCTTTGTTTTCTGTTTCAATTACCGTGACTTTCGCAGTAGCTTTACCCGTAAGAAGTGATGCCTTTTCAAAAACAAGGCTATTGATAGTTTTGATATCATTTATTGCGACATCAATTGCGTTGATGCCTTCTTCTCTTGCTGCATGTCCGGCAATTCCATGAGCAACGGCATCTATAACCAGTAACCCTCTTTCAGCTACAGCCATTTCCATTTTGGTGGGTTCCCCAACAAGTGCTCCAAGTATTGTACTTCCCCTGAGTTGTTGTTTGAATGAATCACTATTTAATAATAATTCAACACCATTTTTCCCTGAAATCTCTTCTTCGGCACTGGCGATCAAGCAAAGATTAAATGGCAGACTTTGGTCCTTATGGTAATGAATAAATGTTGCAATTAGAGAAACGAGTGGACCACCAGCATCATTACTGCCAAGTCCTATTAGCTTATCATCAATTATAGTTGGGATAAATGGATCTGTATCATAACCTTGGGCAGGTTGTACAGTATCGTGATGTGAGTTTAAAATGATCGTAGGTTTATTTGCTTCAAACACCTCGCTAAGTGCATAGATATTGTTTTGCAAGCGATTGGTCTTGATACAATTCTTTTGAAGAAATGATTCGATACAAGTTGCCACAGTTTCTTCTTCTTTGCTGAAGGAGGGGATCGAGATCATCTCTTTTAGCAGGTCAATAGCATCTTTTGTTAATGTATCGAGGTTGTTCATCATGAATAGTTATGCTATGGTTGTTCCGTTTGTCCCTTCAGTTAGTTCTGCTAAGGAAGTTCCTTCTCCAATAACTACACGGTTCACTCCAGCTGCAATTGCTGCAAATGCGTTATCTAATTTAGGAATCATTCCTGCAAAAATCAGCTTTTGGTTTTTTAACGACTGGTAAGTTTCAAGGTTGAGTTTCTGAATGACACTGTTATCATTATTTATATCACTTAACACACCTTTTTTCTCGAAAGAATAGATTAAGCTGACATCATAAGTTACTGATAGTGCTTTTGCTATTTCTTGTGCAATGGTATCTGCGTTGGTATTGAGCAACTGTCCCTTTTCATCTTGGGTAATAGGAGCTAGAACTATTGAAAGACCTTGATCAAGTAGCTGTATAAAAACTGAAGTATTTACTTCGTCGATATCGCCAACATAGCCAAAGTCAATTTGCTCATGTTTTCTTTTATGGGCCAATATACAGTTGCCGTCTGCCCCAGTTAGTCCAATTGCAGGATTGTTTAGTGCGTTAAGGGAGGCTACAATATTTTTATTGATCCAGCCCGCATAAACCATTGTCACTATTTTTAAAGTGGCTTCATCAGTTATTCTTCTTCCATCAATCATTTGTTGTGGAATCTGCATATCGTTGGCCATCTGGGTAGCCAGTTTTCCGCCACCGTGAACAAGGATTTTTAAGCCTTTGATTGCTGCAAAAGCGGATAAAAACATTTTGAGTTTCACATCATCATCAATGATGTTGCCTCCAACTTTTACAATGGTGAGCGACTTTTTCATTAGCCAATCATATTTGAAATTACAGCTTGTGCAGCCCATACACGGTTAGCTGCTTGTTGTGTAACAAGACTATGAGCACTATCAAGAATTTCATCAGATAATTCAACATTTCTTCTTACGGGTAAGCAATGCATCACCTTGGCGTTATTGGTTGTTTTTAATTTTTCTAGATTAAGCATCCAGTCGCCTTCATAATGTGGCATTGAACCATAATCATGATAAGCACTCCAGTTTTTAACATAAATGAAATCTGCGTCTTTTAATGCATCATCCTGATGATGCACAATAGATGCACCATTTGTATAGTCTGTATGCAATTCGTAGCCCTTCGGATGTGTGATTATAAATTCAGCTTCTCCCCAAGCATTTATCCATTGTGCAAAACTATTGGCTACACATTGAGGGAGTGGCTTAACATGTGGAGCCCAGGTAAGAACAATTTTTGGTTTTCTTTTTTCTGAAAAACTACCTTTCATGCTTTCTTGTATGGTAATTAGGTCGGTTAAGCTTTGAAGTGGATGTAGGGTTGCACTTTCAAGACTGATAACGGGAATGCCTGCATATTTTATGAATTGCTGAATGATGAATTCACTATAATCAGCTGCTCTATCTTTTAGAGTAGGGAAAGTTCTGATGGCCAATACATCAAAGTATTGACCCATTATGGGTGCAGCATCTTTAACATGTTCTACAGTTGTGCCATTCATGATTGCGCCATCTTCAAATTCCAATGCCCAGCCTTCATTGCCAATATTAAAAACAATAGCTTCCATGCCCAATTGTTGTGCAGCAACTTGAGTGCTCAATCTTGTCCGCATACTTGGATTCAAGAACAGGCATCCAATTCGCTTGTGCTTTCCAAGCATTTCATCTTTTCTCGGAGACGATTTGTATTCAAGTGCCTTTTTAATCAAAGCAGGAATATCTGCAACATCATGGGCTGAAATAAATTGTTTCATGTTTTAAGCTTGAAGATGTGCTATTGATTTTTTTAAAGAGGCAAGAAAGATTTCTGCATCTTCTAATGTAAGTGCAAGGGAGGGGAGCAAACGTATTACATTGGGTTTTGCCTCTCCAGTAAAAATTTTACATTGATGCAATAAAACATTTTTCAATTGTT
>CAZVYI010000060.1:0-10735 GCA_964631755.1 uncultured Sphingobacterium sp. | reverse complement strand
TATACCCTGGAAACGGGGAGTGTCTTTATAAAAAAAGGGGTGGTTTACCACCCCTTTTTGATTATGCGTTTCTGTTTATACAGTTGAGATCTTCAAAGGCTGTTTTTAATCTGGCGATGAAGGTTTCTTCTCCCTTTCTCAACCAAACCCTTGGGTCGTAATATTTTTTATTGGGTTTGTCAGCGCCTTCAGGATTTCCCAATTGTGCCTGGAGATAAGCTTCATTCTTTTTATAATTGTTGAGTACGCCTTCCCAGAATGCCCATTGCAAGTCAGTGTCAATGTTCATTTTGATGGCACCATAACCAATTGCTTCTCTGATTTGGTGTTGAGGAGAACCTGATCCACCATGGAAAACAAAGAATACTGGCTTTTCTCCTGTCTTGAATTGTGTTTGGATATAGTCTTGTGAATTCTTCAGGATTTCAGGGCGCAGTTGAACGTTACCAGGACTGTACACGCCATGAACATTTCCGAATGCAGCAGCAACGGTAAACAAATCGCCAACCTTTTTAAGTTCCTCATAAGCATGAGCAACGTGTTGAGGTTGAGTATATAGTTTATCGTTTTCAACGTCAGAATTGTCCACGCCATCTTCTTCACCACCAGTCACACCTAATTCAATTTCAATACCCATGCCCAATGGAGCCATCCTTTTGTAAAACTGTGCTGATGTTTCAATGTTTTCTTCCAGTGGTTCTTCACTTAAATCAAGCATATGAGAACTGAACAAAGGCTGTCCCTTTTCTTTTTTAAATTGTTCTCCAGCATCGATCAATGCACTGATCCAGGGTAACCATTTCTTTGCAGCATGGTCGGTGTGCAAAACTACAGGTACGCCATAATATTTGGCAATGTTGTGAATATGCAAAGCGCCAGAAATAGCACCGGATATATTCGCTTGAAGTTGATCATTTGGCATGCCCTTACCAGCAATGAACTGTGCTCCGCCATTTGAAAACTGAACAATAACGGGAGAGTTAACAGCTGCTGCTGCTTCCAATGTGGCATTAATAGTATCTGTACCTGTTGTATTAACAGCAGGTAATGCAAATTGATTGTCTTTCGCGTCTTGATAAAGTGCTTTAAGATCTTCTCCGAATAGTACTCCAGCTTTGTATTTGCCCATGTTGGTTGTTTTAAGAAAGGCAAATATCGGAAAAATGAGGGACACTCTATACCCTTTCTGGGGCTTCTAAGGGGTTAGATTTCCAATCGCGGTCATAAGGAACAAACCAAGAGAGCCAGATACTTCTTGAAAGGCGCATGAAGAGAGGTTGCATTAATATCATCAATACAGCATTAGTGCCCATCCACCAGAAAAAACGTGTATCATCCAAAGACAGTCCTATCAATACCCACCATGCAATAAATGTAGAAACACTAAATGCTACTGTAAGTGCATAACTCACATAACCTGTGCCATAATAAAATCCTACTTCAATTTCTGTTGCTTGTCCGCAAACTGGACAATGCTCATTCATTTTGGTGAATTCCCCCAGTTTATAAGCGTGGCTGGAGCAAAAGATATTTCCCTCTCTGCAACGAGGACATTTATTGTTGAGTACACTAAAGAGGTAAGTTTTTTTCAAACCCATGCTGTTCTTTTGGCAAAGGTATTTTGATTTTCACAATTGTTCTGTGATATAAGTCGCATTAAAGTACCTCAAGTAATTTTTCCATTTTAATGCTTCTTGAACCTTTTATGAGTAGATGTGCATTGGAAGGTAAATTTGCTTTAAGCCATTCAGCTGCAGTAGTAACGTTCTCAAAAAAATGATATGGATGTTTTACTACTGAAAAGTCTCCGCCTACCAAGAAGCAATTATTCAGCTTTAGTTTTTTCAGTTGCTCAATCAACTGTTGGTGTTCCTGAATAGACTCATTGCCCAGCTCCATCATTCCTCCAAGAAAAAGATATTTCTTTTCGCCTTCCAGTTTTGCAAAATTTTCAATTGCAACCTGCATGCTGCTTGGATTTGCATTGTAAGCATCTAAAATAATGGTATTACTTCCTTTTTTGATGAGTTGTGACCTTGCATTATCAGGCGTATAGGATTCAATAGCATTTCTGATTTTATCAAAGCTTACACCAAAATGCAGCCCTATACATATTGCTGCTTCTATATTGGCTCTGTTATAATTGCCAACCAATCTTGAAAAAATTCTTTGGCAGCTCATTCCAGTAGAACAAACTTTTATGCCCAATAGACTTTCTGTTTCCAGTATTGAAGTTGTAAATGAGCCTTTATTGTTTCCATAATAGACTTTATGAGGTACCTTTTCAACCATAGCATCAAGATAGTCGAGCTCGCTGTTCACAAAGGCAGTCCCGTTATCTCCTGATAAATAATCAAACAATTCACCTTTCCCTTTTCTAATGCCTTCGACTCCACCAAAGCCCTCAAGATGGGCCTTTCCACAATTGGTAATTAATCCATGTGTAGGTAATGCAATCTTGCAATAACTTTCAATTTCTTTTTGGTGGTTGGCTCCCATTTCAATAATTGCTATTTCTGCATCTGCATTAATGGAAAGCAAGGTGAGGGGTACTCCGATATGATTGTTGAGGTTGCCTTTTGTAGTATAGGTTTTAAATGATGTAGAAAGTACGGCGTGAATCAATTCTTTTGTAGTCGTTTTCCCATTGCTTCCAGTGACCGCAATAAAAGGAATGTTGAATTGTTTTCTATGGTGAAGTGCCAGTTCTTGTAATGCAGATAGTACATCTTCTACCAGAAAAATATTTTCACCTTCTATTCCAATAGGCTCATCGATTACAACTCCTGCTGCTCCCAATGAAAGTGCATTTGCTGCATATTGGTTGCCGTTAAAGTTGGGCCCCTTTAAAGCAAAAAATATATCCCCTTTTTGAAGTAATCGGGTATCCGTTTGAACTTTTGGATGTTGTAGATAGAGGTTGTAAATTTTTTCAAGCTGCATTTGACAAAGATAGTGCCAAAATACAAGTGGAGAGAGGAGCAGTGGACTTATAAAAAAACCCCCTTGGCAGGGGGTTTTAAAATTAGATGATTAAGAATTAATTCTTTCTCGCGTTTTGTCGCCTAGCGCTGAAATGCATTCCATTTCTGAATCCATTTCCTTCCTGGCTACCAAACCTATCCATAGCACATCTGAAGCCTATGGTTGAAGTTGATTGGTCTTCATCAAGGAAGCGTCGAGTTCCTGGGCTTAGCCAATAAACACGATCATCCCAACTTCCACCTTTATAAACACGAGATTTATCACTCACCAAAGTAGTCATACCATAACCATAGCTAACCATTGAAGTGGAATCACCATCCGCATAGTTGATTACATTACCTTTTTGATAATTTCTGCGTTTAGCAGCTTCATCATCAGGAACAACAACGGTTTTCACTCTGCCCAAACTATCCCTTTGGTACTCACCATTTTCATCTTTGTATAATTTGGTGTAAACATTACCACGGTATGGGTTGAAGTCGTCTACATCTTTGCTTGACATGGGTCTGTATACATCAGCTACCCACTCATTAACGTTGCCCGACATATTATACAAGCCAAATCCATTGGGATAGAATGCTGTGATAGGTCCTGGTATAGATGAGTTATCATTCAAACCACCAGCAATACCCATATAATCACCTGTTCCACGCTTGAAGTTTGCCATATAACGACCTTGCCAGCTTCCGAAACGGTTATCTCTAACACCATTGATATTGGTCGACCATGAATAAACTTGTTTATTCATAATCAACTCTTCTCCACGCTTGCCTTCTCTGGTCTTTACGCTAGGATTTTGATTGATATAACCTAATGCTGCATATTCCCACTCAGCTTCTGTAGGAAGTCTATAATCAGGAAGTAAAATACCATCCTCAATTTTTACATAATTTCTTGGTCTTCCATTCTCATCAACAAGAGCTGCTTTTTTCTGTCTTGCAGGCTGTGTTGAGTATAGGCCCAATAAATATGATTTTGTTGTAAAGTTTTCTTCTGCCTGACCCTGAATGGTTTTGAGCTGGTTAGGATTAACCAAACCTCTCTGTACAAGAATTAGTTCATTTACTCTGTTGCCTCTCCAGATACAGAAATCATTTGCCTGTCTCCAGCTTACTCCAACTACAGGATAATTGTTATATGAAGGATGCCTGAAATAGCTTTCTACAAGCGGTTCATTGGCAGAAAGCTCGCTTCTCCAAACCAAGGTATCCGGTTTAGCTGCATTGATCACAGCCTCATACATGGGATCATCAAAAGTTCTTTCAATCCAATGTAAATATTCACGATAGTGTATGTTAGCTACCTCTGATCTATCGATATAAAATGAAGATACTGTTACTCTTCTGGGAACGTTGTTCCAGTCGCCCATCACATCTTCATCAGATGCACCCATGGTGAAAGTTCCACCTTGTACAAATACCAAACCGGGTCCGGTTGATTGTTCCTGAACAGGGGATTTTTGAAATCCGCCCATATTTTTGTCATTGTAGTTCCATCCAGTTACACTTGATGATTCATACTTCTTTTTGGCAAAGGGTAATCCTCCTTTACAAGCACTGAATAAAAGCGCGATAGATGACAAGTACAAAAGATTTCTCATGCGTTACACATTTTTTTATCCTGTTTTCTTAACGGGAAAGTGCTTTGGATATTGCCCAGGCACTTGCGGGTACAGGAACAAATGTAAGTGTTAAATTAAATCCAATCAATGCTTTACGCTAAGAATTATGTTTACTAAATGCTAAATTTGTTAACAGGCCTTTATGAAAAGATGGGTGTTTTTTTTAGTTGTTTTAACCCTTTCCCTTTTTGCCAAGGGTCAAAAAAACTATGCAACAGCCTCAGTTTTATCAACTGGCAAATGGATAAAGATCGGTACTGAAGGAGAGGGGATATTCAAAGTGACTGCTTCATTCCTTAAAAATGGGGGGTTTACAGTCCCAATTTCTTCTGCGTCAATTCGATTGTATGGAAATGGTGGTGCAATGCTTCCAGAGTCAAACCGCCTTCCCGCCCCGGATGATTTGCTGGAAAATCAAATTGAAGTGTTTGATGGTGGAGATGGTCTATTCGATGGGGAAGATTATTTCCTTTTTTATGCACCTGGAGCAAATCAATGGATCTATAATGATAGATCTAAGAAATTTGAGTTTTCTAAAAATTTCTATTCGGATCTATCTTTCTATTTTATCCAAGTAGGTGTTGGTTCTGGGAGCAGAATAACTGAGAAAATAGTTAATGGGAGTCCTGTAAGGGAGGTTGAAAGTTTTGTAGAGCATATGCATTTTGAGCGGGACTCTTTCAATTTTTTAAATAGCGGAAGAGAGTGGTTTGGTGAAACTTTTGGAAATGGTTCTCCTGTTTCCAGGGTTTTTCAGGTGGCTTCAGATGGAGTTTTAGTGGGAAGTCGCTTTGAATTTACAAGTGAAGTTGTGGGGAGAAGCTTTGTTAATCCCAATAGGCTGACGGTTTCTCTCAATGGAAATCCAATGTTTCAACACAGCACACCTGCTTCCATTGGAACCTTACTTGAGCCGATTGCAAATGTTAGCCGACTAACCAATGAGGGATTTGTAAGTAGCGATGCTATTGCAATTCGATACGATTTTGAAAGTGGAAATGCCAGTGGGCAATCATGGTTGAATTGGTTTGAGATTATTTACAGAAGGGCATTAACCCAAGGTAATGATGGTTTTCTTTCCTTTAGAGATCCATCGATTGTGGCAAATAGCCAATTTGTTGCCTATAACATCAGATCAAGTAATCCAAATCTGCAAGTTTGGGAGGTAAGGGAGAGAGGCAGGTTTAGCAAGCTTAAAACTCAATTTTTAAATGGTCGTCATCGTTTTGTGGATGATGCCAGTTTCTTCAAAGAGTACATCTCATTTGATCCTGCATTGGCCAAACAGCCATCATTGGTTGATAAAGTGGACAACCAAAATCTTCATGGTGAAGGATTCTATGATTTGGTTATTGTTTCACATTCCTCTTTTTTACAAGAGGCAAGAAGATTGGCTCAATTCAGGCAATCCAATTTTGGGTTACGTGTTCTAGTTGCAGATGTAGAACAGATTTACAATGAATACTCTTCTGGTAGTCCTGATCCAACCGCAATTCGTAATTTTTTAAAGATGTTGTACGACAGGGCTGGTAATAACACTGCAAATCGTCCAAAGTATTTATTGCTTTTTGGAGGTACCTCATACCAGTTTAAAGAAAAAGGAGAGCAGAAAAATCTTGTACCCAGCTTTCAAAGTCCCTCTTCTCTTGATCCGCTCACTTCATATCTTACTGATGATTATTTTGGCTATCTCGATGATGAAGATGATATCAATACCAATATTCCAGCGCCATTGTTGGATGTTGCAGTTGGAAGGATACCGGCAAGAACGGTGACGCAAGCTAAAATTGCAGTAGATAAAATAATCAACTATCAAGTCAAATCTGATTTTGGTGACTGGAGAAATGAAATCACATTGGTGGCAGATGATGAAGATTTTGACTTGCATTTTAAAGATGCTGAGGCACACGCAGCGCTCATTGAAAGAGAGCAATCGGTTTGGAATTTGAATAAAATCTACCTGGATGCATTTCAGCAAAGCAGCGGAACTGGCGGCAGCAGGTATCCTGAAGTAAATGCAAGTATTACAAAAGGAATGAATCTTGGAACTTTGGTCTGGAACTATAGTGGGCATGGTGGTAATGCAAGATTGGCTCAGGAGGCGATACTTGAAAAAGAAATGTTACCACTATGGGAGAATCAAAACAGGTTGCCATTATTTGTAACAGCAACCTGTGATTTTGCACCATTTGATAACCCGGCTCAATTTTCAATAGGTGAAGATTTACTTGTGGGAAGAAGCAATGGGGCAATTGGACTCATGACAACCACCCGATTGGTTTTTGCTTCCAGTAATAAATTGATCAACAACAACTTTTTAAAATCGCTACTGCAAAGAAAATCTGAAGGACGATATCCTGCACTTGGAGAAGCATGGATGAATGCAAAAAACACTACAGTTGTTGAATCAGGAGATTACATCAATGCAAGGAAGTTTGCAATGCTGGGAGATCCTTCTATGAAATTGTTGATGCCTGAATATAAAGTGAAAACGGTTAAAGTGTCTGATGCGGGAAATGGAATAACAACTGATACGCTGCGTGCATTGAATCAATATAAAATTGACGGAGAGGTGCTTTTTCCTGATGGAAGTTTTGATCCTGGATTCAATGGAATAATAACTGTAAAAATTCAGGATAAGGCAACAAATTACAAGACCCTTGCAAATGATCAGCAAAGCAGTGTGAACAATTTTAAGGTCTACGATAATCTGATTTATTTTGGTAAGACAAAAGTACAATCCGGTAAATTTTCTTTTCAATTTGTAGTACCCAGTGATATTCGTTTTGAGTATGGCAGAGCCAGAATAAGTTACTATGCTGAAGATGGAGTTAAAGATGCTCAAGGAGTTGATGAGTCTATTGTATCAGGTGGCTTTGGTGGTAAAATAGAAAATGATAAAAATGGTCCCGTTATTCAAGCCTTCCTTGAAAATGAAAACTTTAAAAATGGGGGTACTGTAAAAGAGAATCCAACATTTATTGCAAAGCTATCTGATCAAACAGGAATTTATCTTGGGCGTTTTGGTATTGGTCATGATATTCGTCTTGTAATTGATGGCGACTATTCATCTGCACTGGTTTTGAATGATTATTTTCGACCGGTGCTCAATGACAATAAAGCTGGAGAAATTCACTTTCAGCTGCCAGAACTTTCAGAAGGAGTTCATAAAATTGAGTTAAAAGCATGGGATGTCTTTAATAACTCTTCAACTGTTGTAATTGATTTTGTTGTAGTGAAAAAGCAGGTAATTGATGTGGAGAGATTTTATAATTATCCCAATCCATTCTCTGTGTCCACAACTTTTGCGTTTCAGCTGAATGGTCCAACTGAAGGCGCGTCAGTAACTTTGGAGGTGCTGACTTTAGAAGGCAAGCCTGTTAATCGCTTGGTTGAAACAATAAACCAAAAGGGATTGCGTTTTATACAAATGAAATGGGATGGACTGGATTTGAATGGAAGGAAACCGCAGCCTGGTATTTATTTGTCGAGGTTAACCATCAAGGCAAAATCTGGCAGGATTACTTCAAAGGTGCAAAAGCTCATCTTGCTTTAAAACTAAATTTCATAATTTAGCACTATTAAACTGGCTACTATCGAATCAATTCTACCCAATTTCCTTTATTGATTTAAAAACCTACAATGAAAAGAATTGCAAATAAACTATTCGCCAGTGTTGTATTGTTTTCCTTGGTAACCCTTTCTTTTGCTCAGACCAATAGTATCAATGTGGTAACCACAGCGGTACCTTTTCTCAGGATTTCACCTGATGCAAGAGCTGGCGGCATGGGTGATTTGGGAGTAGCAACAACACCGGATGTCAATTCCCAATTTTATAATGTAGCCAAATATGCATTTGCCAAAAATCCCTCTGGAATTGGTATGACCTATACCCCTTGGTTAAAAGATCTTGGCTTAAATGATGTTTACCTGGCTTCATTGGCTGGTTATTATAAACTTGATGAGCAACAGACTCTCTCCGCTTCAATGCGATACTTTAGTTTGGGCAACATCCAGTTCACTGACAATCTGGGTAATGATCTGAATGCATTCCGTCCCAGAGAAGTAGCTGTTGATTTTGGCTATTCAAGAGTTCTATCAGATCGTTTAAGTTTAGGAGTTGCAATCAGGTATATCAATTCCAATCTGGCAGGTGGACAAGCAATAACAGGGGTTTCTTACAAGCCTGGTAATGCTGTAGCTGGTGATGTGGGCCTTTATTACAATGCACAAGGTGATGATGGCAGCGGATTGAGTTTAGGATTGGCTCTTACGAATCTTGGATCAAAAATCAGCTACACGAGTGATGCAACTCAAAGGGATTTTATTCCAGCCAATTTCGCATTGGGGGCAGTATATACTAGTGTTTCTAACGAAGTGAATAAGTTGTCATTTGGTGTCGACATACAAAAATTAATGGTGCCTACACCACCTTTGTTAGGTGATAGTGCTGGCTTGGTGAATTATAGAAGCAAAGGTGTAGTTGGAAGCTGGTTCAGTTCATTTGGAGATGCCCCAGGTGGGTTTACTGAAGAGTTGAAAGAGTTCTATTTTTCTTTGGGTGGTGAATATACTTATGATGATCAGTTTTCGCTAAGAGCGGGTTATTTTTATGAAAATCAGACCAAAGGCAACAGGCAGTATTTTTCAGTAGGTGCCGGATTTAAGTATTCTACGTTAGGTTTCAATTTGTCTTATCTTATTCCTACAGGATCGGGAGTAAACAGGAATCCATTGAGTAATACCATCAGGTTTGGACTGGTTTTTGATTTGGGAGCGCAGGAAAATTTTTAATTCATTTAGTTAAGTTATCAGAAACGGCCTTCGGGCCGTTTTGTTTTTTCATACATTTATAAAAAAACAAACATGTCATTTAGAATAGGATTTGGCATAGATTTTCATCAACTGGTTGAGGGTCGTGATCTCTGGATTGGAGGAGTTTTGATTCCGCATCATAAGGGGGCAAAGGGACATAGTGATGCTGATGTGCTGTTGCATGCTATCTGTGATGCCATGCTTGGAGCACTGGCTCTTGGAGATATTGGTTTGCATTTTCCAGATACCGATCCTGCGTACAAAGGGATAGATAGTAAATTGCTACTCAAGCAAACCTATAAACTCATTTCAGAAAAAGGATACCAGGTAGTAAATATTGATAGTTCTTTATGTCTTGAGGCTCCAAAAATCAAGCCTTATGTTAAGCAAATGGAATCTACAATTGCAACAATTGTAGGAATACTTCCTGAAGATGTTTCCGTAAAAGCGACCACCACAGAAAAGATGGGGTTTGTTGGAAGGGAAGAAGGGTTGGTTGCTTATGCGAATGTATTGCTGAGGAAGGTTGAATAATGTATTTTTGCATATAAATTTTTGCTATTGAAAGTCAGGATCATTAACAACTCCAATAACCCCCTTCCGGCGTATGCAACAGAAGGGTCTTCTGGAATGGATTTGAGAGCTAATTTAATTGAACCCCTGACACTTGCTCCATTAGAGAGGATGATGGTCCCGACTGGTATTTTCCTCGAAATTCCCCATGGATATGAAGCTCAGGTAAGGCCAAGAAGTGGACTTGCCATCAAACAGGGTTTGACTTGTCTCAATTCACCAGGTACGATTGATGCAGATTACCGTGGAGAATTGAAGGTGATTTTAATCAATTTGTCTTCTGAGCATCAAGTCATTTCTCATGGAGATCGCATAGCGCAGATGGTATTTCAAAAAATCGAAATTGTGCAATTGGAATCAACAGATCAAATCAGTGAGACTGCAAGAAATGCGGGTGGATTTGGTCACACGGGAATTAAATAAACGAAACATGAGGCTTATCCTTTTTATAGCATTTATATTTATTGCATTGGCCTCATGCAGGTCCACCAGAAAAATCACGACCGTTATTGCAAAAAAAGACAGTGCGGTGGTTGTGGTTAACCCAGCTGATTCCGACTCTGCAAAATCTGTTAGAGCCACTTTCGATAGCATTCAGAAAAAGAGAATCAACTTTACCAGTTTTTCTTCCAAAGTAAAAGTGGAGTACAGGGATGATAAGAACATGAGTCTGGACTTCAATGCTTTTTTAAGAATGAAAAAAGACAGTGCAATTTGGGTATCTATCATTGCTGCTTTAAA
>CAZVYI010000059.1:0-10872 GCA_964631755.1 uncultured Sphingobacterium sp. | reverse complement strand
TCTCCACTTAGAATATGCACTTTGCCCACAAGTGTTCTTACTTTTTCAATCATGGAAAAAGCTCCAGAACGGTATTCTTGTTCTAGTGTAAATCTTCCCTTGTAGATCCCGTCAATACTCAGGTGTATTGTACTTCCAAGGTTAGAGAATGACGAAGAGAACCATTGCTGGCTTACAAAATCCAACTTACCCAATTTGATTTCTTTCTCATTACATCTTGCTTCAATTCCTTTTCCCATTACTTCTGTAAAGGAACTTACTGATGGTAAATACTCTATAGTTTGCCAATCGCTCCAAGATGCAAGTCCTTTGCTCAAGGGGTGACTGGATTGCATGGTTACAGCTTTTAAAGCTTCAATATCCGATGCACTGAGCTTTTTGCCGAAGTAATTGATTTTACTATTTGACGATGTGGAAAGTGTTCCTGTTTTATCGAAGACAATGGTGTTTGCCTTTGCCAATTGCTCAATCACATTTGCATTCTTGAGGTAGAGTCCTTTTTTGCTGAAAATATGCATCAGGTTACCAAATGTAAATGTTGCTGTGATGAGTAAAGAGCAGGGGCAAGCAACAATTAAAATCGAAGTGACTGCTTTCCATGTGATGGATGGATCATTGATCTCCCAATATATTGCAGTTACTATAGCAATACTAAATAGCACTGTACTAAAGTAGTTACTCAGTGGATGGATGAAGGAAGTCGATTTGTTTTTTTTATTGTGAAATACATCATTGTTCCAGAGTCTTGTAAGGTGACTGCTGGCAATAGGTTTCGTAACCTGCATTTCAATATTGGTTCCTATTTGTTTACCGCCGGCAAACAGTTGTTCGCCTACCGCGACTTCCACCGGATCTTTTTCTCCAGTGACAAAACTATAATCAATCCATCCTTTACCTTTGGTTAGTACACCATCGGCGGGAATCAACTCATGGTTCTTGATCAATAAGAAATCATTGGTTTTGATTTCATCAATGGGGGTGTATTTTTTTTGGTTGTTGTTGACGACCAATGCGCTGATGGGAAAAAAAGATTTGTAGTCGCGTTCAAATGATAATCTTTCCTGTGTTTTATCTTGAAACCATCTGCCCAGCAACATGAAAAAAACTATGCCACTCATAGAATCTAAGTAGCCACTACCGCTGGCAGTCGCGATTTCATAGAGACTCCTTAAGTAGGTAATTAAGATTGCAAAAGCGATAGGAGCATCTATATTCAGTGTTTTTTGTCGCAATCCTTTCCATGTTTGAATAAAAAATGGAACTGCAGAAAAAAAGACAACAGGCAATGAAAGGGTGATGCTTATATAATTAAAAGTGTTGAGCAGTAGTTTTTCATCAACCCCATCAACAGATAGATAATCAGGAAAACTCAGCATCATAATATTGCTGAAACAGAATCCTGCTATCCCTAATCTTAGTATGGTTGTTTTATGATGCGATTTTAATTCATCTTCATTTTTGGAGGCATAACTGATGGCTGGGGGATATCCAATATAATCCAGTACAGCAGCCATTTCGCTGAGTTTGGCCAGTTGAGGATTATAGACCAATGTGATTTCTTTTTTGTCAAAATCAACTTTACTGTGAATGACAGCTTTGTTGATTCTTCTAAGATGTTCGAGTAGCCAGATGCAACTGGCACAATGCATATTAGGAAGAATGAAAGTGATGTGAACCTGTTTGTTGTTCTGAAAACTGATGAGTTTTTCAGCGATTGAAGGCTCATCTAAATAATCCCACTTGTCTGATTTGAATTTTCCTTTCGGGTGAACAATACCAAGTGATGCCATTAATGCTGGGTCACATGTTTCGGTTTCTTGCAGAATTAAGTATACTTGTTTGCAGCCTTCACAGCAAAACGCATGTTCTCTAATGGTAATGGAGCGGTCGCATATCTCCCCACAATGTGCACAGGAAGTGACATGCCTGATTGTTTTTCCTTTGTAAGCAGCAGTTTGGTTAGATGGCTGTAGCAAGATAATTGAGGTAGTTGCATTTAAGGTCGAGGAATTTCCTTTCGATATCACGGATTTTTTCTCTCAGTGCATTTTGGCTGAGGAGTGAGTGGGCGGGATAGGACATGGATTTTTTCTCAATCGCCAGTAGATCTTGCTGTTTTGCCAGATGTTCTCTGATTTCCGACATCTGTGATTCTTGCAGATGCATTTCATCTTTTAACAGGCCAACACTTGCAACCACTTCTTCATCGAGATGCTGTCTTTGAGTAAAAATTGATGACAGCATATGTTCCAGTTGTGGAATTTCTTTGCTTTGCCTGGCAATCAGATCGTCCCACGCATCATTCTCTTTCATGAACATTTCCAGAATTCTCCCATCCATATACTTTGCTTTAAAGGTGATTTTTAGCAAAGTTCCTCAAGGAAGGATGGGTTAAAGATGACGGTTGAAAGTCGGAAGTATGATTAAAATCATATTTTCTCACCCAACAACCAGCTTGGTCTTCCCTTCATGGGTTTCAGTCCGAATTGCTCAATACATTTTTTAATCAGCTCGACGCCCTCTTCAATATTATCCGTTACCAGAAAAAGTTTGAGGTCCTCCTCCGAGATGGTTTTGGTTTGCCTCATTTTCTCAATATGCTCAATCATTTCCTTGTGGTAGTCTTTGCAGAAAATGATGACGGGGAAGTTTTTGATTTTGCCGGTTTGGATGAGGGTCATGGCTTCGAAAAGTTCATCGAGTGTGCCAAATCCGCCGGGCATGATCACGAAGGCATAAGAATATTTGATGAGCAGGGTTTTGCGTACAAAGAAATACCGCATGTTCACCCATTTGTCGAGGTAAGGATTGGGTTGCTGTTCCATAGGAAGAACAATGTTGCAGCCGACTGATCTTCCACCTACTTCCTTAGCTCCTCTGTTGGCAGCTTCCATGATGCCTGGTCCACCACCTGTTAATACTGTAAAGCCTAACTTGGCTACCTCTGCTGCAAATTTTTGGGTGAGGGTGTAATAAGGGCTGTCCTCTTTGAACCTGGCAGAGCCAAAAATGGTGACACATGGTCCCGAGAAATGCAAAGCACGGAACCCTCTGATAAATTCCAGACAGACCTTGATGACGAATTTAAAATCTGACCATCTTGAGCGTGGACCTTCTAAAAATTTTAATTCTTGTTGTGTCATACTTCTGGTTTTAAATATAAAAAAGCCCCGCAGAAGCAGGGCAATATTTTCAGGCAATTGAGTAATATTTCATCTTTTCATAAGAAGTGGATGCCTGATGACTTTAGATAGGGTTGGATTTTTGGTTTTTTTTCAGACGTTGGATTAACGGGCTTTTGGATAGGATGTTTCGGATTTTCGTTTTCAGTGGTGCCATTGAAATGGCTGTCATCGTAATATGAAACTACTCATTTCGGACGAATTTCCCCAAATTTTATTTGCTAAAGTTTTATTAATTAAGTGTTTATACTGAAAACCAAGGCCATTTTGAATACTAAATAAATTAGCATATTATTGCTAATAAAATTAGTATTATGGATGGGGAACTTTTTTATGAAGCAGCCTACACAGGCTCAAAAACATTCAAACAGCAAGAGGTCAAGACCGCCAATGCCACTGGCTTTGGCGCAGCTTCAGATGATTATGCTGAACGAGGTATTGATCTCAATGAGCAACTGATCCGCAACAAACCCGCTACCTTTTTCATGCGTGTGCGGGGAGAAGCCATGATTGGTGCGGGTATTTTTGATGGTGATACGGTGATTGTCGATCGCAGTATCAAACCGACGAATGGAAAGATTGTCATTGCCGTACTCAATGGAGATATGCTGATCCGCAGATTGGATAAAGGATTCAATAAAATGAGGTTGTTGCCGGAGACAAGCCGACTGGCACCTATTGAGGTAGATCCTTTTGCAGAGTTTTCTATTTGGGGGGTAGTGACCTACGTCATCCACCAGGTATAGGAATTTTTTTCTAATGAGTACAATAGTGCAGCATGTATGCGATTGTGGATTGTAATAGTTTTTATTGTTCTTGTGAGCGCTTGTTTCGTCCTGATCTTCACAACAAGCCGGTTGTGGTGTTGAGCAACAATGATGGTTGTATTGTTTCCCGAAGTGATGAAGCCAAGCGTGCAGGCATTGACATGGGTGCTCCTTTGTTTGAGAGCCGAAAACTCATCAAAGAAAAACAGGTGGCGGTCTTTTCATCCAATTATCATTTGTATGGTAACATGAGCATGCGGGTGATGGATACATTAAGGGTCTTGGCAGATGATCAACTTCATCGCTGTGTGGAAGTGTATTCAGTCGATGAAGCTTTCATCAACCTCAATCACCTGCCCCTTGATGCATTACAACCCTTTGCAGAAAAAATAAGAGATGTGGTGGTGAAGTGGACAGGCATTCCCGTCTCAGTGGGTATTGCACCTTCAAAAGTGTTGAGCAAAGTGGCCAACCGAATTGCTAAAAAAGATAAACAAAAGAGTGGTTGTGTATTGGTATTGGATGATGATGAAAAACTACAGCATGCGCTTATGTCGACTGACGTGTCTGATCTCTGGGGGATTGGTCGTCGCTATGCCCGAAAATTGAAAGATCTGTATGGTGTCAATACAGCATGGCAGCTCAAGCACATGCCTCTCGAATGGGCCAGGAAGAATTTAGGTGGCGTAGTAGGTGTGCGCATGATCAAGGAACTGAATGGAGAATCTTGCATTTTATTGAAAGATCCTTTGGAAAAAAAGAAAATGATTGCCACTACCCGGATGTTTGGCAGGCCTGTTTTTACCCTTCAAGAATTGAAAGAGGCAGTGGCCACCTACACGGCGCGGGCAGCGGAGAAGTTAAGAAGGCAGAACAGCGCTGCATCTACCTTGGATGTGTTTCTGGTGTACAATGGTATTGAGGGACAACCCTATGTATATGAGCCTAAGCATTTGTACCATCATTTTTTATTGCTCAAGCCTACCTCTGATACAGCACAGTTGATCAAAGCCGCACTGCCTTTGGTAGAAACCATTTTTATTAAAGGTGCGAAATACCTCAAGGCAGGTGTGGTTTTGGGCGGATTGGTACCGGATGATGCCTTACAGGGGAACTTGTTTTCCAACGCTGGAATACATCAAAACAGGGCCTTGATGCAGGCGCTGGATAACATCAATTTCAGCATGAGGGATGATATGGTGAAGTTTGCAGCATCGGGATTGTCGCGCAACTGGAAAATGCGACAAGAAATGAGGAGCAAAAGGTTTACTACACGCTGGGATGAACTTTATCAAATCAAGTGCCAGTAGTAAAGGTTTTCACCTTGATAGCTTGCTGCTAATTGTATAACTTTGCCGCCTAAATAAAAATGTATGTCAAAAGGACCAGTTTCTCAATTCATCCAACATCATTATCGTCATTTCAATGCTGCAGCACTTGTAGATGCAGCAAAAGGATATGAACAACATTTGCTGGAAGGTGGTAAAATGATGGTAACTCTTGCAGGTGCCATGAGTACTGCTGAATTGGGTGTATCACTTGCTGAAATGATCAGACAAGGGAAAGTCGATATTATATCTTGTACCGGCGCCAACCTTGAAGAGGATATCATGAACCTGGTTGCACATTCTCATTATAAGCGTGTTCCTAACTACCGTGATCTTACTCCACAACAGGAGTGGGAATTGTTGGAGCAGGGATTGAATAGGGTTACAGATACTTGTATCCCAGAAGAAGAGGCGTTCAGAAGAATTCAACACCATATCGTAAAGCTTTGGAAAGATGCCGATGCAAAAGGCGAAAGATATTTCCCACACGAATTCATGTACCAGTTGTTGAAGAGCGAGGTGATGAAAGCAGATTATGAAATTGATACGAAGGACAGCTGGATGATTGCTGCCATGGAGCGCAACCTGCCAATCATTGTTGGTGGATGGGAAGACAGTACCATGGGAAATATTTTCGCTTCCTACATTATTAAAAATGAAATGAAAGCCACTACCATGAAGAGTGGTATTGAATACATGGTCTGGTTGTCTGATTGGTATCGCCAAAATAGTGCTGGTAAAGGAGTTGGTTTCTTCCAGATTGGTGGTGGTATTGCTGGTGATTTCCCAATTTGTGTGGTACCCATGATGTACCAGGATTTGGAATGGCATGATGTTCCTTTTTGGAGCTATTTCTGTCAGATCAGTGATTCTACTACATCTTACGGATCTTATTCTGGTGCTGTTCCAAATGAGAAAATCACTTGGGGTAAACTGGATATCAATACACCTAAGTTTATTGTTGAGAGTGATGCGACTATCGTTGCACCTTTGATCTTTGCCTATATACTAGGTTGGTAAATGGAGCAGGAAAAGAAACAATCGGTATTGACTTTTTATTGCGACCGCCTTCAGCAGAATGGTTGGGAAGAAATTGTACTTCGTGATGAGGCGACAGGTTGCAAGGCAACCATCATTCCTTCAGCAGGTGCAATCTTGAACAAACTGGAAGTAGTACATGAAGGAAAAGTGTACAACATCATTGATGGCTTCAAAGATGCAGCCGACTGGAAAGCCAATGTCACCAATTGTTTCAAAGGTGCTAAACTTTCCCCCTTTGTTTGTAGGCTTCAACATTCCTCTTACACCTGGGAAGGGAAAGCTTATACTGCTGATAAATTTATTTTAAATGGCCACGCCATTCATGGACTCCTTTATGACGTGCCACATGAAATTCAAATTGCAGAAGCATCTGCTTTCATGTGTGAATGTAAAATGTTGTACAGGTACAAGGGAGAACATCCTGGTTTTCCATTTGCCTTTGATATGAATGTGCGTTATCGTTTGGAAGAAGCAAACAGGCTAACCATCATCACGACTGTCCACAACAGAAGTGGTAAGACCATTCCGATGTCTGATGGCTGGCATCCTTATTTTCAACTCGGTGAAACCATTGATACAGCTACCTTACAAATCAATTCAAAAACGCAATTGGAGTTTGATAAAGATCTGCTTCCTACTGGGAAAAAAATTAGAAATAAAAAATGGTTTAAAGGAGCGTCTCTTGCAAATGAATTTCTTGATAATTCTTTTGTCCTTGATCTTGATGAACCTATGCCACATTGCAGCCTGATTGATGAATCATTGGGACTGGCATTGCATATTTATCCTGAACGAGCTTATCCATACTTACAGGTATATACGCCGCCTCACAGGAAGAGCATCGCCATAGAAAACCTCAGTTCAGCGCCTGATGCGTTTAACAATAAAATGGGACTCATCGAATTGGGTCCGGAAGATAGTCATGCTTTTCAAACCCGTTACAGAATTGAATCAATCGATAAGAACATCAATTCATCTGGTGTATCCAAAAAGAATTGGTTTCAGAAGTTGTTTCATTTGTGAGCAATAAAAATGGGTGTTTTGTGTTGCTCAATTACCTCTACAAGAAAACTTTTTTTGAAGAGGTTGGATAACTCGCTTCTTCCATAGGCCCCTGCAACAAGCAGGTAGTCGTCTTGCTCTGCCATCCAATTGGCGAAAGATGCTGCTGTCTCAGTGGAAACAACTTCCAATGTTAAATTGGAAAAGTGTTTGGATGCTAGTTCTTCAATCAGTTCTTGATGGGGTAGTGTTTCGTCTTCATCTTCTAGTGTAATCAGTTTAGTATCCCAGTTGTGCAATTGAGGAAATAAATAGGTGAATTGCTTGATGGCAAAAACTGAATCTGGTTTTCCATCATAGGCCAGTAATAGTTTACTGGGAAGGTTATAGTTTTCTGGTACCATCAATATAGGGCATTCAGTTTGTCGCAATACTTTTTTTAAATATTCATTGGGCTGGGCTTTACCAATATTTTCATAAAACAGTTCGCTACTCAGTATCATAAGATCAGCAAATCTTGTCTCCATCTGCAATTCTTCCAATGCAAACAGGTCGGTATCCAAATGGGTTCTGTATTCCATACCTGCATGCTGGCATCTGGATTCGAAGAGTTTCACATTTCTTTTTATCACATCTTCGTCTGTGTGAAATGGAGAAATGGTAATTGGACTTGCATTGCCAACACCCGTATAGCCAACGATATCTCGGTAATCTATTGGCTGTAAAAAAACACCTGTTACCAAAGAAGTTTCCATTTCATTCAGGAAGCTTGCCATTCTGAATGCGCCTTCGGAAAAATGCGTACCATCAAAAACCAGTAGTATTTTTTTCATAGTATGTAATTGTAATTATTTTAAAAAATGAGTTTGGCAGCTCTCATTTGCATGAGAGAATGTCTGAGTTGTGACAGGAGTTTATTTTCTTTTTTATTGATGTGGTGAAATGAATCCGCAATGTGATCGGCCAGCTTCAGGCAGATTTCAACCTCATCTTCAGACATGTCATTTTTATATTCTTTGATATAATCCAGAAACTCATTAAAAGCTTCATCAGCTGAGCCGACGAGTTCTTCTGTAGTTTCAAAAGAAAACTGGGTGTCCCATGCCCTGTTTGTTCCGAACTGATCTGTAGCCCTTTCTTTGTGCAGCAATCGCTCTGAAATTTCTTTTCCAAGGGATTTTCTTTCAGCATCTGTAATTGTACTATCTGCGGCGGCAATTGCATAGAGCAACTTGCCAAGTTCTTTGTAAAACAATGTATTGCCCATGGGTGACTTTTTTACAAATAAACAGCTGTAGAGGCACTGGAAAACTGACTTGAGTCATGGTGTTGTCTAATGTTTATCAAATTACCCTGGTTAAATTTGAACTTTGTGCGACTGAACTATGTTTATAATGCGTACTTTAGATTAATTTTATTGGGTTATGGTTCCTGTTTATTTTGTCTTGATTGTTCTTGGCGTTTTTCTATTGATGGAGGGTATAACCTGGTGCACCCATAAATGGGTAATGCATGGCTTTTTGTGGTACTTGCATAAAGATCACCATCAGGTTGAGCCTGGATTCTTTGAAAAAAACGATGCTTTCTTTGTGATTTTTGCTGTGCCAAGTTTTCTCAGCATCATGTTCGGTGCTCAAGATGGAAAATGGTGGTTGATGGCTATAGGGTTTGGTATTATGGCTTATGGGTTTGCTTATTTTTTAATCCATGATGTCATCATACACCAACGGTTCAAATGGTTTTCACGAAGTAACAATACATATGTACGAGCCATCAGATGGGCACACAAAATGCACCATAAGCATTTGGAAAAACATGATGGTGAAAGTTTTGGTATGCTGTATGTACATAAGAAATATTGGGAAAAAGTTAGACGCGACAGACAGCTAATGAAAGGCAAGAAGGTCGAGTATGCACCAGAAGCCTGATTACGACTATATTATTCTAGGAGGAGGTTGTGCAGGTCTTAGTTTGATCATGCACATACTTTCGTCTTCACATCTTTCCAGCAAAAGAATACTTTTAATTGAAAAGGAAGTAAAGAACAAAAACGACCGTACCTGGTGTTTTTGGGAAAAAGGCAATGGTTTTTTTGAAAACATCGTTCATAGAAAATGGAATCATGCATGGTTCCATGCTGAGGGGTATTCATCACTTAAGGAATTGGGTCCTTACTCATACAAGATGATAAGGGGACTGGATTTCTATCAATATTGTTATGCTGCTATAGAAAAATCGGGTAGAGTCGATTTGATCCATGAACCTGTTCAAGAAGTGAATAATGTAAATGGATTTGTTAGTGTTAAAACAACGAGTAGAGTTTTTACTGGTAGCTATGCGTTCAATAGTATAATGGCAGAAAAACCAACATATAAGGAAGATGATCTGGTCTTGTTGCAGCACTTCAAAGGGTGGGTTATTGAAACACCTACAGCATTCTTTGATACTGAAAGTGCTACATTGATGGATTTTCGGGTGAACCAGGACGAAGGCACAACTTTTGTCTATGTAATGCCATTATCACCCACCCACGCACTTGTTGAGTATACACTCTTTACGCCATCTTTATTGAGTGATGAACAATATGAGGAAGCACTTAAAAATTATGTTGCAGATTATTTGAAGCTAACTGCGTACAGTATAAAAGAAAAAGAATTCGGCATTATACCCATGACCAATCACCAATTCTCTTCTGGTGTGGGTTCTATCATCAATATTGGGACAGCCGGAGGGCAAACAAAACCTTCAAGTGGTTATACATTCAGGTTCATACAAAAAAATGTTTCGGCTATTGTAAACTTGCTTGAACAAGGTAGGCATCCGCAGATAAAAAAATCATTTTTTGAAAAACGATTTATGTGGTTCGACAGTGTGCTCTTGCATATTTTGTTTCATAAAAAAATGCCCGGTTCACGTGTTTTCACTTTGCTTTTTAGTCGAAATAAAATCAAAACAATTTTTAAATTTCTCGACAACGAAACGAATCCATTCGAAGAAGTTGTTTTGTTGAATACCCTGCCTCAGTGGCCATTCATGAAAGCGGGATGGAAAGAAATGATGAAATAAAAAATTTCCTTCAGTCTTTAAAACCTTGCAATCAATTCTTTTTTGCGTGGAGGTCGTGATTGCATTTTCTTGTTTAACCAATAAACAAGTTTGGTCGAAGCTATCCCTATAGCTGCACCCGCCAACACATCACTAAGCCAGTGTTCATTCTGGTAAAGTCTAAGGTAGGCAGTTGCACCAGCTGTTGTATAACCCGCAATACTAACCCAAGGTGAAAGGTGACCAAATTCTTGATGGAGAAATTCTGCAGATACAAAAGCCCTGGTTGCATGTCCTGAAGGAAAAGATCTGTTGTCGCTACCATTGGGTCTTTCTCTGTTTACAATGACTTTCATGGGATAAACTAGTAATGCTGCAGAAAGCTGACTGGCTCCAAAGAGCTGAATCTGTTTGCGAACATTATTTTCACTTTTTAATCCAGCTGCATCCATAGCAAATACAGCGATTGCAGGAAAGAATTGTGTGGCTTGATCAATTTGGGTTTGT
>CAZVYI010000058.1:0-11101 GCA_964631755.1 uncultured Sphingobacterium sp. | reverse complement strand
AAAAACTTGATATTGTCAAGTTCCTTGATTTCGGGTAAAGTAGAAAAAGTAGCCAAGAAACTTTCAAAATCACTTAAGAAAATTGTTGCAATTCTTCTGTTCAAAACAGGGTCTTTTCCTGTCATACTGTCCAATCGTTTGAATTCCATGCCCAAAAAAATTTTGTCCCTATTGAAAGATGAGGTTTTGGTGAAAAAGAGCATAATTTAAGTATAAATACTTAAGAAAAGTGCGGAAAAACAATTATTTCAATATTATTAGCTGAGTGGGAAAGTGGTTTTAAGTCGGTTAGCGGGACCGTTTAATTGATTCAAATAGGTTACAACTAGTTCATCTGTTAACTGTTCAAAGTTTTGGAAATACGTACTAATTCCAGAAAACTGATCGGCAACTATACAACAGATGATTTCATCTGCAATTTGTTTTAACTTTTGGTAAGTATTAAAGGGACAAATTGGGGTTGCTACAGTAATTGTCCTTGCCCCATTCTTTCTCAATTCCTGAATGGCTAACTCTACGCAGGTTCCAGTAGCAATTCCATCGTCTACAAGAATGATATTTTTTTGTTTGATTTCTTGAAAACTAAACTCGTGATTAAATTTATTTTTCATTTCAAGTATTCTTTTTCTCTCTTTTTGTATGAGGGATTCTATTTCAGGATGTTGATTGTTGATGAACACATCATTATTGATAATTAAATTTTTTTCACTAACAGCACCAATTGCAAATTCACTGTTGATGGGATGGCCGAGTTTTCTTACAAAAACTAACTTTAAAGGAATCTGTAGTTTTTTTGAAATAACAATTGCTACAGGAACTCCACCTCTTGGAATAGTGATTACATAATCTGCTCTAATTTTCTTTTCAAGTAACAAGGCCGACAAATGAAAGCCTGAGTCCTCTCTGTTCTCAAAGCGCATAGCTTAATTTTATTGACATTCAAATCTTCCTGTTTTTTCATTGATCTTTATTCTGAACATAATAGGTTTAACCCTGCTCTTATCAGATATATCATGTCCCTCTCCCTCATCATGTTCATGTTGGTGAATAGAATATCCCGTCATTAGAGGCATGGCTTTGCTGAATAGGAGGATTCTGGCTTCTTCTGCATCTTCCTTGTCCAACTCTTCATATTGTCCGAATATTACTGCGCTTTGCCAATTGGAAATATCGTTTGCAATGTCGACTTCAAAACAAATATTTGGATTCTTTCTCAGCATGTCTAGTTTTTTCCCTTCAACCGATTGTGCGTAAATATAATTACCATCATATGCAAAAGTGACTGGAACGATATAGGGGTATTTGCCATCACAACAGGCTAATCTTCCTATGAGCTGGCTGGTTAAAATATTATTGATTTGTTGTTCATTCAGTTCTCCATTCATGTCAATAAATTTGACTAAATGTATAAAGCTGAAAGTGAAGTGAAGATGACAAAAGTCATCTGAGATGCTAAGATTTGTTTCTGTTTTTCCTACATCTATCGCTGCAGTAGACTATTTCTTCCCATATCTTTTCCCATTTTTTTCTCCATTGAAATGGTCGGTTGCAAGTAGGACAAACCTTCTCTGGGAAGTCCCTTTTTTTCTTCATTTTCATTTTCGCTGTTTTGAGAAGTAAAAAGTAAATAGCTTAAATACAACCCTAAATGTTCGATAAGCCGTCCATTGTAATAACTTTTGAACTAAACCCTGCGATGCGTAAAACCCCTTAGGGTCTATTCTAATACAATCTTTCTCTATAATTGAGTTGAGTTCCTCTTTTGTTTTTGATGCAAAGTTTTTTTCCTCTACATCGATATTTAATTCAATACTGGCCAATGCACTGATATCGTTTATGTTGTATGAACCAATCGTTACTATTCTCTCATCACATACTGCTATTTTGCCATGCAATACATTGTGTTTGTATTCATGAATGATTATTCCCTGTCTCAAGGCCCAGGCATAGAGATATTTTTCTGCATATTTCGCAATTCCAATATCTGAAGTTGACGCTAAAATGAGTTTAATGGTAACACCTCTTTTTATGGCAGCTACCATGCTGGCCCGTATGAAATTACTGGGTAAAAAATAACTCGACATGATGATGATTTCATCTTGCGTGTTTCTGAGCATTTCTACATAAGTAGCTGATATCTCATTCTTATTCATTACCCAGTCGTTTCTCCTGATCCGCATGGGACAATGCAATGAGTTGTCAATTTTTGTTGCGATAGATTTTTTATCTAGTTGAATAAACTTATTGTTCCATTTTGCATAAAAATTGTTACATAGTTTATGTAATTCATATGCGATATCTCCTTCAATAAGTATGGCCCAATCAAGCCAGGCTGCTGCGTCTGGCATATCATTGTAGCGGTTGGAAATATTTATTCCTCCAACAAGGGCATAAATTCCATCGCAGACTACTATTTTATGATGAAGTCTTCTTCCGAAATAGAATTTTTCACTTTTGAATATCGGATTGAAAAACCTCAGTTGTATACCAGCATTTCTGAGCCGATCTTTAAAAGAAGAGGAAAGGGTTCTCGATGCATATCCGTCTAATAAAAGCTGTACTTCTACATTTCTTTTTCTTGCATCAATTAATTTATCCGCGACTGCGTTACCTGTTTCATCTTCTTCAAAAATATAGACCTGAAACTGAATACTCTTTTCTGACTGTTCGATTAGTTTAGTCAGTATGGAGAAATATGGCTCACCACCCCTGATTAAGGTAGGTTTGTTGTGAAAAGAAAAACTGGATTTTACTTTACCCGCAGAAGACATTCCTGATTTTTATAAACCTAAGTTATTCAAGCCGACTGTCACATGATTTAGATCAGTCGCTTTTCTAACAAAAATTTATCACCTATTGTTTAATCATTCGGTACTTGTAAACTTCTCCTGTAACCGTAGATAGAATAATCTGGTATATTCCGGCTGACCATCCTGTTGCATCAAGACTGACATTGTTTGTACCTCTAAAGACATTTTTAAATGTTTGCGTCATGATTCTTCCATGCATATCTAAAACCAGTAAGCGAATGCCTTGTGCCTCTTTGACTTGAATATTGATATTACCACTGTTTTGGAAAGGATTGGGATAAGCTTTGATGATGATGGTTTCATTGTTATCAGCCGGCCAATCTCCGCAGGCTCCTTTGTTTTGCAAATTGAAATCAATCCATTCTGCTCTTTGTTTGATCCATGATTTCATTGCATCTCTTTCTTCTTCATATGACCGAATAGGATTTATTCCCCTCCACCATTGATTGCCAGAAAGATTCCATTTTGCAAAATGCCTTGTTCTTGCTTCTGTTGTAATGAGGTCGGCAGAATCAATCAATTTATTGATATTTTGTTCAGATAAAACGGTTTTTCTCAGATCCAGCCAGCGGCACCTTAAGGATGAAACAAAGGCTGTATCGAGCATGAGACGATCCCACCAGAAGGGGATAAGGCCTGCACCATCACCCGGACAAACATAGTTGAATTTATAGGCCCACCCTGAAATTAAACTTCCATCACAGTAGTCGGCATTTTTAAAACCCAGATCAAAATCCCAAGCCGGTCCAGCCTTTATTCTGCCGTCTGTTATATTTTTATTTTTATGGAAATAAGAACTTAATCTATATCCATCAACGTTTCTGCTGATTTCGTTAATAATTAAAAAATCTATGAAGCTTGTAAGATCTGCATGTTTTCTTACACCAAAGGAAGGATCCTGGAAATTTGGACAATTTAAAGCTCTTTCAAAATCATCAACAGTTTGTTTGATATAATTTTTTTGCTGAGGGGTAATATCTGCTGCTTTTGGATAGACATAAGAAAATTGTCTGGGTGTTAGATTAATAGCCCCAGGTGTAGGAAAACTGGAGAACCAACCATTTGGTTCTTTATCAAGGCTAAAAATATATCCGCCAGTCAGCTCAATTCCACTGTTGTCTGTTGGTAAGAGTTTGCTGATGTTTACCCTGCTGGAATCTCTTTTGATTTTTTCTGTCAGCAAATAAATGCCCTGGTATTCGTCATTCAAGATGAGTTCTACATAGCGCACTCTGGAAGCCCATCTGCCCATTTCTCTTGTGAGTGTATAAGCAAGATAGTTTCTCATCATCGTCTTGTCCATATAAGGTGCATAAAGAACCCAATCACTTTCGGCGGGCATGCCCAATAAGGGAGTAGGGGCTTCTATACCTGCTGCATCTCTAAGCTCAATATCGTAAGATCTTAAAGGTTGTCCCTGTGATGATTGTCCCCTGAATTCAACCCCGATTTTTCCATTGTACTCATTGGGGGTATCGGTACTTTTATTTCTTCTTCCGCTGCCATTGTTTATTACGCTAAAATCTGCAGTAATTTTTGGGTCATTTGAAATTACACCTCCTCTCGTATGGATTTTGACTAAAGGAAGATCGCTGTCAATAACTGAAGTGTTCTGTGCTTTGAGAAATGTAAGAGATGAGACAATCAGAAAGATTAAAGAAATCGATTTTTTCATATGGATAACCAGATTACTAAAATTACTTATTCACTGCGAGATTAACACCATTAAAAGTGATTTTTCCCCATATATAAAATGGTGAATTTGCTTTCGTATTTTTGAAATCCTTCTATACATTTACTAAGTATGGCCAAAAGCGTTCAAGATACTCCACTGATGCAGCAGCACAGGGCGATAAAACAAAAATACCCTGATGCCATCCTGTTGTTCAGGGTAGGAGATTTTTACGAGACTTTTGGGGAGGATGCCGTGAAGGCTTCAGCAGTTCTGGGTATTACGCTAACAAAGAGAAATAATGGAGCTGCCGCCTCTCTTGAATTGGCAGGATTTCCTCATCATGCATTGGATACTTATCTGCACAAATTGGTTAAGGCGGGCTATAGAGTAGCAATTTGCGATCAACTGGAAGACCCTAAACAAGCAAAGGGAATTGTAAAACGTGGAGTTACAGAGATGGTGACACCTGGTCTTGCCACACACGACAAATTACTGGAACATACAAGCAATAATTTTCTGGCAGCCATTCAATTGGGAGAAAATAAGAATGGAATTTCCTTTTTGGATATATCTACAGGTGAATTTTTTATTGCTGAGGGGGATTTCGATTATGTTGACAAACTTTTGCAAACATTTCAACCTGCTGAAGTTATTTTTCAAAAAGGCAAACAACAATTCTTTGCTGAAAAGTTTGGAAAGAAATTTTATTTCTATTGTTTGGATGCATGGATTTTTGATTTCAGGTATGCTGAAGATGCTTTGTTAAGGCATTTTGGAACGCATTCTCTTAAAGGATTTGGTGTGGATGATATGCAGGAGGGGATTGTGGCTGCAGGTGCTATCCTCCATTATTTACAAGATACTGCACATCCAAATTGTCACCATATAGCCAGTATTCACAGGGTCAACAGAGACGAGTATTTGTGGATGGATCAATTTACTATCCGTAATCTTGAGTTGATTAGTGGTCCTGCTGATCAAGGAGCCACATTGATAAAAACATTAGATACAACAGTGTCACCAATGGGTGCCAGGTTACTAAAGCGCTGGATACTCATGCCTTTGGTAGATCTTGTAAAAATCAATGAACGTTTAGGTCTCACAGAACAAGTTATTGCCAATGAAGAGTGGAGATTGAAAATTCTGCAGTATATAAAGTCATGTGGTGATATTGAAAGACTGGTAAGTAAAATCCCTTCAAAGAAATTAGGTCCACGTGAAATGCTACAATTGGCAAAGGGTCTAGAACAAATTGATTTGATAAAAACGCATGCTGCTGAAATTGATGATGCGTATTTAAGAAGACTTGCAGACAACCTCAACGGATGTTCTTTTTTAAAGGAAAAAATTTTCAAGCAAATTGCTGAAGAAGCACCTGCGCAAACCAATAAGGGTGGATATATCGCGCAAGGAGTAGATCAAGATCTTGATTATTACAGGTCGCTTTCTACTGGGGGAAAAAATGTACTTGTTGAAATTCAACAGAGGGAGATTGTAAATACTGGTATTTCTTCATTGAAAATAGGATTCAACAATGTATTTGGGTATTACCTGGAGGTGAGCAATACACATAAGCAGAAGGTGCCAGGTGATTGGATTAGAAAGCAAACACTCACTAACGGAGAGCGTTACATCACACCCGAGCTAAAAGAATATGAAGAAAAAATCATGGGTGCAGAAGATAAAATTGCACAATTAGAAGCGACGATTTATGATCAGTTGCTGAATGCGTTGCAAGAGTATATTTTGCCCATGCAGAAAAATGCACAAGTTGTTGCCATCTTGGATTGTATATGTTCATTTGCTTTCAATGCTACTAAGTTTAATTATTGCAAGCCAATCTTGGAAGAAGATAGCGATTTGCATTTGCAGGCTGCACGTCACCCAGTGATAGAACAATTGTTACCAGCAGAGGAAGAGTATGTGTCCAATGATTTAATATTGGATCAGGATGAATGTCAGTTGATCATCCTTACTGGTCCAAATATGAGTGGTAAAAGCGCTTTACTCAGACAAACGGCCATCATTACATTGATGGCACACATGGGTAGTTATGTGCCGGCACAAAAAGCGAGAGTTCCTATCACAGATAAAATTTTTACACGTGTTGGTGCTTCAGACAATTTAAGTGGAGGAGAATCCACTTTTATGGTTGAAATGAATGAGACAGCAAGCATCATTAATAATATATCATCCAGAAGTCTAGTTATACTTGATGAAATTGGTCGCGGTACTTCTACCTACGACGGAATTTCAATTGCTTGCAGCATTGCTGAGTTTTTACACGATTCAAAGCAAAGACCTAAGACTTTGTTCGCTACCCATTATCATGAAATGAATGAGTTGGAAAAGCGGTTACCACGTGTAAAAAATTATCACATCACCCATAAAGAAATTGATAAGAAGATTATTTTCCTGCGCAAACTTGCACCTGGAGGAAGTACACATAGTTTTGGTATTCACGTGGCAAGAATGGCGGGAATGCCTTTGTCTTTGGTGAACCGAGCTGGACAATTGTTAGCTGCATTGGAAAAAAAGCAATCATCCGGAGAGCAACTGGACTTGTCACCTGAGACTCAGGGTATGCAACTGACCATCTTTGATGCGCACACAGAGGTTTTTGATGAAATTAGAAAAATGTTAGCAGCAATAGATATCAATAGCCTTACACCTGTAGATGCCCTGGTGGCATTGAATGAAATCAAAAAGAAAATCAATTAAGAATTGTCTTGCTGTTAAAGTAACTCCTTTAGGTTCGAAACAAGTATATCTATTTCCTCTAAGTTATTGTATTTACTGAATGAAAATCGGATTGTTGCTTGAGGATTTTTTTTCAACGCCGCAATAACATGGGATCCCTGAATGGCTCCACTGCTGCAAGCACTTCCACCTGAAGCGCATATATTTCTGATGTCTAAATTAAACAACAGCATTTCTGTTTTGTCGTTTTGCGGAAATCCAGCGCTTAAAACTGTGTAATGGCTTTCTCCATCAGGGTCGCCATTGAATACAATACCAGGAATTTCATTTGTTAGTTTTTCTTTCAAATATTTCTTTATACCCAGTATATGTTCTTTCTCTTTTTCATGATGTGCAGTAGCAATTTCCAGTGCTTTGGCAAAGCCAATGATGCCATAGAGGTTTTCGGTGCCCGCTCTCATGTTTCTTTCTTGCCCGCCTCCATGAATCAATGGATGAATTTTATTTTTTCCATTGATGTATAACATCCCAACGCCTTTTGGACCGTGAAATTTATGAGCAGCAGCTGTAATAAAATCTACTTGAATGGCCGATAAGTCTATTGGGAAATGTCCGACTGTTTGTACAGTATCTGCATGAAAAATTGCCTTGAATTGAGCGCACAATTCACCTACTTTCTTGATGTCTGTAATATTTCCAATTTCATTGTTTGCGTGCATCAGGGTGACCAAAGTTTTTTGGTCGCTTTCCGCTAGTTTCTCTTCAAGATCTAATAGGTCTACATGGCCATTTGGTAAGATATTTAGGAGTACCAATTCAGCTTCACCTGTATTTTCGAGATAGGTACATGAATGAAGCGTAGCGTGGTGTTCTATTGGAGAAGTGATGATTCTTTTGCATTTCAATTCTCTTACAGCTGCAAAAATGGCTGTATTACTGCTTTCAGTTCCTCCGCTGGTAAAAAAAATCTCTGATGGGTGTGCATGTAAAATCGAAGCGACTGATTTCCTGGCTTTTTCAATTGCTAATCGGTTTTCCCGTCCATATGAATAAATTGAGGATGGGTTCCCAAAATGATCCGTGAGATAAGGCATCATTTCTTCAACAACCGAAGGATCAATGGGTGTTGTTGCAGCATTGTCTAAATAGATACGAGAGGGCATGAATCAGAGCTGTTTTTTCAAATATACACAATTGGTGCTATAAGGCCTCTTGTATATCCTTGATCAATTTTATTGCTATATTATTGGCAGTGGTTTCAAAACTACTCTCAGCAATTATACGAATAATGGGTTCTGTATTGCTTGCACGCAAATGCACCCAATCTTTATCAAATTCAATTCTTAATCCATCAATTGTATTGACAGGATTTGATTTGTATTTGAGTTTGATTTTATCAAAAATTGAGGGTAGATTGATATTTCCCTCTAGTTCAATCTTATTTTTACTGATGAAATAATCGGGGTAACTGTTCCGCAATTGTTTAGCGGTTTTACCATTTGCAGAAAGCTGTGTCAAAAAGAGTGCAATTCCAATTAAGGCATCTCTTCCATAATGGAAATCAGGAACAATAATTCCTCCATTTCCTTCTCCGCCAATTACTGCATTGACTTCTTTCATTTTTGCAACCACATTTACTTCGCCTACAGCAGCTGGGTGGTAATTGCATCCGTATTTTTCGGTAATATCTTTTAAAGCTCTTGTTGAAGATAGATTGCTTACTGTATCCCCTTTTCTTTTGCTCAATACATAATCTGATACTGCCACCAGTGTATATTCTTCACCAAACATAGAGCCGTCTTCGCATACCAGCACAAGACGGTCAACATCAGGATCCACAGCAATTCCCAAATCTGCTTTGTTGGCCAATACTGCAGCTGACAAGGCGGTAAGGTTTTGCGGCAAAGGCTCTGGATTGTGAGCAAACTTTCCGTTTACTTCACCATTTAAAACAATAATATTTTCTTTTGCGAGTCCAAGTTTTTGAAGAAGTGCAGGAACGAAAATGGCTCCGCTGCTGTTAATGGCATCAACAACCACTTTCAGGTTTTTCTTTTTGATGGACGTTGCATCTACCAGAGGATAGGCTAGAATGGCATCGAGGTGCCGATCAGCATGGTCTGGCTTGTAGGTGTAGGTCCCACTTTGTTCAACACCGGCAAATTGTAAATTTTCCTGATCTGCATCGTTCAGAATTTGCATACCGGTCTCGGCACTGATGAATTCACCCTTTTCATTTAAAAGTTTCAATGCATTCCACTCTCTTGGGTTATGACTTGCTGTAATGATGATTCCTCCAGCTGCCTGTTCTGCTACTACTTCAAACTCTACTGTTGGTGTGGTAGAAAGCCCAAGATCAATAACTTCAGCACCCAATGCAACCAAAGTTTGAGCAACGAGTTGCGAAACGATGGGACCGCTTATTCTTCCATCTCTGCCGATGACAATTTTTTTGTTCCCCTTGCTAATCGCCCATTGTCCGAATGCTGCAGTATATTTTACAACATCCAAAGGTGATAACGATACACCAGGTTTTCCTCCGATAGTTCCTCTGATTCCAGAAATGCTTTTTATGAGTGCCAAGATTGGTGCTTTTTGTGGGTGCAAATTTATGCAAAAGGGATTGCTAATGCAAGTCCATTTTCGAATAAAATGAATGAATTCATAAACAAATGGTTAAACATGTAAAAAGCTATCAATACACAGATTTCTGTTTATTTTTGCAATATGGCTTTTATACAGGCAGAAGGGCTATCTCTTTTGCAACAATTGGTGTATATCGACTATGAAGTATTACTTCTGGTGAACAGGGTTGGTATTCATCCTGTTTTGGATAAACTAACGCTTTTGATGCGCGAATCTATCTTCCATGTACCCCTGTATCTTTTCATACTTATTTATGTAATTCAACTTTACGGCAAAAAAGGTGTCTGGTGGTTTTTAGGTGCAATATCTTTAATAGCATTTTCTGATTTGATCAGCAGTCATTTTATTAAAGATTATTTCAATCGTCCACGGCCCTGCAGAGATCCTAACATGATCCATTATCTCAGGTTTTTAGCAAAATACTGTGGAGCAAATGGCAGTTTTACCTCTTCTCATGCTGTTAACCATTTTGCTTTTGCTGCCTATGCTTACTTCACTTTGGGTAAAATTTCTCCCTGGTTTAAGTATTTGTTTGTCTGGGCAGCACTTATAGCCTATTCTCAGGTATACGTTGGTGTCCATTTCCCTTCAGATGTACTGGTTGGGGGTTTATTGGGGATGCTTTTTGGCTGGTTGGGAGCGCGAATAGCTAACCAGACCTTATCTTTACAGCAATCAAGTATATGAACGATTTAATTATCCTGTTCCTTCTCATATTGATCAATGGATTTTTTTCCATGGCTGAAATAGCACTGGTTTCTGCACGAAAAGCCAGGCTGGAGGGACAGGCAAACAAAGGAGATTTACGTGCCAAAAGAGCGTTGACACTTGCTCAGCATCCAGATTCATTTCTTTCTACTGTACAAATAGGTATTACCATCATCGGTATTTTCACGGGTGTATTTTCCGGCGAGCGTATTGTAGGAGAAGTTGAAAAATATTTTCAATTTTCAGGTCCTGTTTCTGCATACAGTAATGAATTGGCAACAGTTGCAGTTGTAATTGTCATCACATTTTTCTCTCTTGTTTTTGGGGAGCTGATCCCCAAACGTGTAGGATTATCCAATCCTGAAGCTATTGCAAAAACGGTAGCTGGACCAATGCTTTTTATTTCCAAGTTTACTCATCCTTTTGTTTGGTTGCTTTCCAAAACTTCAACTTTGGTTTTGAAAATATTCCGACTCAAACCGGATGAAACGCAGGTGACCGAAGAAGAAATAAAAGCAATTATTAACGAAGGGACAGAACACGGTGCGATTGAAGAAACAGA
>CAZVYI010000057.1:0-11165 GCA_964631755.1 uncultured Sphingobacterium sp. | reverse complement strand
CCTGGGCTGATGCTTTTGCTTCTGCTTCTGCATTGACAGGCATGTGGTTGATGACCAGAAAAAAGGTAGAAAGCTGGATCTGGTGGATGATTACCAATATTGCTTCTATGCCGCTCTATTATGTAAAGGGTTTTGCGCCAACGACACTTTATTATTTTATTTTATTGGTTCTGGCCATCTTTGGTTTTCAGGAATGGAAAAAAAAGGCAAATGAAAAATTGGACATCATCTGATGTGATTAAGATAGTTGCCATTGGTCCGGAATCGACTGGCAAGAGTACTTTGTGTACAAAACTAGCAGAACATTATTCTACCAATTGGTGTCGTGAATATGCCCGGGAATATTTATTAGAAAACGGAACCATCTATACATTCGAGGATTTACTCACCATTGCAGAAGGTCAGCTCAAGTTAGAGGAGGAGGCAACGCATGAATGCATCCGCCTACATATTGAGCAAAATAAACAAGACCGCCCTTTCCTTTTTATTGATACGGATATGTATGTGATGAAAGTGTGGTGTGAATTTGTATTTGGTAAATGCCATCCTAAGATTTTGAATCAGATTGTTGAAAGAAAATACGACGGGTATTTACTGTGTAAACCAGACCTTCCCTGGGTAAAAGATGAATTGAGGGAATATCCGGATCTGGTAACACGTGAAACGCTTTATCATCATTATAAAGATTTGCTCATTAATCAGTCACGTCCATGGGTTGAAGTAATTGGTAAAGATGCTGAAAGGCTGTACAGCACAATACAATGGGTGGATCAACTCATTACCAAATGACGGTCATGAAAAAAATCGTTTCTACCAGAATCCTGTTTTATTCTATATGGCTGTTGATTTCATTTGTTCAGGCAGCCGGGACTGAACTCTTTGATGATGAGGCCTATTATTGGGTGTATTCCAAATTTTTAGATTGGGGTTATTTTGATCATCCACCAATGATTGCAGTATTGATTAAACTGGGAACATTCATTTTTCCAGGAGAGTTGGGTGTTCGTTTTTTTGTGGTAGTTATCGGTACTATTTCAGTGTTTATCATTGAAAAACTTGCCAATCCTGCTAATCTCAAATTGTTTTATGCAATAGTGCTCAATACAGCAATCCTGCAAATTGGTGGTATCATTGCTGTGCCTGATATTCCTCTTTTGTTTTTTACTGCTTTGTTTTTTTGGATGTATAAAAAGTATACAGGGCGTATCAATTGGATGAACGCTGTTTTGCTGTCAATTACTGTGGCTTTGTTGTTGTATAGTAAGTATCATGGACTACTCATCATTCTGGCAACACTTGTTTCTAATTTGAAATTACTGAAGCAGCCTTCAACGTGGCTGGTGATTGTATTGGCAATACTTTTTTTCATGCCACATGTTTTATGGCAGCTGGAACATGGATTGCCTTCCTTGTATTATCATTTGTTTGAAAGGGTTTCACCGCCTTATTCTTTCTCGTTTACGACCGACTATTTAGCGGGACAATTACTGATTGCAGGACCATTATTGGGGTGGTTGATTATTTGGAGCGCATTTAAACATAAGCCAACAGATCAAACGCAAAAAGCCATGCGGTGGTCGCTTGTCTTTGTTTACCTCTTGTTTCTTGCATCTTCTTTCAAAAGCAGGACAGAAGCGAATTGGACAGTTCCTTTGCTGGTGCCGCTTATAGTGTTGGGTTATCAATATGTAGACGCAAATGATTCACTCAGTAAATGGGTATACCGACTACTTCCCTTTTCAATAATATTGATTTTATTTGTCAGGGTCTTTATGATCATCGATACTCCATTGATTAAAAATCTACCCAAAGACGAATTTCATTACAATCAGGAATGGACAAAAACGGTAAAAGAAAATGCACATGGCTTACCTGTTGTTTTTACCAACTCTTATCAACGTGCATCTAAATATTGGTTTTATACAGGGGATACGGCTTTTTCGCTGAACACACATTTGTATAGAAGAAGTAATTATAATTTCTGGCCTTTGGAAATGCAGTTGCAAAACAAAGAAGTATTCATGGTTGGTTCAAAAGGCACAGCTGATTTAACCCAGGAAATGAATTCAGGTAACAAAGAGTTTTCTGTCGATACCATTCAAAATTTTTCTTCCTTTTCTCAAGTAATCCTTACTCAGTCGAGTTTATCATTAGATAAAGCTAATCTTACAATTACCACAACACTTGATATAAGTGCGCCTTCAGCAAATATCCTGAACTATGCTTTTAGCCAAAGGCCTGAAATAATCTTGATAGTATACCCAGGAAACAAGCAACAGCCCATACTAATTAACACAGGTAAATATTTATCAAATATTAGTGGCTATGCTATGGGAGTAAAAGTGAGCCTTCCTGTTATAGATGGGAAGGTATATCAGTTTAGGTGGGGACTTAAGGGAAGTTATGCAGAGCCTACGATCAATAGCAGTGTAAGCAAGTTGTCTATCGATTAGCATTGATGATTTGCAGAACATCTGGATCCGCTCCAAGATTATTCATTTGTCTCATGACCCAAGGGTATTTTCTAGAAACATATCTTGACGGAGGCTTCACAGTATAACGAATGGGGTTGGGCAAGGATGAAGCAATCATGGCGGCTTCCACTTTGGTTAATTTCCTTGCACTGTGTTTGAAATATTTTTGCGATGCAGCTTCAATGCCAAATACTCCTCTGCCCATTTCAGCTTCGTTCAAATACATTTCTAGTATTCTTTTTTTGCCCCAAATCAATTCAATCATGAAGGTGAAATACACTTCCAATCCCTTTCTGATCCAGCTTCTGCCTTGCCACAGGAAAATGTTTTTTGCTACTTGCTGACTAATAGTAGAAGCGCCTCGTACTCTTCCAGGTTTTCTTTTGTTATAGTCAAGTGCTTTTTTAATACTCTTGATATCAAAACCATTATGGTCTGGGAACAATTGATCTTCTGATGCTATCACAGCCAATTTTCCATGTATTGAAATCTCATTCAAATTCACATGAGACCTGTTAAAACCATCTCCATTGATGATGCTGCTGATTTGTGTAATAGTAATTGGCGCATCCACAAATTTCAACAACACCAGGTAAAGTAGGTGTGAAATAAATATGCCGAGGAGAATCTTTTTGATGAGACTGAACAAACGTTACTATTTTAAAGGGATGTATTGCAAATAGTGGTTCTTGCCCAATCTTACTGTATTCTTATGAACTCTGTTTAAAACAATACCAGTAGCAGTAATTCCTCCTGCAACTGCAAGTTGTCCAGGTATGATTGGTTGGTTTAAGATTGGTGCATTAACTACATGAAGTATAGCATAGGAGATACCTGCAATCATAAACAAGTAGCCGTTTTTAATGAAACCAAAACCTGACTTTGGCTTGATGATTTCTCTGATTTCTGAGATATGATAACGTGAAAGGCTTACTGATACTGTATCCCAGAAACTGGTTCCCCACATGGTATAAGCTGCTCTGGAATCATAAGTATGTATGAATATACTATCACGTTCTATTTTTTTGATATTGCCTTCTACTTCATTACCAGCGATGCTGATGAAATGAATTTGAGATCCCGCAATATAGGTTTTGAGGGTTTTGTTTGCTCCTTTTTTCAAAACTACCATATCAGATCCCTGAGCAAAGCCTATGGAGAAGGACGACACCATTAATGCCATTGTCAGAAAAAAGGCAATTGATTTATTCATGAGTTAGTGATTGAGGAATTTGATTCCGTATATAATGGCAAGTCCAAATCCAATGAGAATAGTCCCTGAAACTTTGTTGATGATATTGATATTGTGCGGAGTAAGACTGTGTCGCACTTTGGCGGCAAGTACTACTTTCAAAATATCTGCAAGAATATTTACACCCAGGCATACACTAAAAATAATGAATCTTTCAGTAGTTGTGTTAGATGCAGCAAATGCAGTGGCATTGATAAGCCAAAACAACATCACACTTGGATTCAGTGTGTTGATCAGGAAGCCCGACATAAATGCTTTGGTAAAAGCTTTCTTACCAAACTGAACCAGTATGACATTTTTATCATCGCCAAAATACACTTTCTTAAAAAAGAGGTAATAGATTCCCATCGATATTACAAATACTGCCCCAATGTAGGCAATCGTCGACTGAAATGCCAATGCACTAACCACCAGATTGGAAAACATATTGCTGATGATGACCAAAAGGATATCGCTGAACCAGACACCAGCCACAAAACTAAATCCACCCTTTTGCCCGTTGTTCAGACTCTGTTTAAGGATGGTGAAAATGACGGGTCCTACTGAAATGGCAAGAATCATGCCCAGTCCAAAGCCTTTTATAACCGACTCTAGCATTTCAGTACATTAAGGGTTATGCTGATTTAAAAATTCCTTCCATTCCTCAAGTAATTTTCCTTTTAGTACTCTTGGGAATTTATGCTGTCCTCCAACTTTCCCTTTTTTCTCAAGAAAGTGGATAAATGTATTTTCTGGAAGTACTTCAACAACAACATCCTTCAGTGCGCTTTTTCTTTCAACTGCATAATCATCGTTTATTTCCTTCAATGTTTCATCAATATGTTGAGAAAGTAATTCTGTATCGACTGCTTCGTCACAACCTATATACCAGTGATGTCCAAAAAATCCATCTACCGGGAATCCGGCTACTGTAAATTCAGAACAATTGATATTCATTTTTTCTGAAGCCACCTTTATAGCTTTATTCATGTTGTCAACGCTCAGGTGTTCGCCAACAAGACTAAGAAAATGCTTTGTTCTTCCAGTGATGATGATTTCAGAACGTTCTTTATTGACAAATTTTATGGTGTCTCCAATTAAATAGCGCCATGCGCCTGCGGTTGTGCTCATCAATAGCGCATATTCTTTTCCCTCTTCAATTTCATCTATGTTGAAGGATTGAGGCTTTTCTACCAGATCACCAGCATTGGTGAAATTCTGATCATCAAATGGCACAAACTCAAAATAGATGTGTTGGTTGAGTACCAATTTCATGCCATCCGGATATTGCCTGTCCTGGTAAGCAATGAATCCTTCTGAAGCAAGATAAGTTTCAATATAGGTAAGTGGCTTACCCAATAGCTTTTCAAATCCTTTTTTATAAGGTTCAAAGGCAACACCACCGTGACAAAAAAACGCCAGGTTTGGCCAGATTTCATGAATATGGTTTAGCTTATAGCGCTTGATGACCATTTCCATGCACATTTGAATCCAGGCCGGTACCCCAACAACGAAACCAATATCCCAATTGGGGGCTTCTTCTACTATGGCTTCCAGTTTCTCATTCCAGTCCCTCTTTTTGGCTATTTTTTTACCAGGTTTATAAAATGGGCTGAACCAAAGCGGAGCTTTTTTGGCTGTAATCCCGCTCAAGTCGCCTGCAAAATAACCTGGCCCCTCCTGCAATTCTGTACTACCTCCTAGCATCAGGTATCCTTTGCCGACTGATTTCCAGGGAATATTATCATAGGTCCTTAGTGAAAGCAACTGTTTGATCATGATGAGTTTGTTCCCCTTCATGAGTTCTTTGGTGATAGGAATGTATTTGCTGGCTGCCTCAGATGTGCCTGAGCTTAAAGCGTAATAATCGATTTTACCAGGCCAGCAGACATCTGTTTTGCCTTCCAGGGTTTGTTTCCACCAATGGTTATAAATGGTGTTGTAATCGTAGTGCGGCACCGATTTCTTAAAGGCGATTTCTGTATCAGGATGCTCCAGGAGAGCACCAAATTGATATTGCCTGCCAAATTGAGTTGGTGCAGCTTTCTTCAATAATTTCTTGAGCACCCTGCGCTGTTGATCACCTGGGGTGCTCTTGGAAAGCCTTAGGGCGTTGGCAATCGATTTTGGTATGCTGATATCTATCAATGGCATTACCTGCAAGTTAAGCCATTTGTATTTTTTGGTGATTCTTTTGTATTTTTAAAATCATAAAACTTCTATATGAACAGACGCGAAGCTTTAGAAAGGGTAGCCTTGATTTTTGGTGGGACTGTCATTGGTGGTGCTGCTTTTTTACAAGGGTGTAAATCAACAGATAAAGCGGGCTTTGTTTTTAGCCTTACTCCAGATCAAATTGCATTTCTGGATGAAGTAGCTGAAACAATTATTCCTACAACAAACACGCCAGGTGCAAAGGCAGCTAAAGTGGGTGAGTTCATGCAAGTAATGGTAACGGATTGTTATGAGGAAAAGGATCAGCAAATATTCAGCGAAGGGTTAAATAAAATTGACAGAGCAAGTAAGTCGAAATACAGCAAATCATTTATTGAGGTTACACCAGAAGAGCGTACTGCATTGTTTAATGAAATCAACAAAGAGTTGAAGACTTATAATGAACAGAAAAAAGAAGGAGATCCCAATCATTACTTCGCCATGATGAAGCAGCTTACTTTGCTTGGCTATTTTACATCTGAGATTGGTGCAACACAAGCCTTGCGATATGTTGCTGTTCCTGGTAAATACGAAGGTTGTATTCCTTACAAAAAAGGCGACAGGGCCTGGGCTTAATTCATGAAAAAACTACTTCTTCTTTTATTACTTCCTTGTTTTGTCTTTTCTCAATCGAAAGATGAGAAAAAGATTTTATCCATCCTGGATAAGCAAACTCAAGCCTGGAACCGTGGTGATTTTGATGGTTTCATGAAAGGTTATATAGAAAGCGATTCATTGATGTACATTGGAAAGTCTGGAGTCACCTATGGATTCACTGCTACACTCAACAGCTACAAAAGAAATTATGCAGGTTCAGATAAAATGGGACAATTGAAATTTGATATTCTGCATCTCAAAAAACTTGGAAAAAAACATTATCTGGTCGTTGGTAAATGGTTTCTAAAAAGAAACGCAGGTGATGTTGGCGGCCATTACACACTCACTTTTGAAAAAATTAATGGAGAGTGGTTGATCATTGCAGATCACAGCAGCTAAAAGCAACCTTTTCTAACATTTCTTAGTCTAATTTAAAAATCGCGTCATGGTACTAATCATTTTAGGTATTATCTTTTTTATAATTGGATCTGCATTGTTAAAAGCGGACCAGAAAGTTGCAAAAATTGCTAAGCCATTTCGCATAGTCGGATTTGTTATGATTGGTTTGGGATTAGTAACCTCGAGTGTTCGTCAGGTTGATGCTGGTTATGTTGGGGTAAAGACTCTTTTTGGTAAAGTACAGAGGGAAACACTTGGAAGTGGCCTGCATTTTATCAATCCTCTAATGGATGTCACCTTTATCGATATCAAAACACAGAACTATACCATGAGTGGCGTACACGATGAAGGAGTGAAATCTGGAGATGATGCAATTAAAGTTTTGACTGCTGATGGATTGGAAGTCACGATTGACTTATCAGTTTTGTATCGTGTTAACCCTGCAGAAACCCCAAAGTTGATTACAGATATTGGTATCAATTTTGAAGATAAAATAGTAAGACCCATAACCCGAACAAGAATAAGAGATAATTCTGTGTATTATGATGCGGTTTCGCTTTATTCAACAAAGCGCGATGAGTTTCAATCCCGCATTTTTAAAACCATTGAAACTGATTTCAAACAGCGCGGTTTGATTCTTGAAAATCTTCTTGTTAGAAACATTACATTGCCCGCATCAGTCAAATCAACGATTGAGCAAAAAATAAATGCTGAACAGGAAGCTCAAAAAATGCAGTTTGTCCTCCAGAAAGAGAAACAGGAAGCAGAGCGTAAAAGGGTAGAAGCCCAGGGTATTTCTGATTATCAGCGTATCATCAATGAGAGTCTGAGTGATAAACAATTGCAGTATGAGCAAATTCAGGCTATGAAAGAATTGGCAAAATCTTCTAATACTAAAGTTATTGTAATGCCCTCTAAAGGTGCTCCATTGATTTTAGACGCTAAATAAACAAGTCCAAGTCTTCATTACAGGTGATCCTTCCAGAGCTTCTTAAAAAGTCGGAATAGAAAAAATATACTGATGGCCAACCAAGCATAGAAAATGGTGGTACCTGTTTGATGTGTTCCATCTATGATAGCAAGCTCAAACCTTAAACCTGCAATGGCATTGATCATGAGCCATGATAAGGCAGCGAAAAGCGACCACATGATGCGCTGCATAAATTCTTTAACTATCGGATCCATATGCTAGAAACAAAGCGAATGAAATTTGGTTCTCTGCAAGCAAATTAAGTTTTATAGTTTTCCAAAATTCAGTTTGGTTAATTTTACACCAATGCTGTTTAGGAAAATAAACGACTATATCAATTTTTGTTCAAAGCTCACTCTTGTTAAATGCTTGAATGCCTTCAAAGTATATACCTCCTATTTTCTAAGCAGATGGATAGGGCGGCCTCTGATTGCGGGTATGCAGGTTGCTATTGCTGTTGAGCCCACTACCGCTTGTAATTTAAGTTGCCCAGAGTGCCCCAGTGGCTTGAAATCATTTACCAGGCCGACTGGTAAAATTGAGTTGGCTAAATTTCAGCAACATATAGAGCAATTGAGTAAGCACTTGATGTATATCAGCTTTTATTTTCAAGGAGAGCCTTATTTACACAAAGGATTGCTGGATATGGTAGCCTATGCTTCTCATTTGGGCATCTATACTTCCACTTCTACCAATGCTCATTTTTTGAATGATGATAATGCAAAAATGACCATTCAAAGCGGACTTGATCGATTAATTATTTCGATTGATGGGGTAACACAATCGTCTTATGAAAAATATAGAGTAGGAGGAGAGTTAAACAAAGTACTGGAAGGGACAAAAAGAGTGCTCGATTGGCGTAAAAAACTGAATAGTAAAACACCATATGTAGTTTTTCAATTTTTAGTGGTGAGACACAATGAAATGGAGATTGATGCTGTGAAAAAAATGGCTAAAGACATAGGCGTAGATGATTTGTGGTTGAAGACTGCTCAGATCAATGATTACATTGCAGACCCGAACAATCTGATTCCAGTAAATAACGACTACAGTAGATACAAGGTCAATTCAGATGGTTTAACAATCCCAAAAAATAAGCAAGCGAACCACTGCTGGAAAATGTGGCATAGCAATGTGATTACCTGGGATGGTAAGGTGCTACCTTGTTGTTTTGATAAGGATGCACAACATGCGCTAGGTAATTTGAACGATGAACCAATGCATAAAGTGTGGGAGGGTAAAAACTACCATGATTTCAGGAAAGAATTGATGCAGAGCAGAAAAAATATTGATATTTGCTCAAACTGCAGTGAAGGAGCTAAGGTTTGGACTTAATTCTACAGCATGACTCAATTCAACAACAGAATAAGACAGGTTATCTTGCTTTTGGTGATTGGATTTTTCGGATTTCTGATCATCAAGGAGCTTTATGTTTTTCTGCCAGGTCTAATGGGCGCACTTACCTTCTATATATTAGGTAGGGAGCGATATTTTAATCTAACAGAAAAAAGAGGCTGGAAGTCTGGACTGACTGCATTTTTATTTATTCTGGTCTTTTTATTGATCATAGCTGCACCACTTTATTATACCATTATTTTGGTCTCTCCTAAGTTAACTGAAGTGTTTTCACATGCAGATGAATTAAAAGTAGGTGTGCAGGCATTATCTGATAAATTAAAAGAACTGACAGGCGAAGAATTGTTGTCAGAGAAAAATATTCAGACACTGGAGTCTAATCTTGCCAATTTCATACCCACATTTTTAAACAGCTCGGCAACTATTTTAGGCAATATGCTTGTGATGTTTTTTGTGCTGTTCTTTATGTTTACAGGAGGCAGAGCAATGGAGCAGACTGTAAAGCAGTTCATTCCATTGCATCAGGATAGTGTAATAGCATTGGCGCAAGAAACAAAACATATGGTAAAGGCAAATGCCATTGGTATTCCATTGATTTCAATTGTACAAGGTTTTGCTGCTTGGTTAGGGTATTTGATATTTGGACTCAATGATGCGCTGATGTGGGGCTTCTTGACAGGAGTGTTTGCTTTTTTTCCAATTGTTGGAACCATGATGATATGGGTACCACTTGTGATTTATCTTTTCTCACAAGGGCTAACCGGTCCGGGTACAGGTTTATTGATTTACAGTCTCTTGGTCACAGGCAATGTAGATTACCTGGCCAGGGTTACTTTGATGAAAAGGATTGGTAATGTTCATCCATTGATAACTGTTTTTGGAGTTATAGTTGGATTACAGCTTTTTGGATTCATGGGATTTATATTCGGGCCACTGGTATTTAGTTATGTTATAATTCTGATCAAGATTTATGCTCATGAATTTGTAGACCCTAGCAGAAATACAATCTAAGTTGATATATGGGAATTGAAAAAGATATTAACCAGGAGCATTTTCAAAGTGAAGGTCAGAAAGCAATGATCAATTTGATTTATACTTACAATTGGGTAACTGAGCGACTTAAGTTGTTTCTTTCGGAAGAGGATCTTACCATGCAGCAATTCAATATCCTTCGAATATTAAGAGGTAGTGATCCAAAGCCATTGTCTACTTTAACCATACGTGAGAGGATGCTGGACAAGATGAGCGATACCAGTCGCATAGTTGACCGATTGATCATCAAGGGATGGGTTGAAAAAAAAATGTGCTCAAGCGACAAAAGGCTTGTCGATGTCTTCATTACCAAAGAGGGGAAAAAAGTGCTGGAAAAGATTGATAAAAAATCTGAAGCTATGAATGCTACTACTTCTGCTTTATCAGATCCCGAATTGGTTCAGTTGAATGATTTGCTGGATAAATTAAGAACTTTAAATGGTAGATAATAAAGGATCTTATTTACCTTCAAGCTTATTTACATAATCAAGTGATCCTAACCTGACACGAAGCGGTAAGCCGGTTTTCTTTTCAAGCAGCCATTCCTTCCTGCAAATAAATCCTTGGTTTTTACTGATGAAATCGGGGGCGACTGTCTTTGTTTTTTTGAATTTGCCTAAATCATATTCTTTGGCGATAAAATTAAATCTTTTGGGTTCAGGTGCATTTTTTTGCGCCTTTGCCATACCCAAAACGAATAAACCTATGATAATCATGAAAGCTTTCAATGCTCGCCTATTTGTTTGTAAATTTACAGCATAATTGACCATTCCAATTGGAATATTCTTAATCATGGCGCTTTACCAGGGTTTACAACAAAGACTGCAACAGAAACTTTCTCCTCAACAGATTCAATTGATGAAATTGTTGCAGGTTCCTACTTTGATGTTGG
>CAZVYI010000056.1:0-11217 GCA_964631755.1 uncultured Sphingobacterium sp. | reverse complement strand
ATTAAACGACCATTTACCTGAAAGCCTTCTTGCGTAAACCCTTCAAAACCAAGACATAAAACACTAAAAAACAAGAATAATATATGTTTCATAAATTTTAAAATCGGTAATTGGACGCCAAAGTTAGTCAAATGCTTTCGCTCCAAACAAAGAATAGGATAAGCGGTTCACTGTATTGACCTGTATCAAGTGAAATCTGGAGATTTTAAGCATAAATGAGTTAATTTTGACCCCTTAGAAAGAACCGAAGCACATGTTTAAATTTTTGTCAGGATTATTTGGAGGAAGCAAGTCAGAAAAGGATGTTAAGGCAATTAGCCCTTTAGTTGAAATTATCAATAAACATTTCCAATCTTATCATTCCCTGTCCAACGATCAGTTGAGAGCAAAAACAGCGGAATTCAGATTGAGGATTAAGGAGCATTTGGTTGAGCTTGAAAACAATATAAAGGCCCTTAATGAGCAAGCTGATCAATTACCGGTAGAAGATATACTGGGACGCGACGATTTATATAAATCGATTGATGAACTCAAAAAGCAAAAGAACCAGCAGATTGAAGTGATTTTGGAAAAAATTTTACCAGAAGCCTTCGCAGTTGTAAAAGAAGCAGGTCGCAGATTCAAGGAAAATGAATCACTTGTTTCTACTGCTACAGAACTGGACCGTGAATTGAGCGTGAAAAAGGATTATGTAAAAATACAAGGAGATCAATCTGTTTTTCAAACCAGTTGGATGGCCGCTGGAAGTTTGGTCAATTGGAACATGGTACATTATGATGTGCAGCTGATAGGGGGTACTGTTTTGCACCAAGGTAAAATTGCAGAGATGGCAACTGGTGAGGGAAAGACTTTGGTATCAACCCTCCCCGCCTATTTAAATGCACTTGCAGGCGAAGGCATGCATATTGTTACTGTCAATGATTATCTCGCTAAACGCGACTCTGAGTGGAATGGAACTTTATTTGAATGGCTGGGTCTAACTGTGGACTGTATCGACAAACATCAACCGCATTCAGATGCGAGAAGAAAAGCTTATCTGGCAGATATCACATACGGAACAAACAATGAATTTGGTTTCGATTACCTAAGAGACAACATGGTTCATTCACCTGATGAGATGGTACAACGCAGCCATCATTTTGCCATGGTTGATGAAGTAGATAGCGTGTTAATTGATGATGCCAGAACACCTTTGATTATTTCAGGTCCTGTTGCAAAGGGAGATGATCAGCAATTCCATATTCACAGACCAAGAATCCAACAACTGGTAGAGGTTCAGAAACAGATAGTAAGCAAATCCCTACTGGAAGCGAAAAAATTAATTGCTGAAGGTAAAGATGGCCCAAAGGATGGCGGTATTCATTTGATGCGTGCCTATCGCGGTCTTCCAAAGAATACCGCCTTGATCAAATACCTCAGTGAGCCCGGCATAAAAGTAAAATTGCAAAAATCAGAAAATTATTTTCTTTCTGAGCAACAAAAACACATGCCAGAAGTAGATGAAGAATTGTACTTCCACATCGATGAAAAAAACAATCAGGTAGAACTAACTGATAAAGGCCTCCACTTTATTACCAAGAGCGGTGAAGATCCAAACTTCTTTTTACTTCCTGATCTTTCTTTAGCCTTGGCTGAAATTGAAAAAAGTGATGCCTCTGCTGATGAAAAAATAGGAAAGAAGGATAATCTTTTACAGGAGTACTCTTTGAAAGCAGACAGAATTCATACCATACAACAATTGCTAAAAGCATATACCCTCTTTGAAAAAGATGTAGAATATGTTGTGATGGATGGTCTCGTAAAAATTGTAGATGAGCAGACCGGCAGGATCATGGAAGGCAGAAGATACAGTGATGGTCTGCACCAGGCTATTGAAGCAAAAGAAAATGTGAAGATTGAAGCAGCTACACAGACCTATGCTACAGTAACACTACAAAATTATTTCAGGATGTACCATAAGCTGGCCGGTATGACTGGTACAGCTGAAACTGAAGCAGCAGAGCTTTGGAATATTTACAAACTTGATGTAGTAAGTATTCCCACAAACTTATCGCTTGTAAGGAAAGATCAGGAAGATCTGGTGTTCAAAACCAAGCGTGAAAAATTCAAAGCAGTTATTGACGAAATAGAATCACTTAGGAATGCAGGCAGACCTGTCTTGGTTGGTACCACTTCTGTTGAAGTTTCAGAATTACTTGGCAGGATGTTGCAACAAAAAAAGATTCCTCACAATGTATTGAATGCAAAGCAACATGCCAGAGAAGCACAGGTAGTTGCCGAAGCAGGATTGGCAGGAAATGTAACCATTGCAACCAACATGGCTGGTCGTGGTACAGATATTAAACTTGGCCCCGGTGTAAAAGAAGCTGGTGGTCTTGCTATAATTGGTACAGAAAGACATGAAAGCAGACGCGTGGACAGACAGTTACGCGGTAGAGCTGGTCGACAAGGAGACCCGGGTTCATCTCAGTTTTATGTTTCTTTGGAAGACGACCTCATGCGTATGTTTGGCAGTGACAGGATTGCTTCGCTGATGGACAGAATGGGTTACAAAGAAGGTGAAGTGATCCAACACAGCATGATCACCAAGAGCATTGAAAGAGCTCAGAAAAAAGTTGAGGAAAATAATTTTGGTATCAGAAAGCGATTGCTTGAATATGACGACGTAATGAACAAACAGAGAAACGTCATCTACGGCAAACGTCAGCACGCTTTATTTGGAGAACGCCTGGCACTTGACTTAGACAACGCTTTTTATGCAGTTGCTTCAAATGTCATCAACCAGTTTGCTGGTACAACTGATTACGATGGATTTAAACTGTCTGCAATTCTTCACTTCAGCATAGACAGTAAAATTGAAAAAGAAGAATTGGAAAAAGAAGACGTCAATCATCTGACAGAAAAATTATACAAAGAAGCAATTGAACATTACAACAACAAAAAAGCATCATTAGCCAAACAGTCGCTTCCTGTTTTCCAAAATGTGAAACAGCATCAGGGAAGTCATGTTGTTAATGTTATAGTTCCTTTGACTGATGGCAAAAAACAAGTAAATGTTTTAACCAATCTGGATAAGGCAATTTCAACAAAGGGACAAGACCTTGCGTCTTCTTTGGAAAAAACAATAACATTAGCCATTATTGATGATAGCTGGAAAGAGCATTTGAGAGGCATGGATGATTTAAAGCAAAGTGTTCAGACAGCAGTTTATGAGCAAAAAGATCCTTTGGTCATCTATAAGCAAACTGCATTCCAGCTCTTTTCAAATATGGATGCTGAAGTCAATAAAGAAATTGTTTCTTTCCTCTGCCATGCAGCCTTACCAATTGATAATGGTGCAACAAGTCTTCGAGAGGGTCAGGCACAAAGGACAGACATGAGCAAAATGAAGGTTCGTAAAGAGGAGTTGAGAGAAGAGGGCCCAGAATTAATGGATGCAGAAAACCATTACAACGATCCTGCACAAGCAGCAAAAGCTGAACCCGTGAGAGTGGGACCAAAAGTGGGCAGAAACGATCCTTGTCCCTGCGGTAGTGGGAAAAAATATAAAGCTTGTCACGGTAAGGACCAAGAATAAATCAGGATAGCATGCACATGCGAAATTCCATCATGATCCAAATAGTTGCTTTACTATTAATGAGCAGCTCCCCTGCTTGGTCGCAGTTTGGAAAAAGTGCATTTGTTAAAAGAGACCCAAGGGTTGATGTGCTTGTTGACAAACAAATTGAACTAAATGGTGAAGCCATTAAAGGCAGAACAATTACTGCAAAAGGTTTTCGTTTGCTAATTGTTTCAACCAATAAAAGAGATCATGCAATGGAGATCAAATCCATGTTGCTAAAAAACTATCCAGATCAAAAGTCTTATCTCTATTATCAGTCCCCTAACTTCAAAGTTCAGTTTGGGAATTTCAGAACTTACAAAGAAGCTGAAAAAGTTAAAGCTGAAATGGAGCCAACCTTTGGAAAAGATATGATTATCGTCCCGTCCAAAATAGAAATTCGTGCAGATAAAGAATTGGACAATAACCAATAAAACTTGACATGATTCAAGAAAACATCAAATCATTGGCATCAACATATTTTGAAGAGTACCGCTCCATCAGGCACCATCTTCATGCCAATCCCGAGTTAAGTTTTAAGGAATTTGAAACCTCGAAATTTGTTCAAGCACAACTAACTTCACTGGGGATACCCTTTACAATTTTAGGAGAAACCGGTGTCATAGGTACCATCAAAGGGAATCCGTCTAACAGAGTGGTTGCTTTGAGAGCCGACATGGATGCACTACCTATTCACGAAGAAAATAAAGTAAGTTATGCATCAACTAAAGATGGGGTGATGCATGCCTGCGGACACGATGTTCATACAACTTGCTTGTTGGGAGCTGCAAGAATATTAAATGAACTTAAGGATCAATGGGATGGCACCATCAAATTAATTTTCCAACCCGGGGAAGAAAAAAATCCAGGTGGCGCAAGTATCCTTATCAAAGAAGGTGTATTAACAAATCCAGTACCAGAAAGAATATACGGACAACATGTGCATCCTCAACTCGAAGTAGGAAGGATGAATTTTGCGTCAGGCAAAGTGATGGCCAGTGCAGATGAAATTTATATTACCATAAAAGGAAAAGGTGGTCATGCTGCAAAACCAAATTTAACTGCAGATACAATTCTTACAGCAGCACAAATAGTAAATGCTTTACAACAATTGATCAGCAGGAATAATAATCCACTATCCCCTTCAGTACTTTCGATTTGTTCCATTCAAGGTGGATTTACAACCAATGTTATTCCGTCTGAAGTTAAAATGATGGGGACCTTCAGGGCAATGGATGAGAAATGGAGATTTGAAGCACACGATAGAATCAGAACTATTGTTGAAAGCACTGCAAAAGCAAATGGTGCTGAAGTAGACTTAGAAATTAGCATAGGCTACCCTTCAGTTATCAACGATGAAAAAACGACTGCTTTAGGAAAAACTTTGGCTATCGAATTAATCGGAACTGAAAACGTAGGTGTTGCTGAAATCAGTTTAGGTGCAGAAGATTTCGGTTATTATACCCAGGAAATTCCTGGTTGTTTTTACCGTTTGGGGACAGGTAACATAAAAAAAGGTATTGTCTCAGGAGTGCATACTCCAACTTTTGATATAGATGAAGAGGCGATTAAAATGGGTATCAGTATGATGGCCTATTTAGGAGCAAGAGGTTAGATTAAAAACGAATGTTATGCCAAAAAAACAATTGAGAAGAGAACAAGCTTTAGAGTATCATGCAAAAGGAAGACCTGGTAAAATTGAGGTTATTCCAACAAAGGAAGCAAAAACACAAAGAGACCTATCATTGGCCTACTCTCCTGGTGTTGCTGAGCCTTGCAAAGAAATTTATGAAGACATTGAGAACGTCTATAAATACACTGCAAAAGGAAATCTCGTTGCTGTAATCAGCAATGGGACAGCTGTATTGGGACTTGGTGATATCGGTCCAGAGGCTGGAAAACCAGTTATGGAGGGCAAGGGCGTTTTATTTAAAATCTTTGCCGACATCGATGTATTCGACATTGAAATAGATGAAAAAGATCCTGTTAAGTTTGTAGAAATCGTAAAAGCACTTCAGCCTACATTTGGTGGAGTTAATTTGGAAGACATCAAAGCACCCGAGTGTTTTTATATTGAGAAGCGCTTGAAAGAGGAAATGAATATTCCTGTGATGCATGATGACCAGCATGGTACAGCCATCATTAGTGCTGCTGCATTGTTAAATGCGCTGGAGCTTCAGGAGAAAAAAATTGAAAACATCAAAATTCTGGTCAATGGCGCAGGTGCTGCAGCTGTTGCATGTATTGAGCTTTATGTTGCATTAGGCGCACAAAGGAAAAATGTTTGGATGTTTGATTCAAAAGGTCTGATACATACCAAAAGAACTGATCTAGATGAAAGAAAACAAAGCTTTGCAGTCGATCACAATGACATTTCATTAGAAGATGCCTTTGAAAATGCAGATGTATTCATCGGCTTAAGTAAAGGAAATATAGTTAGCAAAGCAATGGTGGAAAAGATGGCACCTAAGCCTATCGTTTTTGCAATGGCTAATCCAGATCCTGAGATCACTTGGGAAGATGCAACTTCAGTTCGAAATGACATCATCATGGCTACAGGAAGATCTGATTATCCCAATCAGGTCAATAATGTCTTAGGTTTCCCCTATATTTTCAGAGGTGCATTGGATGTAAGAGCTACACAAATCAATGAATCTATGAAACTTGCTGCTGTTAAGGCACTTGCTGAATTAACCAAAAAACCTGTTCCGGATATTGTAAATATGGCCTACAACGAAACTTGTATTGCATTCGGTGCCAATTATATTATCCCAAAGCCACTTGACCCAAGACTCTTAAGTACAGTTGCACCAGCAGTGGCAAAAGCTGCAATTGAAAGCGGTGTTGCTAAAAAGCCAATCACCAACTGGAGTGCTTATGAAATTGAGTTAAATAAAAGGCTGGGAATCGACAACCAACTTATTCGTGTGCTTGGAAGCAAAGCAAGAAGAGATCCTAGACGTGTTGTATTTGCAGATGCAGAAAATGTAAAAGTGTTGAAAGCAGCACAGATTGCATTAGACGAGGGTATTGCATTCCCTATCCTTTTAGGAAATCCAGAAGTAATCAATTCATTGGCAGAAGCCAATAATATTGTGATTGAAGGAATGGATATCATCAATCCGAAAAGCGATTCATTAGCAGAACAAAGGGCAATATTCGGTGAATTATTCTTCAAGAAACGTCAACGTCGTGGTGTAAACAAATATGAAGCATCCAAGCTCATGAAAGACCGCAACTACTATGGCTGTATGATGGTGGAGACAGGACATGCTGATGCAATGATTTCTGGACTAAGCAGGAACTATCCGGATACTATTCGTCCAGCAATTCAAATAATAGGTACAGAAGAAGGTGTAAGCAAAATTGCTGGTATGTATATCATGCTTACAAAAAAGGGACCACTCTTCCTGGCGGATACGACCGTTAATTTCAACCCTACAGCAGAAGAGCTGGCAGATATCACTTTGTTGGTTGCAAAAGAAGTGAAGACACTTGGTATTGAGCCCAGAATTGCCATGCTCAGTTATTCCAACTTTGGAAGCAGTGATACTCCTGAGGCAAGAACTGTAAGAAATGCAAGAACTATTGTAAAACAAAAAAATCCATCGCTGATAGTTGATGGAGAAGTACAAGGTATAGTTGCTTTCAACAAAGAAATCATGAGAGAAAATTATCCTTTCTCTGAGTTGGTCGAAAAAGGAGCAGTTAATACATTGATTTTCCCTAACCTCAGTGCAGGTAATATAGCCTATAATTTGTTGCAGGAAGTTGGGGAGGCAGATGCTATTGGACCTATTTTACTTGGCTTGAAAAAACCAGTCCACGTACTACAACTAGGTTCATCAACAAGAAGCATTTTAAACATGGTACTGATTGCAGTAATTGATGCACAATACAAAATGAAGAAAGGAGTATAAGCATGAACATATTTACGCATTTGGGGAAATTCATACTGATGATCAAAGGCATGTTTACCAGGCCTGAACAAATGCGCATGTATTGGAAAGAATTCATGCACCAGTCTAAAGAATTGGGTGTTGGATCGTTGGGAATTGTTTCAATTATTTCAGTATTTATAGGAGCTGTATCTACTGTTCAAACTTCCTATCAACTGGTAAGTCCTATTATCTCAAGATCGGTAATCGCACAGATTGTACGAGACACTGTAATTTTAGAATTTGCTCCAACATTTACTTGTATTGTTCTTGCAGGTGTAGTTGGTAGCAAAATTTCAAGTGAACTTGGCAATATGCGTATTTCTGAACAAATTGACGCATTTGAGATTATGGGAATCAATACAAAAGCCTATCTGATTCTACCAAAAATTTTAGCCGCCTTACTCACCATTCCTCTTTTGGTAATCATTTCAATGACCTTGGGTATTTGGGGAGGAAGATTTGTTGGTGATTTGACTGGTATTCTTCCGCATGAGATTTTCGACAGGGGCTTGCAGACCGACTTCATGCCATATAATTTAACTTTTGCATTGACCAAGGCATATACATTTTCATTCATCATTACTGCAATTCCTGCTTATTTTGGATACAATGTAAAAGGGGGTGCCCTTGAGATAGGTAAAGCAAGTACGACAGCAGTTGTAGTGAGTTGTATTATGATCTTATTAGCAGACTATTTACTGGCAGCAATTCTTCTATAACAAAGATTAATGATTTCAATTCAAAACATAAAAAAAGGATTCTCAGATAAGATTGTCATTGACGATGTCTCTTCTGAATTTGAAACGGGTAAATGCAACCTTATCATTGGCGCCAGCGGTAGCGGTAAAACGGTGTTGATGAAGTGCCTTGTTGGGCTTCTCATTCCTGATGCAGGGGAGATTGCTTATGATGGACAGAGTTTTTCTAAAATGAACAAAGATGAAAAGAAAGAAATGAGAAGGAAAATCGGGATGCTGTTTCAGGGATCTGCCCTTTTCGATAGCATGACGGTGGAACAAAATATCATCTTTCCTTTGGATATGTTTTCTAACAAGACAAAGGGTGAAAAACAAAAAAGAGTCGACGAGGTATTAGACCGTGTAAATCTCAGTCAGGCGCATAAAAAATTTCCTGCTGAATTAAGTGGGGGGATGAAAAAAAGAGTGGGTATCGCTAGGGCTATAGTACTCAACCCACAATACCTTTTTTGCGATGAACCCAACTCCGGACTCGACCCACAAACTTCCCTGGTTATTGATAAGTTGATTCGTGAAATCACCACAGATTTCAATATAACAACCATCATCAATACCCACGACATGAACAGTGTTATGGAAATTGGCGATCGGATCCTGTATATGTATCAAGGCAAAAAAGAATGGGAAGGAACCAATAAGGAAATCATTTTTAGCAAAAACGAAAGGCTCAATAGTTTCATTTTCGCGTCAGAATTCCTCCAAGATGCCAAAGACATGAGGATGCTAGAAATAAAAGGAAAGATTGACAACTCCAGAAATATGGATGATTTATTGAAGTAAAAAGTTTTCAGTTTTCATTACCTTCGCCTCACAAAAATTACAGATAACCATGGCAGTTCTAGTGAACAAATCTTCGAAAATAATCGTACAAGGTTTTACAGGTACAGAAGGCACATTTCATGCCACTCAAATGATTGAATATGGAACACAGGTTGTGGGTGGTGTAACCCCAGGAAAGGGCGGTAGTACACACCTCGACAGGCCAGTTTTCAATACAGTAGCAGATGCAGTAAAAAATACTGGTGCTGATGTGAGTATCATTTTTGTTCCTCCTGCATTCGCTGGAGATGCCATTATTGAAGCTGCTGAAGCTGGAATTGGCTTAGTTGTTTGTATAACAGAAGGTATTCCTGTGCAGGATATGGTTAAGGTTAAAAACTATCTGCAAGGAAAGCAGACCAGACTGATAGGCCCTAACTGCCCTGGTGTAATCACAGCAGAAGAATGTAAAGTGGGCATTATGCCAGGATTTATCTTCAAGAAAGGCAATATCGGTATCGTATCAAAATCCGGTACCCTCACTTACGAAGCGGCTGATCAAATTGCCAAAGCTGGTTTGGGTGTAACGACAGCAATTGGTATTGGTGGAGATCCAATCATAGGAACCACAACCAAAGAAGCAGTAGAACTGTTGATGAAAGATCCGGAAACCAAGGGTATTGTAATGATTGGTGAGATTGGTGGCGGTATGGAAGCAGAAGCTGCTAATTGGATAAAAGAACATGGAACAAAACCTGTAGTAGGTTTCATTGCTGGTCAGACTGCCCCTCCAGGAAGAAGAATGGGACATGCGGGTGCAATCATTGGTGGATCAGATGATACAGCTGCTGCAAAAATGAAGATCATGCGTGAGTGTGGCATTCATGTTGTGGATAGTCCAGCTGACATTGGCAAAACCATGGCAGAAGCCATGAAAGGATAACCCTTTCTATTTAATACAGCTCTGATGAAAAAATCGACCGTCTACTACATCCCCTACAAGTTCAGGAGAGTAGAAAATCTTCATATTCTACTTTGGTTGATTAAAGATGGATGCTGGGCTTTGAATTTCAAAATACCAGCCCTAATCATGATTATCCCTACGCTTTTGGTAGCAGTATTGATTACCTATCAGACAAGAAAAATAACCAGTGAATGCCTGCATAATCTCGCAATTGATTTTTGGATAACTGCCAATTGTACCTGGATGGTAGGAGAATTTTATGGATGGGACGAAAACCTGATTGGCAGTTGGGGATTGAGGCAATTTTCAATACTTCCATTTAGCATAGGTCTCCTAATACTTGGTTACTACTATTTGGTTTACATGCACCGAAAGGATTTTGAAGAGCAGGTACACCAACAAACTGAACGTCTAATAGAAGAGGAAGCTGCTAAAGCATCCAACTAATCATATCATTTATCCACTGCTTGAATTATCTTTGAGGCCGAAAATCTTGGCTTAATTGCCTATTCAAAACAATTACTATGTTCAGAACACATACTTGTGGGGAGCTCAGATCAACTGACATTAAAAAACAAATTACTCTGGCTGGCTGGGTGCAAACTATCAGGAAGTTTGGTGCAATTACGTTTGTCGATTTAAGAGATCGATATGGCATAACACAATTGGTGTTCAATGAATCCCTTAACGCAACACTGGATGAAAATCCACTTGGTCGTGAATTTGTATTACAAGCCACTGGAACAGTAATTGAGAGAAGCAATAAAAATACTGCTATACCAACAGGAGAAATTGAAATTGAAGTTCAATCTTTTAAAATCTTAAATAAGTCGGCTGTCCCGCCCTTCACTATCCAAGACGATACTGACGGTGGAGATGATTTGAGAATGAAATACAGGTATCTCGATTTGAGAAGAAACGCTGTAAAAAAGAACCTGGAATTAAGATATGCTGTTAACCGTGCTGCAAGAAACTATTTGCATGAGCAAGGTTTCATGGATATAGAAACTCCTTTCCTTATCAAGTCCACACCAGAAGGAGCAAGAGATTTTGTGGTGCCTTCAAGAATGAATGGTGGTCAGTTTTATGCACTTCCACAATCGCCACAGACCTTCAAACAATTGTTGATGGTGAGTGGCTACGACAGATACTACCAAATTGTAAAGTGCTTCAGAGATGAAGACTTAAGAGCAG
>CAZVYI010000055.1:6078-11524 GCA_964631755.1 uncultured Sphingobacterium sp. | reverse complement strand
ATCAAGCAATCGATCAGTATTTCAGGTACAGGTTTACATACTGGAATTTTGGTTGACATGATTTTGCATCCTGCCAATCCAGGTTTTGGAATTCAGTTTAAAAGAATTGATCTTCCAGGCCAGCCAATTATTAAGGCCGACTGCGATCTGGTAACTGATACTTCAAGAGGTACAACCTTAGAAGACAAAGGTGCGAAAGTAAGCACAGTAGAACATATTTTGGCAGCACTTGTAGGCATGGGAATTGACAACTGTTTGATAGACATCAATGGTCCTGAAATCCCCATCATGGATGGAAGCTCACAACCATTTGTTGAAATCATTGAAGATGCAGGAGTTGATGAACAAGAGGCTGCAAAACATTGGTATACAATCGACACCAATATTTCTTTTAGCAACGAAGAGAAAAGAGTAGAAATCGTAGCCATGCCTTCAGTGGACTACAAGGTAACTACGCTTATTGATTTTAATAGTCCCGTTTTAGGTACACAACATGCCGGCCTCAAAAGTATTGCTGATTTCAAGTCAGAGATAGCACCATGCAGAACCTTCTGCTTCCTGCATGAACTGGAAACGCTTCTTGCACACAACCTCATCAAAGGAGGAGACATCAACAACGCTATTGTGGTGGTGGACAAGCCCGTGACTGAGGAAGAAATGGGAAGATTGTCCAATATCTTCAAAAAGGAAAAGATAGAGGTCAAGAGCGAGGGATATCTGAACAATCTTGAACTGCGCTTTCCCAATGAACCAGCAAGGCATAAATTACTGGATGTTGTAGGAGATCTGGCCTTGATAGGCTATCCCATCAAAGCACATATCATCGCCAACAGACCAGGTCACCATTCAAATGTTGAGTTCGCAAAACTCGTCAAACAATACATCAAGAAAAACAAACACGTTAAGAATGTGCCTGTATACGATCCTAACCAGGCGCCTGTATACAACACAACACAAATAGAAAAAAAATTACCCCACAGGTATCCTTTCTTGCTGGTAGACAAGATCATTGAGCTTTCGGATACACATATAGTAGGTATCAAAAATGTCACTTTCAATGAACCATTTTTCGCTGGACATTTCCCTGGAAATCCAGTAATGCCAGGTGTTCTGCAGGTTGAAGCATTGGCTCAAACTGGTGGAATACTGGCTATCAATTCCTTACCTCCGGGAGAATATGATACCTATTTTGTAAAAATCGATAATTGTAAATTCAAACATAAAGTTGTTCCAGGTGATACCTTGATCATGAAGCTGGAGCTTACAGGACCAATTCGCAGAGGTCTTTGTGAAATGATTGGAACTGTTTATGTTGGAAATAAAATTACTACCGAAACCATGCTTATGGCACAATTGGTAAAAAGAGAAGGCGCCTAATCAAAAAATTTGAAATGATTCATCCACATACTTATATCCACCACAATGCCAAGATTGCTACTAATGTGAAGATCGACCCTTTTTCTGTCATTCACCAGAATGTAGAAATTGGAGAAGGCACCTGGGTTGGCAGCAATGTTACCATCATGGATGGTGCAAGGATTGGGAAAAATTGTAGAATTTTCCCAGGAGCAGTTATCGCTGCCGTACCCCAGGATTTAAAATTTGAGGGTGAACTTACTACGGTTGAAATTGGCGACAATACCACCATCCGTGAATTTGTAACCATACACAGAGGCACAAAAGACAGATGGAAAACAGTTGTCGGCAAAAACTGTCTGGTGATGGCGTATAGCCACATTGCACATGATTGTGTGATTGGAGACAACTGCATCATGAGCAACAATACTCAGTTAGCGGGACATGTTATTCTGGGTGATTATTCAATTCTGGCTGGAATGACTGCAGTTCACCAGTTTGTGAAGATTGGTCAACATGTTTTTGTTGCAGGTGGTTCACTTGTTAGAAAAGATATACCACCATATATCAAAGCAGGAAGAACTCCATTGAGTTATGCAGGTGTAAATTCAGTCGGCTTAAAAAGAAAAGGATTTACAGTCGAAAAAATCAATGAAATCTTAGACATCTACAGACATATTTACAATAAAGGCATGAACACTACACAGGCAATGGACTTTATTGAAGAGGAGTTTCCTGTAACTGATGAAAGAGATGAAATCGTGACATTCATTCGTGAGAGCAGCAGAGGTATAATCAAGCGTTTCAATAAAAATACCACGGATGAAGATCTTGGTGAATAAAGCCGGAAAAAGATTCAACAGAGAATGGATCTTCAGGAACCGTGATCTTGAGTTTACTTCCCCAAATCATTATGCCATAACCGGACATAATGGTTCAGGTAAATCAACCCTGGTCCAGTGTATTGCTGGTGCATTGCATTTAAGTGAAGGAAGCATTGAATTTGAGGTCGAAAACAAGAAAATTGAACCAGAGAACGTATTCAAATACATTTCCATTTGTGCACCTTATCTTGAAGTGATTGAAGACATGACCGTAGTGGAATTCCTCAATTATCATGCATCTTTCAAACCCTTTCAAGCAGGATGGAACACAGAAAACATCATTGAAGAAATTGGACTCACAAAGGCTGCAAACAAAAGAATTCGCAATTACAGCAGTGGCATGAAACAGAGGGTAAAAATGGCTCAGGCCTTTTTTTCCAATACCCCTGTGATTTTACTGGATGAACCCACAACTAACCTCGACAAACAAGGAATAGCCCTTTACCATCACCTCATCAAAACACTTTGCAACAACAGACTGGTTCTGATTTGCAGCAATGATGCCATTGAATACGAAAGTTGTTCAACCATTGTAAGCATGAGTGTGTAAAACTGGTGTTCTACAAGATTTTTTCATTCATCACTTCAGGGTTAATTTTGCTGAAATCTTACTTCATGCCACAAGATCAACTGGTTTTCGATTTATTGAATAAAGAACTCAAAAGACAAAGAGAAGGAATCGAGCTTATCGCATCAGAAAACTTTACTTCACTTCAGGTTATGCAAGCGATGGGATCTGTTGCAACCAATAAATATGCAGAAGGCTATCCAGGTAAAAGATATTACGGCGGATGTGAGGTAGTCGATGAAATTGAATCATTGGCCATTGACCGTTTGAAGAAAGTATTCAACGCTACCTGGGCAAACGTACAACCACATAGTGGTGCTCAGGCCAATACAGCAGTTTTTCTGGCCTGTTTAAAACCAGGGGATAAAATATTGGGGCTAGATCTGAGCATGGGTGGACACCTTACTCATGGCAGTCCTGCTAACTTCAGTGGGAAAACCTACCAGGCTTTTTTCTATGGAGTAGATAAAGAAACGGGATTGGTGAATTACGAGCAACTAGAAGCCACAGCCAGAGCTGAAAAACCGAGAATGATTATTTGCGGTGCATCAGCGTATAGTCGCGATTGGGACTACGCCCGCATCCGAGCAGTTGCAGATGAAATAGGCGCCTTGGTTTTGGCAGATATCGCACACCCAGCAGGATTGATTGCTGCAGGTGTCCTCAACGACCCTTTCGACCATTGTCATATTGTTACTTCTACAACACATAAAACGCTACGCGGACCAAGAGGTGGTGTGATCATGATGCGCAATGACTTCGATAATCCATTCGGCTTAAAAGATCCAAAAGGAAACATCAGATCAATGAGTGCATTACTTGATTTAGCTGTTTTCCCAGGTATGCAGGGCGGACCACTGGAACATGTGATTGCTGCTAAAGCAGTTGCTTTTGGAGAAATCCTAGACCCCTCCTTTAAAGTGTACCAGCAAGATGTGCAAAAAAATGCACAAACAATGGCGGCTGCATTTGTTGCAAAAGGCTATCATTTGATCAGTGGCGGTACCGAAAACCACCTGATGTTAATTGACCTCAGAAATAAAAACATCACAGGTAAAAAAGCGCAGGAATCTTTAGATAGAGCGCATATAACGCTAAACAAGAATTCTGTTCCATACGACGATAAGAGTCCTTTTGTTACTTCAGGCATTCGTATTGGTGTTCCTGCAATTACTACACGCGGACTCAATTTCAATCACATGCAAACTGTAGTTGACATGATCGACAAAGTATTGATGAATGCTGATGACGAACAAGTTGTGGCTGGTGTTAAAGAAGAGGTGAAATCCTTCATGCAGCAATTTCCACTTTACCCAGAATTAGGTTAAATTAGAATTATGATTCAAAGAATTCAAACTTTATGGCTATTCTTAAGCACTGCATGTGCTGTATTGTTTATTTTCATGCCGGTTTACAAAGGTGTTTATCTAAACAACACTTGGCAAGCAATTAGCATTAGAGAAAACCTTTTTTTACTGGCAGGATCAACGGCTGTAACTGCAATAAGCTTCTTTACAATCTTTTTTTTCAAGAACAGAAAATTACAAAAAAGGCTGATCTTATTAAATATCGTCTTGACTGTTGGCTTGTTCATAGCACAATATTACCTGATTGAAATTTTTAAAAAAGATTCAGGTATCATTCAAGGCGACTGGCAAATGATTGCTGTACTTCCTTTGTTCATTCTGGTGTTTCATGTATTTGCCTACAGAGGAATTACAGCTGACGAAAAATTAATCAGCAGTGCTGATCGCATGCGCTAATCATGAATGATCAACAGGCATATAACTTCCCTGTAAAATTTGAGGATGTACATTATATTGCCTCGCTTTATACTGCAAACACAAACAAGGTAAATGAATTATTAAATGGGACTGGCTTAAAAGCCGGTCTTCATTTTTTTGGAAAGCCCGTTGTTGCTCTTGGCTTAATCCAATACAAAGTATCTGATCTTGGCTCCTACAATGAAATCATACTGGCGATTCCTGTAATCAGAACACATGAAAAAACAGGTTGGAAAAACTGGCTGGATCTTTATTCAAATTTCAAGAAAAGAAAAGGAGGGCAATACATCATTCATATTCCAGTCACTACTCAACAATCTGTTGATGCAGGTAGAAATCTTTGGGGATATCCAAAAATTTTATTGCCGATAACACACAATTTTGAAAAGAATAGAGTTGAAACTCAATTATACAACTCATCGAATGATTCACTGATTGAAGTGAATGGAACCCTAGGCGTTGGAGTACCTATACCTGCAATGCAATTGATGACCTATTCCTTTTTAAATCAATCCTTGCTAAAGACAACTGTAGATGTTGCATCTGATATGAAATGGAAAATTTGTTCAAAATTGAAAATACAAATCAACAATACATCAGATCCAATTGGAAAAGACATGATGGAATTGGGTATTGCCGATAAACACCCAATTTTTACAATTGAATCAAAACATTTCAAGGCAAGATTCAATGAGGGTCAGCAAATTTCCTGATATCCTCTGCAACTTCTTCCCATCCAGTTTCTAACATTAAACAATGAGAGGCTCCTTCAACAATATGAGCTGATAAGCCATAACGGCTAGCCATGCGTTTTGTATCTGCAACTGAAATCAGATAATCTTTTTCAGCACCTA
>CAZVYI010000055.1:0-5978 GCA_964631755.1 uncultured Sphingobacterium sp. | reverse complement strand
CCATGTGATGGTGCTGAACATAATAATGCTGCTCCAACAATATTTTTTGAAGGTGATTGCAAATAGTGTTGAATAGTGAAGCCCCCCATAGAATGGCCAATTAAAAAAACAGGACCCTCTATTGTTTGTACAACCTTATCGAGATCATCTACATACCTGCGAATACTGTTCCACCTTAATTTACCACTACCCTTACTTTTCCCATGATGAGAAAGACTTAATGCGTAGACAGAAAACCCTCTTTCATAGAAAAAGTCCATAAAGTTACCCTCCCAAACCCACGCACCCATGCATGCGCCGTGAACCAGCAGTATACTGGGTTTCAGAGTTGGTATTTTCTGGATTTTGCTGATGACTTCCAACGACATTGGTGGTATAATTTTATGGCAATTGCTTGAGCAAACGTTTTCTGAAGCGATGATAATCTACAGTTATCGTATGCCTTGGCGTATTGATTTGGTGAAAATCGGGGTGCTTTAATTCATCCGCAATCAACTTCTTAATGGTTGTTGGTCGTTTCCATTTCCCCGCCAACTCCCTTGCCATGATTTTACTTTGCAATTCTGAACCTGGCCAGATACAACCCAATGGTTGAAACAATCCTATAAAATATAAATTTTCAATTTCAGGATGCATCATACGCAACCATAATGGAACATCCCCTTCAGAATAATCAATAAACTGTTTGTCGAAAAACGGATGTGAAATAATATATCCTGTACATGCTACAATTATGTCGTACTCACCTATCGAACCATCTTTGAATACAACCTCTTTGCCATTTAAAGATTCTATATCCGGACGAGGCTTTATTTTCCCATGTCTTATTGTAAAAAATAAATCTTCATTGATGGTAGGATGATGAGAACCCAATGGACCATCAGGATTGGGCAACCCATAATCTGTATTCTTACCATTTCTAACATACAAACTTATTGCAGAGAGCTTCTGCCATAGCTTTCTTGGCAACCAGTGAATTTTGGTACTGAACACATCAGCTGGCTTGCCCATCATGAATTTGGGGGCTATCCAATAGCCTCTGCGCCAACTCATGTCTACTGATGCCGCAACACGACTGCTTTCCACGGCTACATCACAAGCAGAATTTCCTCCACCAATAACCAGCACACGCTTACCTGCAAACCTGGAAAATTTCTTTACTTCATGCGAATGAATAAACTCGCCTTCATAGTGACCTGCGTATTTTGGCATTCTGGGTAACCAATGATGCCCATTACAAACTACCAGGGTATCAAATACAGCAGTTGATAAACTACCCTGCTGTTCAATCGTCACTTCCCATTTACCATCTCCCAGTCGCTCACAATGTTTAACTAAAGTCTTGAATTGAATCAAGGGATATAAATCAAATTGCTTAGCATAATCCTGGAAATACTTCGCCAAATGTTTATGTGATGGATAATCCGGGTAATCAGCCGGCATTGGGAAATCTTCATACTCACTCAACGTCTTTGAAGAAATAATATGCGTCGTTTCAAAAACAGAACTGTGTCCAATTTCTTCCGTGAAGACCCAGTTACCTCCTACTTCAGTTCCAAGATCATATACCACAACTTCCATACCCTCATCCTTCAGATTTTTAGCAGCAGTAATTCCAGAGGGTCCAGCACCGATGACGCAAACTTTTTTCGACATGCACCAATTTTTATTTCAACAAAAAATCATGGCCAAAGTTGGCTATGCGTAAAAACTAAATTTTTCTCCATCAAATAATCCTTTGTCGCTCAACTTCAGATTCGGGATCACCAACAATGCCATAAATGAAAGCGACATGAATGGAGAACCTAAAGTTGAACCCAGTGATTTTGCTTTTTGATCAATTAAAGTGTAGGCATCTGCAACTGAATACCCATCTGCATCTGTCATTAATCCAGCTATAGGAAGAGCCAAAACATTTTTTTCCCCTGGTCCAACACAGCTGATGCCACCTTTGCAATCAATAATTAAATTGATAGCATCGACAATAGATTGATCATCAACTCCCACTGCTACAATATTATGGGAATCATGTGCTACAGAAGAAGCAATCGCACCTTCCTTCAAACCAAACCGGTGTATGAATGCAATAGCAGTCGGAGCTTTTGTATAACGATTTACAACTACAATTTTGAGTACATCATTTTTTGTATCGGAAATATATTTACCACCATCTTGTGCAGGTTGCAGATCAAGTTTTTCAGTTATCAATTGTCCGTCTATGCAACCAATCACTGGAAGCTGATATGCTCCATTTGCAGAAAGCCTGATTTCATCGACACTGATCTTATCTATCCCAAATCGGTTAACGGGATTTCCTTGCTCAGAAGACCGTCTAATCATAGTCGCACCAGATTCAGCAACTTTAACACCATTAATAAAAGTAGCCAGAGACTTAAAATCTTTTAGATTATTTACCAATACAAAATCAGCAGGATCTCCAATATTTAATAAACCCACATCCAATTTATAATGCTGCACAGGATTAACACAGGCCGCCCTCAAAATGTGAAAGACATCATATCCCTTTGCTACAGCTCTTGCACACAATGAATTGACATGCCCTTCTACCAAACTATCCGGATGCTTATCATCTGAACAAAACATGATTTGATCAGGATACTCATCAATCAATGGAATCAATGCTTCAAAATTTTTTGCAGCACTCCCCTCTCTTATGATGATTTTCATTCCAAGAGAAAGTTTCTCTTTGGCTTCTTCGATGGTAAAACATTCATGATCGGTACTTATTCCGCGATTAATGTATCGCACCAATCCTTCACCACTCAATCCAGGGGCATGTCCATCTACTGGTTTTTCCAATGCTTGTGCGGCTGCAATTTTTTTCAAGACTTCTTCATCTCCGTGGATAGCACCCGGAAAATTCATCATTTCACTCAGGTACTTCACTTCTGGTAACTCCAGTAACTTTTTTACTTGTTCTGCATCCAAAGTATCTCCTGCAGTTTCAAAGACAGTCGCGGGTACACAACTCGGAGCTCCAAAATAAAACTTAAAAGGAACCTTCTTTCCATCTTCAATCATGTATTGCACCCCTTCCATGCCACAAACATTGGCGATTTCATGAGGATCACTTACTGTGGCTACCGTTCCATGCACAACAGCCAATCTGGCAAACTCAGATGGCACAAGCATAGAACTTTCTATATGCACATGTGCATCAATAAATCCAGGTATGATGAATGGAAGCGAGGAATCAATGTTTAAACTTTCAGTTGATTCAATTGATTTGATTTTACCCGCTTGAATGGTCATCCTAACTGGATTGATCGATCTATTTATACAATCTACCAGATTTCCATTTATAAAAAATGCCTCCATAAGGCTGAATTTACGAAGGAAATGCATGTAAACCATCCACTAAAGTTTACCGCTCATGGATAAATTAGATTATTTAACACCGATCTCTTTTTAGGGATTTGAAACAGTATTATCTTGCATTCATAAACTCAACATGTATGAAAAAGATTAAATTTTTATCGCTTTTGACCCTCTCTTTTTTGATGGCTGCGACAAGTTTCGCACAAACTGCAGATGAGATTGTCAGCAAGCATATCGAAGCTATCGGCGGTGCTGATAACTGGAAAAAAATCAATACTGTCAAACAAGAAGCATCCATTAGTGTACAGGGTATGGACATTCCAGTTGTAATTACATTTGTTCACAACAAAGGATTCAAACAAGAATTTACTGTGATGGGTATGACAGGATATTCAATCATTACTTCTGATGGTGGTTGGAACTTTAGTCCAATGGCAGGCCAAACCAAGCCTGAACCCATTACTGCTGATGAATTGAAGTACGGAAAAGACCAGCTTGATCTTCAAGGTGAGTTTATCGACTACAAAGCAAAAGGACACAGTCTTGAAGTTCTTGCAAAAGAAGATGTTGATGGTACTGAATGTCATGTAGTAAAAATCAACAGAAAGAGCGGAACAGAATCTGTTTTCTACTTTGATCCAAAAACATACTACATCATCCGTACAAAATCTAAAGTTGTAGCAAACGGCCAAGAAGTTGAGTCAGTAGTAAACATGAGTAATTTCCAAAAATTACCAGAAGGAATTGTAATGCCATTTACAATGGAAAACAGTGCAGTACCTGCTCCAATTACTGTTACCAAAGTGGTAATTAACGGTCCAGTTGATGAAGCTACTTTCAAAGTTTCACAATAAATCATTTATGCTATACCAAAACCCGGTTTGATACCGGGTTTTTTTTTCAATAAAATGCTCTAACAATGAAAAAAATAACAGCTCTATTTGCTTTGTTTTTATCGGCATTGACTGTTGAGTCAATTGCACAATCAGACATTACCTCCAGCACTTTTGGCGCGCTTGAAGCAAGAGTGCTTGGTCCAGGTACCATGAGTGGTAGAATTTCTGCCATCGAAGGTGTAAACACTGAAAACGGAAAAACAGTTTATGTTGGTACAGCAGGCGGTGGTGTATGGAAAACCACCAATGCAGGTGCTTCTTTCAAACCCATATTCGACAAATATTGCCAAAGTATTGGTGCTATTGCAATCGACCAGAAAAATCCCAAAATCATTTACGTTGGAACTGGTGAAAGCAACATGAGAAATTCTGTTTCAATTGGTGATGGTTTTTATAAATCGACTGATGCTGGTAGCAACTGGTCAAAATTAGGTGGATTGGATTCTACTGAACACATTGCCAAAATTGCTATCGACCCCAATAATTCGAATACAATTTATGTTGCGGCTCCAGGAGCATTGTGGAGCGACAGCAAACACAGAGGATTGTATAAATCAACTGATGGTGGTAAAACCTTTGAGAAGATTCTATACATCTCTGATAAAGCAGGTTGTGCAGATGTTTCACTTGATCCTTCTAACACAAATGTGGTCTATGCTACTACCTGGGAATTCAGAAGAACACCTTATTCTTTTTCTTCAGGTGGACCCGGAAGTGGAATTTGGAAAAGTCTAGATGGTGGTAAAACATGGAAAGAATTGACCAACGGACTTCCAGCTAAACCAATTGGAAGAACCGCTTTAGCAATCGCCCCCTCTTCTCCAAATAACCTCATTGCAATTGTAGAAGCAAAAGAAACAGGCTTGTATATTTCTGCAGATGGTGGTGAAACCTGGAAACCACAAAGCGCATCGCTTAACGTTGTTTCAAGACCATTTTACTTCAGCACTTTGGTAATTGATCCTAAAGATCCAAAACGTGTATATCGTCCAGCTTATTCTTTTGCCTATTCAAGCGATGGTGGTTATTCATTTGCGGAAGCAAGTGGCGAAGGCGGATGGGTGCATAGCGATCACCATGCCTTATGGATCAATCCATCAAACACGAACCATCTTTACTTAGGTACAGACGGTGGAGTTTACACGAGCTTAGATCGCGGAGCAACTTGGTCTTTCATACAAGGTCTGCCTGTTGGACAATTTTATCATGTAGATCATGACATGGGTGCGCCTTATCGTGTTTTTGGTGGATTACAAGACAATGGAAGTTGGGTTGCCCCTTCTTCTGGTCCCGGCGGTGTAGGCAACGGAGATTGGAAACCCATTTATGGGGGTGATGGTTTCTGGGTTGTTCCAGATCCAACCGACCCAAATATTGCTTATGCTGAATCTCAGGGTGGTGATGTGAACCGCATTGATTTGAAAACCGTGAAGTCTGTCGGCATCCGTCCATTACAAACAGACAAAGAAGAAAAACTAAGATGGAACTGGAATACGGCAATTGTTACCGGTAAGGCCAATCCAAAAAACCTTTATACTGGTGCGCAATATTTATATCGCTCTCAAGATCAGGGTAGAAACTGGACAAGAATTTCTCCTGACTTGACTACCAATGATAAAAAGAAACAAGAACAGGAGAACAGTGGTGGTTTGAGTGCCGACAATACTTCAGCTGAAAACCACACCACCATTTTTACCATTGCAGAATCTCCATTGGATGAAAATCAAATATGGGTGGGTACTG
>CAZVYI010000054.1:0-11652 GCA_964631755.1 uncultured Sphingobacterium sp. | reverse complement strand
GCAGCAGTTGTATTACCAACAGCATCCAATACGTCTGTTTTTTCTCCCACTTCTTTAGGAAGTTCACTCATTTCAGCAATACCACCTGCGTTATCAGCAATTGGACCAAAAGCGTCGATTGCTAACTGCATTGCAGTGGTTGCCATCATACCCGCAGCTGCTATAGCCACACCATATAAACCTGCACATGCAAATGAACCCCAGATACCACCAGCCAATACAAGGATTGGAAGTAGGGTAGATTCCATACCTACAGCAAGACCACCGATTACGTTTGTAGCATGACCAGTAGATGATTGTCTGATAATTGAATTAACAGGTCGCTTACCCATCGCTGTATAATATTCAGTAATGATACTCATTAAAGTACCAACCACCAATCCTACTACGATAGCCCCCATTACACCATTATTGGTGAATGTTGTTCCTCTTAAACTCATTTCTGCAGGAAGAATATAGTATACTAAACCTGCACAAGCGATAGCAGTCAGTACAATAGAACCCCAGTTACCCATGTTCAAAGCTTTCTGTACATTTTCAGTACTGATGCCCGCAGTGTCACTAACTCTAACAAAGAAGGTTCCAATGATTGAGAAAAGAATACCTACACCTGCAATAAGCATTGGAAGTAGAATAGGAGCATACCCTCCAAAATTATCCTGAGAAACTGTTTCTTGTCCCAATACCATTGTAGCCAACACAGTTGCAACATAAGAACCAAATAAATCGGCACCCATTCCTGCAACGTCACCCACGTTATCACCAACGTTATCAGCAATGGTAGCTGGGTTTCTTGGATCATCTTCAGGAATACCTGCTTCAACCTTTCCAACAAGGTCAGCTCCTACATCGGCTGCCTTAGTATAAATACCACCACCAACACGAGCAAATAAGGCAATTGACTCTGCACCAAGAGAGAATCCGGTGAGGACTTCAATGGTCTTAACCATTTCCTCTGAGTTGGCCTCACTACCAGGAGCGAAGATTTGTTTTAAAATGATATACAATCCACCTAAACCAAGTACAGCTAAACCAGCAACACCCAAGCCCATTACTGCACCACCTGTAAAAGAAACATTCAAGGCTTTAGAAAGACTTGTTCTGGCAGCATGAGCAGTTCTTACGTTTGCTTTGGTTGCGATTTTCATACCGATATAACCAGCCAAGGCACTGCTAAAAGCACCTAAAATGAACGCAATTGAAATCGACCAGTGTGAATTTTCGTTGGTGGTAGACATAAAGCCTAACAACAATGCTACAATCACAACAAAGTAGCCAAGAATTTTCCACTCAGCCCTTAAAAAAGCCATAGCTCCTTCAGCAATATAATTGCTGATTTCCTTCATACGGTCAGAGCCGGCATCCTGTTTAGATACCCAATTGAATTTTACTAGTGTGTAAAGGAGGCCAATTAAGCCCATCAAGGGCACGAGGTAGATCAAATTTTCCATAAACAGTTTAGTTCGTTTATTTTTTGATTTTTAAACGGTGTTTTCCGTCGTTATTTTGGGCTGCGAAAATAGGCAAAAACTGCTGAAAAATAGCGAAAAAGTGGCTGAAATCCTTTATAAATCATTCATCATCATCGATGTTTATCCCGTAACCATCAAAGATTCCTGCAATTTTTTTAGCTTGATAGATGCTTCTGTTGTATTTATTCCCTAAAACAATGATGGCAGTAGTATCCTGGGGGAGCCTGCTGAACACAGTATTGTTACCATGCCACCATCCATTGTGGTAAATTATCTTCTTTCCTGAAGGCATTTCGTACAACCTCCAACCCAGGCCATAGTTTTTTACTCCTTTTCTCTCATAACTATAACCTTTAAAAGCCTCTTCTGTTAGTTTTTGGGAAAAGAAACTGGTATCATATAAGGCCATATCCCATTTCATCATATCTCTTGGAGTACTATATATGTTCTTATCGCCATAAACCGCATCAAGGAACATAAAAGGCTCTTTTTGGTTATTAAACCTGTAGGATTGCAAAACTGACTCGGCTTTATCCATTGAAAAAACAAAGCTGTTGTTCATTCCCAGAGGCTTGAAAATTGTTTGATCAAGATAATTGGCAAAGCTTAAGGTGCTTACTTTTTCAATGATTAACGCCAATAACGCATAATTCGTATTACAATAATCGAAATAAGCGTCTGGTCGGCCTATGTTCAACATGGCTGATTTGTCAATTATCAATTGAAGTACATCTTGGTTGGTCAGTGTTTTTTTGGTGTCCCATCCTAGACTTTCAGCGAAATGAACATAATTGGGTAATCCGCTTCTGTGACTCAAAAGATTGCGGACTGAAATTTTTGGAAATGGAAAACCTGTTAAGAACGAAGCAACTGGCTGATCAATGCTTAATCTTTTGTCCTCAAACAATTTAAGCAAAGCCATGGCAGTAATGGTTTTTGAAACGGATGCAAGGTGAAAAGAAGTCGAGGAGTTGATTGTGTCCCCCTTTAAAACTTGGTTTAAACCATTATAGGCCTCAAAAATGATTTTTCCATTTCTGGAAACCAATATTCCTCCATTGAATCTTGAACGAAGCAATGTTTGCTGATAAAATCGTTCACTTGATGATTTGAGCGCTAAATCTTCTTCAGATAAAACTGGATACTCATTGATCTCTTTTACATAGCTAACCTCTGGAGCAGCCTTTTTAACCCTTAAACGGGAATCAGCAAAATAAAAGAGTGCTAAAAAAAGGATGAACAAAACCGCAAATACCTTCAATTTCTGCATGTGAGCCCTTAAATTGGATGCGCAATAATAAGTTGTTAATTTCGCATAAAAATACACTAAAAACCAATGGCCTTAACAAACAAAACCAGCTATCCTAAAGACAAAATAAAAATTTTGTTTCTAGAAAACATTAGCGATGCTGCAATCAAAGTATTTAAAGACGCTGGTTATACAGATATCAAAAAGCTTGGAGGAGCGCTCACAGAAGAACAATTGATAGATGAAATTAAAAATGTTCATTTGTTGGGAATAAGATCTAAAACCCAGGTGACTGAAAAAGTATTAAAACATGCAGCAAAACTTCAAGCCATCGGTTGTTTTTGTATCGGTACCAACCAAGTTAATCTTCAGGCAGCAACCAAAAAAGGTATAGTTGTTTTTAATGCTCCATATAGCAACACCAGGTCAGTTGCAGAATTGGTGATTGGTGCATCAATCATTTTAATTCGTAAAATTCTGGATAAAAATAATGCTGCCCACAAGGGAGTATGGCAAAAAGATGCAAAAGGAAGTTATGAACTCAGAGGTAAGACTTTAGGAATTATTGGGTATGGTAATATCGGTTCACAAGTAAGTGTTCTTGCTGAAGCGCTTGGCATGAAAGTTTTATTCTATGATACTGTAACTAAATTGCCTCTAGGAAATGCTGAATCCAGAAAATCAATAAAAGATTTAGTGTCTCAGGCAGATATCATTACACTTCATGTTCCTGAAACAGGGCAAACAAAGAATTTGATTAATAAGACACTGATTAAGCAATTTAAAAAGGGTTCTATTCTGATCAATTATGCCAGAGGTGAAGTTGTTGATTTAGATGCTTTGAGATCAGCTTTGTTAGAAGGACAAATTTCAGGTGCTGCAATTGATGTCTTTCCTTGGGAACCTGAAAAAAATGGTGATGTCTTTTCTTCACCTCTCCAAAATATTCCCAATGTCTTGCTCACTCCTCACGTAGGAGGCTCTACTGAAGAAGCGCAATACAATATAGGAGAAGATGTAAGTGCCAAACTACTTCAATACCTTGAAGTAGGTGCTACTTATGGATCTCATACTGTTCCGGAAATCAACCTTCCATCTCAAGAAGGCACCCACCGCATTCTGCATATTCATTCAAATGTACCTGGCGTACTTTCAGAAATCAACAGTAGTCTTTCTGAACACAAAATCAATATACTCGGACAGTATCTCAAGACCAATGATGAGATTGGATACGTGGTATTGGATATTGATAAAAAGCTTTCAAAAAATGCTGTTGAATTGTTGAAGCAGGTAAAAGGAACTCTAAAAGTGAGGTTGTTGTATTAGTAATGAATCCAAAAGAAATACTTCGGTCTTATTTTCATCAAGATCCTGATTTAGAAATCAGCTTTTTTGGAAATGGATTGATACACAAAACTTTCTTACTCTCTCAGCAAAATCTTCCAAAGTATATTTTACAGCAAGTTAATACAGCTGTTTTTAAACAGCCAGCAGCGATTGAAAATAACTTGCAACTTCTTCATGATTATCTAGAACAATCTTCATCTTCTTTGCTTTTGCCCTTGCCAATGAAAAATCAAGAAGGGTATTTGCATACAAAATGGAATGAAGATATTTACAGATTGACGAAATATGTTGAGGGTTCGCATGCGCTGGATGCTTGTTTATATGCTGAACAGGCCTATGAAGCAGCACTGCAATTTGGTCAATTTACTTCTTCATTCAATGGTTTGGATATTGCTAACTTGAAAGAAACTATTCCTGATTTTCATAATTTATCGTTTCGTTGGAGTCAATTTGAAAATGCACTTGCCATCGGAAATCAAGATCGCATAGAACAAGCAAAAAAAGAAATAAGCATAATATTCGACAATAAACATATCGTTACCAAATACGAAGAGTTTTGTAAGTCGTCTTACTTCAAACTACGCGTCATACACCATGATACAAAAATTTCAAATGTTCTCTTTAATGACAAGGGGAAGGGTATATGTGTAATTGATCTGGATACAGTCATGGGCGGTTTATCCATAAGCGATCTTGGGGATATGTTCAGGACTTATTTGTCACCCGGAAATGAAGAAGAAACGGATCTCAATAATGTATTTGTACGGCCAGATTTTTATCAGGCAATTGTTGACGGGTATCTTGAAAAAATGTCGGATTATTTAACACCTGAAGAAAAAGCTGAAATCCCTTTTGCTGGAGAATTTCTCATCTATATGCAGGCACTACGTTTTTTGACTGACTATTTAAATAACGATGTTTACTATGGTATTTCTTATGAGTTGAACAATTACAACAGAACCATCAATCAGTTACATTTGTTAGATTGTTATCGTAAAATGTTGAGTTAAAATTATTTTTCTGCTTTTTTGAAAAGTGTATCTGTTGGTACTTGAAACATGCTGTCCTTGCCAAAAATTGCCACTCCTTTCCAGTCTTTTTTTAGCTGATCGATTTCATCCTTTCCAATTGCAGTCTGGTATAAATAAATCGACTTTAAATTCATTGGTTTTTTAATTGAAAATAATCCTTGTTTTGAAACCTTTGTTGAAGCGAGATTGATGTAGGTCAGGTTTTGTAAAGTAGAAAGTTTATCGAGATTTTTATCTGTTAACTCATTACCATCTAACCAAAGTTTTTCAAGTTTTGAAAATAATCCTATTTTCTCCAAATGCTGATCTTCAATACCACTTGAACTCAACTTTAATTCTACCAATTGTTGTTCGATTAATAAAAGTTTTTCAAAAGCAACATTTAGTGGTTTTTCTAAATTAAAACCTACAGCTCTCAAATGGTGATCCTCTTTTGAAATTTCAGAAATAACCCATCCTGCTTTTTCCAATTCTAACTTTATGTCTGTTGTAATTGGTAAAACATCATCTCTTTTGGTTATTAGTTTTTCTTTCTTGTGATAATCTTTGAATGCAATTAAAGCCTTTTTGACTTTTTCTTCAGCCTCTATGTTTTCAACTTTCTGACGGAATGTTGAACCTGACATGATCCACCACTGAAATAAAGTTTGTTCAAAGTCAGTTAATTGTTCTTTTCCTTTTGGTGGCATATGATGTTCATTGTTTAATTCCAATAGAATTCTTTTGAGCAATTCACTTTGTTCGGGCTTTTGGAGATTAATTACAGCTCCATTTTTTCCGCCAGCAAGCAACCAGGTTGAATCATCTAGTCTTAATTTCCCTTTTTGTTTATCGGCTCCATGGCATTGTACACATTTCATATTTAAGGTAGGCTGAACAATATCTTTATAAATTTCAGCTTGATTGATGTCAGTGATATTTACAGTAGTCTGTATTGGTTTTTCCTTATTTTCAAATGACAGAAAATCATCACCATGAGTAAGTGTCCCACCTAAATGACCTGTACTCAACAATAAAATGGAAAGAATGATTAAGCTTACCGTGTGTAGGATTTTATTTCTGATAATCTTATTTCTAGTTGTTGCATAGAAAAGAAAAAGGAGCGTAGTAAAGATAGCTGTCCATTTATGAAGATTAACATCAGTTTCATTATTAGAACCTTCTTCTGCAAGTATCAATCCAGTAAGTAAAGAGAGACATGAAAACATAAATCCAATGATGATAATTGGTTGTATGTTCTCTGCCCAATGTTTTCTTTTTTGTGTAAATGATGCAAATTCAAGAAGGATGACTAATATAAAAATACCAATAGGTAAATGGACAATAACTGGGTGTAATCTGCCTATGAATTCAAGCATGTTTATACATTAGTCAATTAAGCAATAACTGGTTCAATCACTTTGCCAAAGACATCAGTCAGCCTGAATTGTCTTCCTTGAAATTGATAGGTAAGTTGTTCATGATTAAAGCCCAATTGATTCAAAATTGTTGCTTGTATATCATAAACTGAAACTTTTCCATCAATTGCATTATAACCTATAGGGTCTGTTTCTCCATAACTGAATCCACCTTTTATGCCACCGCCTGCCATCCACATGGTGAAAGCATCCGCATGATGATCTCTTCCTTTATGATAGTTTTGCAGTCCGTCTCTGTTTTCCTGCATAGGTGTTCTACCAAATTCTCCTCCCCAAACCACAAGTGTTTCATCAAGCAGCCCTCTTTGTTTAAGGTCCAATAGAAGGGCAGTCACAGCTTTGTCAGTTTCAATAGATTTTGTTATAAATCCCATATCCAGTGCAGTACCTGGGTCAGTACCATGACTGTCCCAACCCCAATCAAACAATTGCACAAAACGAACACCTTTTTCTACAAGTTTTCTTGCCAGTAATGCATTGTTTGCAAAAGATTCTTCTCCTGGTTTGGTACCATACATTTCATGGATGTATGCTGGTTCATCAGCAATGCTCATAACATCCGGGACTGCTACTTGCATTTTAAATGCCATTTCATATTGAGCAATTCTTGAAAGAATTTCAGGGTCATTGTATTCTTGATAGGAGAGCTCATTTACTTTATTAATTGCTTCAATTGATGATTTTCTCAGGTCTCTTGAAAATCCATTTGGGTCTTTGAGAAATAAAACTGGATCGCCTTCCGATCGGCATTGTATTCCTTGGTAAACAGATGGTAGAAATCCACTTCCCCATACACTTTTTCCCGAATCAGGATTTCTTCCACCAGATGTCAGTACCACAAATCCAGGCAAATTGCTGTTCTCAGTTCCTAAACCATAGGTAACCCATGAACCTATACTTGGTCTTCCCAATCTTGGTGTACCACAATGCATGAGTAATTGTGCAGGGGCATGATTGAACTGATCGGTGTTTACTGCTTTTAATAGTGATACATCTTCAATAACCTGATTGAAATGAGGAAGATTATCTGAAAGCCACAATCCACTTTCACCATATTGTTTGAATTTGGTTTGCGGCCCTAATAGCTTTGGTACACCTCTGATAAAAGCAAACTTTTTTCCTTTAATGAATGATTCAGGGCAATCCATCCCATCCATTTTTTGCAATTCAGGTTTATAATCAAACATCTCTAATTGAGATGGGGCTCCTGCCATATGAAGAAAAATGACTGACTTGGCTTTACCTGCAAAATGTGGAGCCTTTGCCATCAATGGATTTGAAGCAAGCGGATTATCTGTTTTTGAAGATAAATTACAACTATCCAAAAATGACCCCAATGCCATCATGCCCATTCCTGTTCTGCATTGCTTTAAAAAATGTCTTCTCGTCTGAAAGGACAGTCCAGCATGTTGCGCTTCAATCTGTATTTTTTCTCTGGCCATAACGTAAGTCTAGTTTTTCGTAATGACTTCATCTAAATTTAAAATTGCATTGGTCACAACCGCCATTGCTGCTATTTCTGCACTTCGTTTCTCTAAGGTGCTGTCAGACAACATTGTAGCGATTCGTTTTTTATCACTGCTTAATTCTTGAAGTGTATTCAAATACAGGTTTTCAAGAATCCTGTTTTTAACTTCATTAATAGGTACTCCAGTTGCTATCTTATAACCTTTACTGATCTTGTCCTTTATTGCTAAAGGTTGGTCCTCCATCAATTGTTTGGCAAAGTGTACTGAAATGTCCCAATAGGTTGAATCATTCAATAAGGTCAACGCTTGCAACGGGGTATTGGTTTTTATTCTTCTGCTTGTACAAACTTCTCTTGCTGTACCATCAAAATTTATAAATGAAGGGTAGGGGCCTGTTCTTTTCCAGTACGTATAGATAGCTCTTCTGTATTGATCTTCGCCTTCACTTTTTATCCAGCTTCTGCCATCATAGGGGGATGCCCATATTCCATCAGGCTGATAAGGCATGACACTAGGGCCATACATTTTTTCACTGAGGTTTCCAGCTATTGCCAAAGCTTGATCCCTGATTTGTTCTGCTGTAAGTCTCACCCTAGGAGCTCTCGCATAATATTTATTAAGCGGATCTTTTTGTAGTGCATCTTTGGTTGTAATGTTTCCTTGTTTGTAGGTTTCTGATAAAACAATTCTTTTCAATGTTTTTTTAATGCTCCAATTGTCATCTTCCATAAATGTATATGCAAGATAATCTAAGAGTTCAGGATGTGTTGGAGGAATCCCTTGAGATCCAAGGTCTTCCAGTGTTTCAACCAATCCTTGTCCAAATAATTGTTCCCATAAACGGTTGACCATTGTTCTGGCAGTCAAAGGATTTTGTTTATCCGTCATCCATTTTGCAAGTTCAAGTCTGGAAGAAACTTTATTTCCTTTGTTGTTTGCAAAAAGTGCTGGTATGCCAGGTTCGACTTCCTTAGTTTTGATCATCCAGTTTCCTCTTTCAAAAACAAAAGTTTTTCGCTTCATGTAGATGGGGTTATCAGACATGATGGGTGTAAATTCTGCATCTGGTTCATTCAACAGCTTTAAAAAAGTTTCGAAGTATTTCATTCCTTCATTTGATGTTGATGATGGAAATGAAGGTGTGAAAACCAGCCAATCTACAAGTGGGCCAAAATCCTTTTCAAGTTTGAGTGTAGGGTTTTCATACTTAAAAAAGAAGTCGTGTTTTCCTTTTAAGGCAGGGTCAAGTTGTATGGTATATAAATCCCATTCTTTTTTGGATTTGTTGATTTGAACTGTTGCAACCGGTTTTGAATTTGGATTATCAACATAGAGTATCAATCTTCCATTGTTGACAAACGAATTGAGTCTAATCAACAAAGTTGGTTTACCTGTACAGTCACGTTGACTAAATTTTGCCCATGAGTTTTTTCTGAAGCGAAGTGACTTTGTATCTTCCAATGCCGCATTATACATGGAATCTACAGTTATACTATTAATACATTGTTGTCCCGTTTTCAACAACCTCCAAAAAAAATCATTCGTTTGTTTGTCGGTTGATTTTTTTAACCATGCTTCAAGTTGTTGAAAATCTTCCTTACTCTTATTCCTAAACTCTCTTAATAGCGGATATTCATCATGTGTGTCTTCATCTCTTGAGTCATTAAAAAATGCCATGAACTTATAGTATTCTTCATGGGTAAATGGGTCATATGGATGACTGTGGCACTGCACACAGGCAAAGCTTGTACCCATGAGTGCTTCCCAGGTTGTATTGATTCTATCCAGGATTGCGGCTACTCTGAACTCTTCATTATCTGTACCACCTTCATCATTGTTCATTGTATTTCGATGAAAGGCTGTGGCAATAAATTGCTCGTCTGAGGGATTGGGGAGTAAATCGCCAGCTAATTGTTCAATTAAAAATTGATCATAGGGCTTATCATCATTAAACGCTTTAATGAGCCAGTCGCGGTAACGCCAAATTGACCTGATGTAATCTCTTTCGTACCCCTTTGTATCAGCATACCTGGCCAAATCCATCCATAAAGCAGTCCATCGCTCACCAAACTTAGGTGAGGCCAAAAGGCTATCCACCAGCCTTTCATAGGCCTTGGCTGTTGAATCGTTTAGGAATTGTTGTTTGATCTTTTCTGAAGCTGGAATTCCGATTAAATCCAGTGAAACCCTGCGAAGCAGAACTTCTTTAGCAGCCTGTGGAGATCTTGCTAAATCTTGTTTTTTAAGTTTTTCATCAATGTACCTGTCGATTTCATTTCCGTTTTCCTTTTTGAACCAACCAAAAAATCCTTTGCTGGGAACAGTGGGAGCTTTTACAGGTAAATATGACCAATGGGTTTCAAACTTTGCCCCTTCATCAATCCACCTGGTTAGGATCTCAGTTTCCTCTTTAGACAATGGGTTTTCCTGATAAGGCATTCTCTCCTCCAGATCAGTTGAATGCAGCCGTTTTATAAACTCACTGTTTTTTGCATCACCTGGAATAATTGCGGGTTTACCAGATTCAGTGGGAGAGAGGGCTTCCTCTCTGAACAATAAACTGAAACCACCTTTTTTCTTCACACCACCATGGCAAGAAATGCATTTTTGGTTTAAAATGGGTTTGACTTGGGCGTTATAATCAATAGGATCTTCGGTAAAGAAATACAAAAAGACCACTCCGGTCAATAATATTCCGGCAACTGTCAATAATATTTTTGATTGATATATACTCCTCATGATTTCTTCCTAAAATATCGATCAAGTTCCATTTTTAGCATTCTTACCTCTTGGGCATCCAAGGTTGCATGTTTTAGATCTTCAGACATATTTGGGTTGCTGTAGGTCATTTTCGAATTGATTGAAGTCCTGGCTGAACTATGAAATGCCATTGCTCCAGTTGCAGCTGCCAAATGAACAACATTGCTAGATCTTACACCAGATCCCGGCATGATTTTTATTCTGCCTGCAGCCTGATCAACCAATTGTTTTAGCAGATCTTTACCCTCAAGCGCTGTTTGATATAAACCACTTGTAAGTATTCGTTTACAGCCTATTGTAATGATATTTTCCAAGGATTTAAATGGATTGGAAACCCTGTCAAATGCTCGATGGAAAGTTACCTCCATTTTGTCAGCTGCAGCTACAAGTTCTTGAGTTCTTTCAATATCTACATTTCCATCTGGGAGCAGCATCCCGATCACAACTCCTTCACAACCAATTGATAAACATGTTTTTATATCTGTTTTCATGGCCTCAAATTCTTCCTTGGTGTATAGAAAATCACCTCCTCGTGGTCTGATGATTGGAAAAACTGGGATTGAGCATGATTTTTTAGCTTGCTCAATCATTCCATGTGAAGGGGTAGTGCCACCTTCTGTGGGATTGGCACATAATTCAATTCTGGTGGCCCCCATAGCTTGAGCAATACTACAGGAAGCAATATCGAAACCAATGATTTCCAATTCGTAAGTCATACTAATTAAAATAACTTTCTCCAGGTATTACAATCTCTTCTTTTTCTGATTTAACAGCGTATGAGAACCCTTTTTGTAAGGCATATGCTCCATAATTACCAAACTTATCGATTGCCAAAAAGCCAATTTGAATATTCTTGGCTTTCTCTGGATCCCGTTTTGCGATTCTTTCTACAACTTTTTTGCAGGC
>CAZVYI010000053.1:0-11774 GCA_964631755.1 uncultured Sphingobacterium sp. | reverse complement strand
TTTTTCAATGAACTGCTGTGTTCCGCCAGTAGAATAGATGGTTACACCATGTTGGTGAAGTAATTTCACCAATGGTTCAAGTCCGTCTTTGTAAAACACAGAAATCAGCGCAGATCTAATTTTTTTATACATATTGAGCGTTTGTTAAAGTCTTTTCTATTGGTGTTGACAGGGCATAATAAAGGCTCCCTTTTCCGGGATAGAATGAAGTCGCAAATGTAGTTCTTGTGCTTGTTTTTCCCATTGCCTAATTTTCCACAGTTTGTTTGAGCCATCTGCCAACAGCAGTACAGAATCTGTGAGCGCTACTGGTAGTTGCTTTAAGTTTGAAATTGTCTGTGTTAAATAGGACATGTTTATCAATCTATTACTCTTTCCCTGAGTAGCATACTCAATAAGGTTTGGCTGGATTCGTAGAGGCTGTATTTCCCAATACTCAATTCCCAGCACATTTCTAAATGATTTCAATTGTTTGTTTAGTTGCTGTCGTTTATTCAGAAAGCCGGACGAGGCAAGCAGCACAGCATTTTTTCCATGTTGATGGATAATACAGGTTTCTCCTTTGAAATTCAAATAGAGTAGCTGTTTTGTTTTTGAGAGTTGGTATTGCTCAATTGTGTAAATAGTAAAAAGAGTATTAATAGATAGCAAGACAGCTAGTATTGAGTTGTTGCTTTTGTATAGTGAGGCAATTGAAACTGTGATGATTAGCGCATAAAGGCAAACAGAAGTTGCTAGGGATGTTGTTGTCTGCATTGAATTGAAGTGGATACCAGTAATTTTTTCAATGTATGTGTTCATCGAAGTAAGACAGATATGAATTGCTGATGTTAGGAATGCAGTTGGTAATAAAAAAAAGGATGCTGCGCAGACTGCTATGGCTAGTAGTAGGACTATGCTGGATAAAGGGACTGCCACCATATTGGTGATCAGGAAGAGCAGGGGAAATTGCTTGAAATGAAACAAAACAATTGGTGTTGTAAGTATTTGTGCGGCCAGAGTTATGGATACCATGTTCCACAAATAGGTAAGTACCTTGTTATTGGTAAAGATCCATTTTGAAATAAAAGGTTCATAAATTAAAATTGATAAAACAGCTGCATAGCTGAGCTGAAAACCAATGTCATGAAATATGCCAGGATCAATAACAAGCAGAAAAAAAGCAGATGCCAGTAACACATTGATGCTTCCCGGTCTTTTTCTAAAAAGATTTCCCAGTAGAATTAATGTGAATACCAATACACTTCTCAATACTGAAGCCGATGCGCCAGTAACAAAGGCAAAAATCCAAAGTAAGGGCAAGGTGATACAGAAGCTCATGTATCTGGAAGTATTTCTGGAAACAATTAAGCTTAGTAAAGCTTGTAATAGATAAAAAATTAACCCTAAGTGCATTCCAGAAACTGCAATAATGTGCGAGACTCCAGTTTCTGTATAGTGTTCTTGTAATGTTTGATCTAAATCTTCTTTGTATCCAATCAGTAAAGCTTCCGTAAGTCCAGACTCAATCGGATTTTTGATTTCGGTTTGAACAGTTTTAATAATCCATTTCCTAGAATTGCTTAAGACTACCCGTATAATGTGTTGATGATGACCAAGCCTGATGACTTCTTCTACATTGTTGATATATATTGTATGCTCTATACCGGATCTTTTTGCAAATGCTTCAAAATTGAATCCACCAGGGTTGTGATTAGAATGAATTTGTGCAGGGGATCTAAAAGTCATCAATACATCGCCTGTTATCAATTGGTTGATTTTTGTTGAGACGTACACATAGAGTTTAGGGTTCTTATTGATTCTATTTTGATTTTGGATAAATAATTTTGCTTTATATCGATTGTAGTTGTTACCTGGTTTATCCAGTTCTTCCAAATGGATAATATAAACTTCATTTGGTGAAAATGCAGGTGTAGGATCAGATTTGAATGTGTTTGCGTTCAGTCCCAGAAGAAAGATCTGTAAGTGAATAAGAATTCCCAGTCCCTTTCTGTATTTCCATTTTACCAACATATGATTGATTTCAAAGCCGAATAAAAAAAACGAGTTGATCAGCAGAGCCACCATGCATAAATAATTGGAGTCGGGACTGCATAGCATGCCTGGCAGAAATGCAATCAGAATTCTTAAAAAAGGAAATTCACTAAACACGCTGATACTGTGATACTTCGGTTAAAAGTAGGTCCCACATTATGAATGAATACGTGGGTTTAACACCAGTATTTTAGTATTAACATCCTTATCTCAGGTGCAATTATTGTAACTTAGTAACAAACGCAGTGTAATGAAGTCTTTTCAATCATTATTAATCGGATTCATTTTCATTTCTTTTATTTCTTGCAGCAGTGCAAAAATCTTTTTTGTTAGGCATGCCGAGAAATCAAATGTTACTAAAGTTGATCCGCCATTAACACCCGACGGTGAAAAACGCGCTGTAGATTTGGCAAAAACGTTGAAGGGAAAAAAGATTAAGCATATCTATTCTACTCAAACAACCAGGACGGTATCAACAGCAAAGCCTTTGTCAGAAGCACTCTCGATACCCATAGATCTCTATGCTCATGATACAATGCCTAAATTTTTATACCGAGTATTAGAATCTGGTGAAAATGCATTGGTGGTTGGTCATAGCAACACTGTTTTGAAAATGATTGAAGAACTGGATCTTCAACCAACTAAAAAAGAAATTGCTGACGCAGAATACGATAACCTTTTTGTTGTTTATCTAAAGCGTAAAAATGGACAAGGTGGTTATAAGCTTCAATTAAAGGAGCTAAAATACGGAGCGCCATCATTCAAGAAGTAAATTAGAAGTCGAGGCCAAGAGAAAAATACCAAAGGGGTTTGCCTTCAAAAAACCCTCCCATGGGCCATCCAGCATCTACTCTAAGGAAGTATCCAAGTAAAGTACTTCTTGCTCCAAACCCATATCCTCCCACAAACGGCCCTACACCACCTGTTTTAAGAATGACCTGAACTGGAGGTAAGCCAAATACTTCAGAAGGGCGGCTCAACTGCCTAAACTGTCCATTCCAGGCCGCACCTAAGTCAGTAAACTGAACGATTTGAAGGTTTCTGAGAAAAGCATTGTTGATGGGTCTGTTGATGAAAGTTGATAACAGTGGAAGCCTGAATTCAGAGTTGATGACAATATTGTTATTTCCGTTGGCTACATTTTGTCTGTGTCCTCTCAAATTCAGTGCCAGCGTTTGGTAGGCGTAGTCCTGATCTGGTGCAGGTACAACTCCATTGTTGAATTTTGGTGTTAGCCAACCGTCAGTACCTCCCAGATAATAAATCAGTTTTTCAGATCCAAATGAAAAATCTGCTGCAGCTCTTCCCGCCCATATGAAGTTTCTGAAAATAGGATAATAGTAACGAAGGTCACCGCCCACATTGAACATGAAACTGCCATTTGTTTTTCTGTTGACCAGTCGTGAATTGATGTCAGTATACACTTTGTAACGCAGGCCATTCCAAATATTAAGTGTTGGATAGATGGTGTTATCGTGTACATATTCAAGTCTAAGCAGTGCATATTTGAGCACGGTATCTGGCATGCTAAGGGAAGGTGTATAATTTGCGTCTGAATAGATAATGGACCTATCGCTTCTATAACCCAATGAAGCCCTAATGCTTTTTACTTCATTGAAAGGATAGCTTACATTAAACTGAAACAGGTTAGAGGCCATTCTGTTTCTTAATTGCGACTTTATATCATCAAAATCGTAGATGGGATACCACTCTTGATTGCTTCTATAGTAGGTTAGTCCCCAGTCAAATCTTCTTTTTAAATTTTGGAATGAGGCGAGATAGTCATTGTCTCTCAAATTTGTTGCCAGTCGAAATCCACCGATGAATTTTTTGTCCTCCATCAAATCTGAGATACCCATTCTCAGTATACCATTGAGGTTATCAGTATTCGCCAGGTAAATTGGTCCAGCACCGCCGCCATAAGGCTGATACCTGTTTACCAGTACTGAGTTATTGAATCCTGAAACAATATAATCAGAGCCAAATTTTAACTTGTAATCAAAAAGTTTCGCTTTCTTGATCACATCTTCTTTTTGATTTATAGGGTCTTCAATTGGGATTATTGGGGTGACATCTTTTGCCTGTTCTTCAAATTCAGTTTGAAAAAGGACTGATTTTTTTTCACCCTGTGCAGGAGTAGTATTTTCTTGTTGATAGCGTATAACACCTGCTTTCTTTTTTCTTTCTTCCTCCATCAATTCTTTGATGTAGGCGGTGGGCTTTGCATTGATATTGCGTTTCGTTAGGACTGATTCATTGATCTTTAATTTGTAAAGGAATTTAAGATCACCTTCTTGTCTAACTTCACTTACTTGATTGTTATCACCTGAACCTCTGGTTTCCTGTAAGCTACTTTGGTAATTGGTTATTGGGAAAACGTAGGTACTGTCGTTGGTAATTGAAATATAACCTATAGAATCAGGTGCAGATTTTTCCCAGGCTTTTAATGTAGAGTCCAGTTCTTTTTTATCAGGATTTCTCAACACATCATCTCCTATGCTATAAATTGTGTCTAATCCAGCTCTTTTAGTGGTGAAAAATCCTGCATACCGGTTGCCTATACCATTTGCATCACTTACAAATGTGAAGTGATTGACATTGTACTGAAGTGGAAACCTTGCTTGTCCATATGGCTGATTAGTGAGCATGGTAATCTGCCTGAACTCGCTTTTTGTCCAATTGTCTACCATGAAAATATTAAAGTTATTTCTTGATGGTATTGCAGTATCTGATTTTATGGCATTGGCAGATGGTCTGTTAGACGAGAATAAAATTCCATTTTTATTGGGAAAGGCAGCAAATGATGGATCAAGATCATCATAAACATCATTGGTGATTTGGTCTATCGATCGTTCATTGATTTTATAAACAAAAATATCTGTTTGTCCATTTTTTGCCGCACTCAAAACTAGTGTGTTGTTGTCGAGCATGAACTTGGCATCCTGAATTTGTTGAAACTCGTCTAAAGTCTGTTTATTTGTTTTGATTCTGGAGACGATATCATAAATAAACATTTTAATCTTTCCTTCTTCGGTATAAATAACCAGCAATCTGGATCCTTTTGGATCCCATGCAAGAATGGGGTAATTGGGGTTGAGCTCATCCTGGTAGTTGAGTATACCTGCTTTAAGGAGTATTTTTCTTTTTTCGGAAAGATCTTCAAATACAACTCTGTAAATACCTTTTCTGTATTGCACCATTGCATAGGTATTGTTTCTTGCAATTGGGTTGGCTTGGAAGCTGTAAAAATCTTCCCTGGTGCTTTTTTCTTCTATAGCAACTACATTTCCTTTGGGTAAATTTCTTCTCCCTCTGGTATCATCAAGGTATTTATCAGCTTCTACTTGCATAAATTCTTGCAGTAGATCTTTGAACTTTTGTTTGGTTATTTTTAAGCTTGCAGCATTAAGGCTCTTATAAATCCGGGATAGGTATAAAAAGTAGGTGATGTTATCTTTCTTGTATTTTTCACCAATGAATCTCCAGAAAGAATGCCCAGCGAGTTGTGGTTCAGCAAAAGCAAACTGATAGAATGTTTTGTACTTACCAGAAAGCAATGCTGATTTCAATTCGTCATCTAAAGCGGGACTCCAATTTTCACCAACATAAGAAACATATCCATCTGTTAGCCATTTAGGCAAGTCGAGTAAGGCTTGGTTACTCGCAAATTCACCCAAATCATCTCCGAAAAGCATATTTTGAACCAGTACTTGTGCAATGCCCTGGCGAATACTGATTCTTAGTTCATTGAGATTACCGTTGTAGTAAACAACCATTTTGTTATTGACCAATCTGGTTACACCACCTGTGTTTTGCCAATCTATTCCTATTCCGATATTTGATTGTCTGAATTCATTGAAACTATTGTATACAATGATGTTTGCTCTTCTTTGAAGTCCGTATTCCACAAATTCTTCTACAGCAGCAATTTCTTCTTCCGCTACCTGAGCAACAAATTTTCCAAGTGATAGTCCCCCTTCATGATAGTAAGTATTGAAATTTCTGGTTTGGTAATATTTCCAGCTGATTTTTTTATACTGAACCCTGTTTTTACCAAACTCTACGGTGCTTACTTGCGCAGTTACTTGCAGTGCAATAAATACAAAGGCTATGATGGAGCAGACTGATTTTCTCATTCGATGATGATTCAATATGAATTGGGTACCTTTGTGAACTCTAAAATTAAAGCATTTAACCAAGAAATCTGACCAATGTTAAACGTTAAAATTTTCCAGTTTAATCCCCTGCAGGAGAACACTTATCTGGTGTACGACGACCAAAAAAACTGCCTGATTTTTGATCCAGGATGCTATTTTGACAATGAAAGGGATCTCTTGGTTGATTTTATCAGTAAAAAAGGGCTACTTCCACTGCAGCTTTGGAATACACATTGCCATTTGGACCATGTTTTTGGCAATAAATTCATCCATGAAACCTATGGTTTGGAGCTTCATATCCATGAAGGGGAGAAAAGGGTTCTGGACAGGGCGCCAGAGAGCGGGTTGATGTGGAATATGCCATTTGATAATTATGCTGGTCCCATTCACACCATCCAGGGTGATACATCTTTCTCATTTGGAGGTGAAACTGTCCAGATTTTAGAAACGCCAGGACATTCTCCTGCCAGTATCAGTTTTAATTGTCCCAATTCAGGGTTTGTCTTAGCTGGTGATGTCCTTTTCCGTGAAAGTGTAGGAAGAACGGATTTGCCAGGGGCAAATCCGGATACCCTGGTCAAAAGCATATTGGAAAAACTATATACGTTGCCCGATGATACCATCGTTTATTCAGGTCATGGTATGCCTACTACTATCGGACATGAAAAAAAGCACAATCCTTTTGTGAAGGCCTGAGTAGCTTGACTATTTGTAAAGTCTATTTAAAACTGGAATTTTTACAAGTTCTTTTCTCTCTCTTTTGACAATAATCCACCCATAGATGAACAAAAGAACAGTAGCTAATGCGTGTAGTGTATAAAGCTCAGTATCTAACATGCGTAAGGAATAGTGTATTCCAAAAAAGAGAATTGCAAGTGCGATATAGAGGAACCCGTTTTTAATGTCGTAAGGGATGGGATAATGTTTCTGGCCTTGTATAAAACTGATTACCATCATGCTGCCATAACACACTACCGTTGCAATAGCACATGCCAGATAGCCTAGATGAGGAATCAATAAATAATTGACCAATATTGTAAGGATTGCACCAATCAAAGTAATAATGGCACCTGCCATTGTCTTGTTGGTAAGTTTGTACCAAACCGATAAATTATAATAAATACCAAGAAATATTTTAGCCAACATGAGAATGGGAACAATAAATAATCCTTGCAAGTATTCTGGATGTTTATTAATGCCCATGAAGTGTTTCCAGATATCTAGAAACAATACAACTCCAAGAAAACAAAGACTGCAAACGATGATAAAGAAGTGCATGATTTTTGCGTAAGTTGCTTTGGCATTTTCTTTAGTAGATTGTTTAAAAAAGAAAGGTTCGGCACCCATCCTAAATGTTTGAATGAACAAAACAATCAGCACTGCCAGTTTATAATTGGCACTGTAAATACCATTTGCAGATCTCGCTTCTTCTGCTGTGCCGTTAAAATGGAATACAATCATAAACCTGTCGATTGTCTCGTTGATGATGCCACCAAAACCAACAATGATCAGCGGTGTAGAATAGATGAATATTTCCTTGAGTAATTTTTTGTCGAGGTTAATCTGGAAGCCAGTGAATTCTTTGACTAGCAGTAATAAAGTGGCCGCCGAGGCAATGAGGTTAGCGATGAAAACATAACCAATACCAATACTGGGGTTATAAAGAGAGGCAAAAAAACTTTGTTTTCCAGACTCGAAATCTTCTTTACAGAAATAAAGAAAGAAGATTACGAAAAACATATTGATGAGTATATTCAAGAGCTTAATTGCAGCAAATTTCTTTGGTTTACCATCTTGTCTCAATTTTGAGAAGGGGATGACTGCAAAAGTATCCAATGCAACAATCAGCACAACATACACCAGCCATTCAGGATGCTTACTGAGATTCATGGTATCTGCAATGTATTGTATTGGTAAAAGCAACAATACCAATAAGGCAGTTGTTGTAATCAACAACATGCTGAAAGTGGTATTGAATACTTTTTGTTGTTCCTCTTTTTGGGTGAACCGGAAATAAGAGGTTTCCATTCCATAAGTAAAAATGATATTCAGGAAGGCGGCTGTCGCAAACAGAATTGAAATGTCTCCATAATCAGCTGAGGCATAAATAAAAGTGAGTATAGGGGTCAGTAAATAATTGATGAACCTGCCCACGATGTTGCTGAGTCCGTACCAAATGGTCTGATTTGCAAGTTGTCTGATGCCTGCCAATTCTTTTTCTTTCGTCAAAATTAAGGGTTATGGAATGTCTTTGTGTAAGTCAGTCTCCATTTCCTATTTTTACAGCAATTAATTTTTTCCTTGATGCGTGTAATTGTTCAAAGGGTAACAAGAGCTTCAGTGACAGTCGACCAAACATTTGTAGCCAATATTGGCATTGGAATGTTGGTCTTGGTTGGAATTGAAGATGTGGACAATTTTGAGGATATACAATGGTTGTCGGCAAAACTGGTTCAACTGAGAATCTTCAATGATGAAAATGCAATCATGAATCTGTCTTTAAAGGATATTGAAGGTGAGCTGCTCCTGGTGAGTCAGTTTACATTGCATGCATCTACGAAGAAAGGGAACCGCCCATCTTACATCAAAGCATCAAAGCCAGATGTTGCTATACCATTGTATGAACAATTGAAGCAACAATTAGAAACGGATCTGGGTAAAAAGGTGCAGACTGGAATTTTTGGTGCAGATATGAAAGTAGATCTGCTCAATGATGGTCCAGTTACCATTATTATTGATACAAAAAACAAAGAGTAATGACAATTCAAGAGGCACAATTGCAGGTAGACAATTGGATAAAAACCATAGGTGTCCGTTATTTTAACGAATTGACCAATATGGCTATTCTAACTGAGGAGGTGGGTGAATTGGCAAGAATCATGGCCAGAAAGTATGGCGACCAATCCTTTAAGAAAAATGAATCTGCCGATACTTTGGCAGATGAAATGGCTGATGTGCTATGGGTACTTATTTGTTTGGCCAATCAGACGGGAATAGACCTTACAACTGCCTTGCAACAAAATATTGAAAAAAAGACAAACCGGGATGCAGATCGTCATCAGCAAAATGAGAAACTGAAATAGTCTTTTTCTATAATTCAAGTTCTGGGTTAACCCATCACATCGATTTATTATCTTTGCGGCCTATGGTAATCAATGACGCAAATAAATTTCAGGCAATTATATCACATGCCAAAGAGTACGGGTTTGTCTTTCAATCCAGTGAAATCTACGACGGGTTAAGTGCAGTTTATGATTACGGACCATGGGGCAGTGAGTTGAAAAAAAATATCAGGGAATCATGGTGGAATGCCATGACCCGTATGCACGATAACATTGTAGGTATTGATGCAGCTATTTTCATGCATCCTACCACATGGAAAGCATCAGGGCACGTTGATAATTTCAGCGACCCTATGATCGATAACAAAGATTCCAAGAAACGCTACCGTGTAGATCATTTGATTGAGGCAACTGCGGATGTTTTGGTGAAAGAAGGAAAAGATGCCGAAGCTGAGAAGTTGTTACAGACCATGGAGAAGCTTTTGGCTGACAATGATTTTGCCGGGCTCAAGCAATTGATTGATGAACATAAAATCAAGTGTAGTTTAAGCAATACATGCAACTGGACGGAAGTGCGTCAGTTTAACCTGATGTTTTCCACCCAATTGGGTTCTGTTGCAGAAGAGGCAAGTGAAATTTATCTAAGACCAGAAACAGCACAAGGTATTTTTGTCAATTTTCTCAATGTACAAAAAACCGCTAGGATGAAAATCCCTTTCGGTATTGCCCAAGTAGGTAAGGCATTCCGAAATGAAATTGTTGCTCGTCAGTTCATCTTCCGTATGCGAGAATTTGAGCAGATGGAGATGCAATTTTTTGTGCGCCCTGGTACACAACAAGAATGGTATGCTTACTGGAAAGAGGAGCGTATGAAGTGGCATACTTCATTGGGTTTCTCGCCAGAAAATTATCGATACCATGATCACGTGAAATTGGCTCATTATGCAGATGCTGCTGTTGATATTGAATATGCTTTTCCAATTGGTTGGAAAGAGGTGGAAGGAATTCACAGCAGAACTGATTTTGATCTAAAGAGTCATCAGCAATACAGCGGTAAAAAACTACAGTATTTTGATCCCGAGATCAATCAAAATTATGTGCCATATGTAATAGAAACATCGATTGGTCTTGATAGGATGTTCTTGCTGACTTTATGCCATGCTTACCAGGAAGAGAAGTGGAACAAAGAAGATGGCAGTGAAGACAGCAGAGTAGTATTGAAAATACCAGCAAAAATTGCTCCAATAAAACTTGCAGTTTTGCCACTGTTGAAGAAAGAAGGACTTCCTGAAATTGCAAAAGAAATTATGGCGAGTTGCAGAAATGAGTTTTATTGTTTCTATGAGGAGAAAGATACAATTGGTAAGCGTTACAGAAGAATGGATGCATTAGGGACTCCATTCTGTGTTACCATTGATCATCAAACCAAGGAAGACAGGACGGTTACCATCAGGTATCGCGATACCATGCAGCAGGAGAGAATTCCAATTGAAGGACTGGCGCAATTTATCAAAGGAAAACTTTAATTGCTGATAGAGAAATAAAAGCGGCCTGCTAATTCTTTTAAGAAGGTCTGCCACCAATCCATTGCTTTTGTTGATGGAATGAGGTGCTCTGGTTTGAATTTACTTGCACCAGGTAAGATGCTAATGGCACAAGGGAATGTTCTGATTTTGAATCCATGATTTTCAAATATCGCTCTGGCTCTTTGCATGTGGAATGCAGATGTAACCAAGACTATTGTTTTATTGTTGTCAAGTCCATTTGCCTTGAGGATTGATTTGCAGAAAGCTGCATTTTCAATTGTATTTCTTGATTCTTCTTCAATTAAAATATCTTGTGAAGGGATTCCAATATTGATAAGATTTTTCTTGATAAAGTCAGCTTCTGAAAAGTTATCCTCTTTGATTATACCATTTTGTCCACCTGAAACCAGAATCTTTTTGATATGCCCTTTTTTATACAGCAATGCAGTTTGTATGAAACGATCTGAAGAAATATTGAAATAGCCTTCTTTACTTTTTCTGTCGTAACTCGTTATTCCTCCCAATAGAATTCCTGTTTCATAACTTTCTGTATCCTGCATGGGATTTGGTGGATCATGAAAAGGCAGCATTAAATTTGTTATAATCCAAGTATTGGAGAAAAAAAGCAATGCTATAAAAGATGCAAATAAGAAAGTTGATTTTCTTCTTTCATGTTTTGTGAAGGTAGCCAACACAATGAAAGCAAGTATCCATAATAGAGGATGAAGTAAGATGCCAATTGCTTTTCCAATCCAAAACATAGATGAAAAGCTGATTTACAGCATTTTTAGTTTTTGATAATCTTTTTAGTTGATTGGTATTTATTGTCGCCACTTGTAATTGTAAGTACATAAGTGCCAGCGGGCAAGCGGCTGAGGTCGGCTGTACCAGATTGATAAGGGATATCTTTTTTGAGTACAATTCCGCCCGAGATACTTGTTACTTGGAGATGCATTTTTTTAATTCCATACATATTACCAATATCATATTTAACT